>JAYVXP010000159.1:0-39240 GCA_043785125.1 Bacteroidia bacterium
GCGGAGGCTTGCTGATATTGAAAAACTTTGTTTCCTCCATCCATTACAACGGGATGCCCTTGCTGGTCAACTACCTGAGCGAGGTAAATGAAGTGGCGCACTGTATTGTTAAAAATACTCAGTGACGCTGTAACGTTTTTGAAAGTCCCGCTGACGCCAAGGTCCTCCTGCAGGTTAAATTCCGGTGTAAAATTCCTGTTCCCCAGATACATAATGTGGGCACCCGGATCCAAACCAGCTGAGGCTATTTCTGTAATACCCGGTGCCCGGTAACCCTGGGCTATGTTGGCTTTCAATCCGATGTGTTCATTCAATTGAAACGTTGATCCTACGCTCCATGATGCGCCGCCATATTTTTTGTGGAGCGTTGGATATTGCAGCGTGGATCCGATGGTGTTCCCGACGTGTTCCATCCATCCTGTGCTGGGATTTTGCCTTATATAAAAGTCATTTCCTCCAAGTTGCCGGAAATCATAACGCCCTCCACCACTTACCGTCCATCGCTGATGTTTCCATTTTGTGAAAACGTAGGAACCCACATCGAATAAGGTATAGTCGGGAATTGGGAAATCAGTGCCGTCTCTATTGCGGTTGAATTGAACCATCCCATTGAGTCCCACGGTAATCTGGAAGGCCCGCAACTCAGGAAGGTTATAACGCACACCGTAGTTCAGGGTGTTGAGCCGAACATACAATCCAGCCTGGCTTGTACTGAGCGGATGATTGTATTCTCTGCGGATATTTTGTTGAAAACCCAACAAGGCATCGATATCGCCATTGCCGATGGAGTAATGGTGATTGCTGTAAATCCGGTAGTGCTGGATATGTTGATGGAGAGGACTGAGTTGATAAGAATTCAATTCCTGATCATGGACAATTGGTCTGGCTTTTATCTGGTCGGCAGGAAATTCATCCGCCTGTCTCGTGAATTTTCTGGTCAGTGAATCGCGGCTACCGTCTGGAATCCCCTGCCGGTTGTCATAGAGGGTAAAATTCAAATTCGAATTCCCTATCTTGTTTGTGTACCCAATCAAAAACGAAGCATTCTTTTCTTCAAATCCGGTATTGTAAACCGCACCATCAATGCGATTAGCGTAATTTTTTGCTCTCCGATACGAGCCACCGGCGTTGATGACCCAATGACTCCATCCGCAGCCCAACTGAAGTCCGTCGCCGATCAGGCCGTTATTACTTTGATATTCTGAAGCAAACTTTCCCCTCACCTTTCCATCCCGTTGGCGCTGAAAAGCAGGAAATAAACTCACCACTCCCGCCACCGCATCAGATCCATACATCAAACTGGCAGGGCCTTTAATTACCTCTGCCCTTTCTATGTTGTAGGCATCCACTTCTATTCCGTGTTCATCACCCCACTGCTGCCCTTCCTGCCGAATCCCATCGTACAAAGTCAGCACGCGATTATACCCAAGTCCCCGGATAAAAGGCTTTGAAATATTGGGTCCTGTTTTTACCGCATGCAAACCCGGAACATGGCTCACCAGCACGTCAATAATGTTGCTCGCCATGGTTTTCTCCATATCTGCAACCGACACACCGACAATGGATATGGGGTTTTCCTTTATTGATGTAATTCGTGAAACTCCAGTGAACACCACTTCATTTAATGTTGCCCTGGCAGGAACCAGATAGAGGGTTATCGCCCACTGCGTTGCCAATACAATCAGCGTATCACTTTCATAGCCTACATAGGAAACAATCAATGCCTCGGGGCCGCCTCCGGAAACAGCAATTCTGAAGTACCCGTTGGCGTTGGTGTTGGTTCCGTGGAGGGAATGGAGCAAAATCACATTGCAAAAGGGAAGCCCCTGTCGGGTTGATGCGTCCTTTACGTGCCCAGTGATAATACGGTTCTGGGCTGAAACGCTGAACGCCAGCAGGGAAAGAAGAAAAAGCAAGGGGGATCGTACGAGGGTCATTACTTGGCAATAATAACTTATTTTATTAGATATATCATATTTAAAATATTAGTCTTACCTAATAAATATCCTTATCCAGTTTCAGTTTCAAATCGCTGAGTATGCATAGCTGAACCCGGTCCGCTGAACTAATCCTGCGCATGAGACTTTACGAGCGTTCTCTTTTCCTATCTTTGAGGCAATCCATTTTCCATGAAGCAGACGTTGTCGGAAGAAAATTATCTGAAAACCATTTTTCACATTGGCCGTCAGGGACAAGACAAGGCCAGCGCCACCACCATCGCCGAAGCGCTGGGTAACAACCCCGCCTCCGTCATTGATATGATCAAGAAGCTGGTCGAAAAAAAATTAATTCAATACGACAAAACCAGGGGCGCCAAGTTGACGGAGAAGGGCTTAAAAGCAGCCTTGCTCATCGTACGGAAGCATCGGCTCTGGGAAGTTTTCTTGCACGATAAGCTGGGCTACCATTGGGATGAGATCCACGAGATGGCCGAGCAGCTGGAGCACATCCAGCATGATGACCTGGCCGATCGCCTGGATAAATTTCTGGGTTTCCCTGAATACGATCCCCATGGAGATCCGATTCCTAACTCAGATGGGCAGATGCCGCGGATTCCAAAGAAAACATTAGCCGAAATTGATCCTGGAAAAACGTGCCAGGTGTTGGGCGTAAAAGATACCTCCACTGCATTTCTTCAATACCTGCTTCAGTTAAATATCGGCATCGGAACAAAATTGAAAGTAAAATCAAAGATTGAATTCGACGGTTCTATGAACCTGACCATCGGCAAGGACACGGAGGTTTCCGTATCCAAAAAATTCGTGGAGAGTATCCTGGTGGCTTGAGAATATCCGCCATCCACTGCTAAATCCTGGCCTTTGGAGCAATCACTTAACTGGCAGTTTATAATCAATATCCCATTGCCGGGCATACTCCTCCAACGGACCCAGTCCAACTTTCACCCTGCGCTTGTTAACATTGGCCTCATCTTCGATGGGTGCCACAAAATACTTACCGGTCTTATTATCCTTGTGAATCTGGCTTCCATAGATCTGCTTCTTTCCCTGCGCCAGAGCAATGCGATCTTCCAGCAAGGCAAGATTGCTCCCCTGAGCCTTGCCGTTTTTCACAGCGGACCGCATCATCGGCAAATATTTTTCCTGAGTTTTCTGATCGGAGTGCTGAATAACCAGAAATAAAGTCACATTCCCCTGACCACCGATTACATCCGGCCCGAGCCATCCGTATTGGTCCAGGATTTTTGTCACCTGAATCAAATCAATGGAGTCTTTTTTACTGATGATCTTCCAGAGGTCTTTCATTTCCGGCGATTCCCAACCAAACTTCTTTTCAATACCACCGATCATTTGACGGTATTTCTGATCATCAACATAAATGCTATCCAATTGATGGACAAGCGGCTGGTTGTAATTTACTTCAGCCTTCGCCTTGTTCTGCTTTATCACCTCAAGTAATGATTGCCATCTGGGATCATTGTGCAACGTCATCAAGTCGGTATCGGTCGTGATGTGGCCATAATTCGAATAGCCTCCAACGTTAGCCGCGCGGTCCAACTGGAAAAAAGCGCTATCCGTGAATCCGGCAAGAGCCCACGAACACGCTGCATTATATCGGTCGGGCATAGCCGCATTCCATGTATTTTTCCTGAAGGCTGTTGAATACGCACTGGCAGAAGCCTTGTAGTCCTTCTTGTCATAAAGGGAATCACCCTTCTTAATCCAGGTCGTGTATTCCGTCGTCTCGTTTTGCCCAAAAACCGTTACCGACACTGAAAAGACAAACAGTAATATCCAATTTCGCTTCATACTCAATCCTGTTTTTTGTTTATCACGAAAAATAAAAGCAAGACTTTCCAGGCTTCTTCAGTTTGGCCGTTGCTCAGCATTTGTTTTGCAAGTCGACCTACTGACGCCTCGCCTTCAGCCATGGCAAGTTGGACCAGCGGGTTTTTTGTGATGGGATCATCAGGGCTAACTTCCGGAATTCGCTCCACATTTCCCAGCCGGCCCAGGTCATTTCCAGTCAAGATCGTGCTGTTCCTTATGCGCTCGGGAATCCGATCATATCCAACCACCTGTTGACTGATGGGTTTGGGCACGACGAATACATTTTCTCCATGCGCTCTGCAATAATAATCATTGCCCATGCGAGCCACCGCATCGAGTCTCTGAGGATCAACCCTCCCCCGGTCATCCACGATTTCTTGCTTGAAGTGTGCTAGCACTACTTCACAAATCACCAGGTTCCCTGCGCCACCCAGGTCGCCCAACGGAATGACTTGCTTTACCAGGCATTCAAAAGACGCAGGAGATTCTGCAACGCGGGGCGGCCTGACCCGCTGAGAAGGCACAGGGGTGAGTCCAGACTTGACAAATTCATTAACACCTTTGGGGTATTCAACACTTGCCAGCGACACCTGCTCTACCATATTGAAGCTTACGATATTGATCACTACTTCCGGAACCTCGAGAATATTTTCATACGTGTCCTTTGTCGTATTGTTTCTTCCCCTTCGTGAAGGAGAAAAAACAAGAATCGGCGGACGCATGCTAAACATATTGAAAAAACTAAAGGGGCTTAAGTTAATCGCGCCCGCCGCATCCACCGTACTCGCCAGCGCAATAGGACGAGGGGCCACTACCCCTTGCATAAGGACTGACATCTCCGCTAAAGGTGTTTCTTTGGGGTCAATTGTTACCATATTTTCTTGCCATGGAAGTGGTTCTGACCAATCCACAAATTTAGTTTGCCGGCAAAATTTTGCTCCGACATTCGCCAAACCCAATTCTTATGCCGTCTTTTTCCGCATAACCTACCATTACAACAGTATCACCGTCCTCAATAAATTTTCGCTCCGATCCATCGGCCATGCGCAGCGGTCGCTGACCATTCCAGCTTAGTTCAAGCATTGATCCAAGCGAATCTGGGGTGGGACCACTGATCGTTCCTGAGGCATAGATATCTCCCACCTGTGTATTACAACCGTTCACAGTCTGGTGAGCCAATTGCTGGTTTACATTCCAATACAGGTATTTGGAATTGGACCTGGATACCGTAATCGCCCCCGCATTTTCCGGTTGGATCAACACCTCCAGCTTCAAATCAAAATTCCTTTTTCCATCCACTCTCAGATAAGGAAGCACTGCAGGTTCCTGACGTGGCCCTTCTATCCGAAAAGGTTCGAGCGCATCTAATGTTACGATCCAGGGCGAAATTACCGATCCAAAATTTTTCCCTAAAAAGGGTCCGAGGGGAACGTATTCCCACTGCTGGATGTCGCGTGCTGACCAGTCATTAAAAAGTACGAACCCAAAAATATGGTGTTCGGCTTCCTCAGTTGAGATCGAAGATCCCAGCTTTGTATTCATGCAGGTAATAAAAGCTACTTCCAATTCAAAATCAAGTTTTTGGGTTATTCCAAAAACGGGTACATCGGTGTCGGTGGGTTTGATTTGTCCTTTCGGACGATGAATGGACGTTCCTGAAATAACGATCGAAGATGCTCGTCCATGATAGCCCACCGGCAAATGTTTCCAGTTTGGCAGTAATGCGTTTTTCGGGTCGCGGAACAGCGAGCCAACATTAAACGCATGTTCTTCACTACTATAAAAGTCAGTATAATTTGGAATTTGAACCGGCATGAGCATTTGTACTTCCGTCATCGGAAACAATGCCATCTCGCGTGCCTGCAGGTTGCCTTTCAACTCATCGTTGTCATGCCGCAATAATTCAGAAATCCTATTGCGCACTTCTCTCCCCTTTTTTTTCCCAAGCGCAAGAAAATCGTTAAGGTATTTCTGATTAAAGATTCCCGGCGGAAGTTCAAGGTTATAGAGAAACCCATGCTCGTGCAGATAGACCAGATCCAGGACGTAATCACCAATTGCAACACCCGCTACCGGTGAGAGGTAGCGCGTTTTAAAGATTCCAAAAGGAAGGTTTTGAATTGGAAAATCGGAATCCTTCGCAACTTCAACCCACGATTTGAGTTTGGGGTCATTTGCCGGGATGATGAGATCGTTGTCTGTCATGCTCCAAGTTAGTGATTTGGATGATCGATGAGATACCCATTGCAAGAATCCCAGTCTGATACAACGGATTTCCTGACAAAGTTTATTGTCAGCCAATATTCGGCATTCCAAATGGAGATATTTGATCAAGACGACGGCATTGAAGCGGAGGCAGGAAATAATCCAAATTACAACAAACTTAAAATAAATACATGCCCTTTGTAAAAGTACTGATTCACGCTGTTTGGGGAACAAAAAATCGTCATCCTTTTCTGGTGGACGGGCTACGATACAAAGTCATAGACCACATCAAAACCAACGCTCGGGCGAAATCAATATATATTGATTCATTGAATGGATATTTCGATCATCTCCATTGTCTTTTCAGACTGAACGCAGATATGAACTTGTCCAAAGCCATAAACTTAATCAAGGGGGAATCATCCTTCTGGATTAACAAAAACAATTTGACTAAGTCAAAGTTTGAATGGGCCGACGAATATTATGGTGTTTCGGTTAGTGAGTCCGCGATTCCCAGGGTAAGAGCATATATTCAAAACCAGGAAGAACACCATCGGAAAGTTACCTTTGAAGAGGAATATGTAGAGCTGATGAGACGATACAACCTCGAAGGTCACGGCTAAAGCCGCTTATATTTTGCTGACCACAAACTCCGCCATAAATAGCGGAGTTATGGCCCCCAACCTCATAACTCCGCCTCCTAACTCCGCCTTTTAAGGCCGAGCTGAGAGCACCGAGACGCGAACCAACTCGCAGCCC
The DNA here is from genome assembly GCA_043785125.1 of Bacteroidia bacterium. GTDB lineage: Bacteria > Bacteroidota > Bacteroidia > Cytophagales > Cyclobacteriaceae > ELB16-189. The sequence continues at coordinate 6,753 of JAYVXP010000159.1, forward strand.
AGTCAGAACTAAAATCCACATCCTCATAACTCCGCCTTTTAAGGCGGAGCTGAGCGGACAAGATGAGCGTTCACTCCTGCCAGAATCTCACCCCGAGCAACCGGCATAACTCCAACTGCGCCAGCGTACGCTGGTATTCATATTGCAACTTGTTTAGGTTGGCGCGCTGCATATTGGTGGAGGCATTAATCAAATCAAGGTAGGTAACTACCCCCTGACGGTAACGCACTTCCGTCAGCCTCACGGTTTCGCCTGACAAACTAATCTGACTTTCCGCATTTTTTATTTGTTCCTCATAGGCTTTTAGATCCGATTGATTGGATTCCAGATCTTTCTGAAGCGTGGAGGTCAAGATCGTTTTGGAAATCTCATTCAGTTCCGCCGTCTTGGAAGCGAGCAGCACATTTTTGTTGATTTTACCACCCTGAAAAATTGGCACGCCGAGTGAAACGCCTGCGAGATAATTAAAACGGAATGCGTTAATGTCGGGCTGGTAACCATTTTTAAATCCGGCTCCTCCTTGCAGATTCAGCGTTGGCAGGCGATTACTCTGTGCCAGTTTCATATCCGAACGTGCCGAGGCGATTCGGTCTTCTGCAGCCAGTACATCCGGATTGTTGGCAATATCTCCGGTCGCGGGTGCCTTGAAATCGAATTGGTTAATACTGGGCTCTGTGGATTGGCCCGTTGTATAACGCATGAGCGCCACTTGTCTTTCATAGAGTCGTAGAAACTCCACTTTGCGGTTTTTCTCCTGGTCAATGTTGTTTCGGATGGTTGACAAATCAATTTGCAGGGCGTCGCCTTGCTTGACTTTACCGTCGACAATTTTCAGGTTTTCATTATAAAACGAAATAACAGAATCCTGAACCTGGGCCGCACGTTTCAGGTAGATCATCGAATAGTAAATACCTGCAACTTGCGTCGCCAATTGAATTTTAGCCGACTCAATATTCTGTTGAGAAGTCAATAATTGTGTCTTTGCTTTTTCAACCTGGGCTTTTGTTTTGCCAAAATCCCAAAGAATCTGTGTCAAACCGATATTCAGGTTATAATTATTAAAGGGCTGAAATCGGAGCAGCTGTGTTTCGTTGGGGCCGACCGGGAATTCCTTCTGACTGATCGGATTCACATAAGTGTACGATCCAACACCCGTGAGCGCAGGCAGATAGTTGGTTCGGGCGATGTCAATCTGCATTTCGCCAAGCTCTGCTGTTTTGTCCAGTTCCTTGATCCTCGGGAAATAATTAAATGACCCCCGGATCAAAACGTTTAATTCAGAATTGGTTTGCGCTTGTATCTTCTGTCCGGTCATGACCAGCATTGTGGCAATAATGATCTTTCTCATAACAATAAATTAGTGACTTTCTTCCTGAATTTTTTGCAATGTTGCTTTGTCCATTGTTTTAGTTCGTAATAAGAACAGAAAAGGTATGGCACAAATAAAAAAAATGGAGATGAGTAAAAAACCGTCGAGGTAGGCCTGCAGATAGCTTTGTTTCGTGACCGCCAGATCCAATATCCTGTAACTCGCCTCGGTTGAAGAAAAGGTGTTGATTCCACCTTGAATTGCACCGGCCTTATATTGTGCAAGGCGCTGAATCAAGTTCGGATCATTCATCTGGAGATTGCTTACCAGATCGCTTCGGTGTGTGGCATAGCGGTTGGTGACAAAGGTGTTCATCACAGCAATACCAAATGCACCACCCAATTGCCGGATCATGTTGGTCAAAGCAATACCGGAAGGCATCTGCTGCGGGGTGAGTCCGACGACAGCCTGATTGATCAGGGGCACCATGAGACAGGCGGTTCCCAAACCGCGAAAAATCTGCGGCCAGAAAAAGAAGGAAAGCCCCGCATCCGGATTGGCGAGAAATGAAGTGTACCCATGCAGGATAAAAAAGAGAAAACCGAAGACAACGTAAAATAGAGGAGGGGTTCCGGATGAAACGGTTTTGCCAATAATCGGCATGACAAAAATGGCGACCAGGGCGCTCGGCACTAGCCCGAATCCTGCGTCGGTAGGCGTATAGCCCAACACCCGCTGCACCAGTACCGGAAAGATAAAAACGGAACCAAACAAACCAAAGCCCACGGCAAATGTGAGGATATTGCTGGCGGCCAGATTTCGATTCTTCAACAAACTCAATTGTATCAGCGGCTGACTTTGGGTAAGCTGGCGGTAAACAAAAGAGATCAAGCCAAAAGCGGAAACACAACTCAAGATCACAATCGTGCGATCTTCAAACCAATCGTCCGACTGGCCGCGCTCCAGCACAAACTGGAGGCTGCCAATGCCCACAGCGAGCAAAGCAATTCCCAAAAAGTCTATCTTTGGTTTTACGCGAAGGGGGTTTTTCTCTTCCTCCGTTTCTCCGACAAAACGCCAGGTGAGAAGGGTGGCAACAATTCCAAAAGGGACGTTAATATTAAAAATAAGCGGCCAGGAATAATTATCAACAATCACCCCACCCAGAATGGGCCCGATGGTGGGACCTAAAACAATGCCCATACCAAACATACCACCTGCAATAGCCCTCTTCTCTGGCTCAAAGGCATCAAACAAAATTCCCTGAGATGTGGAGAGCAATGCGCCACCACCAATTCCCTGAATGAATCGCCACAGAATCAGGGTTACCAAACTACCCGCCTGTCCGCACATGTATGACGCGATCGTGAAGAGAATAATGGAGCCAATGTAATATCGCTTTCTACCAAACAATTTGGCAAAGAAGCCCGTCAGCGGAATAATGATTACGTTGGCGATAGCATAAGAAGTAATAACCCATGCGGTGTCTTCAATCGTCGCTCCCAGATTTCCACTGATTTGCGCCAGCGCTACATTGACAATGGAAGTATCAATCAACTCCATGATGGCCGCAGACACCGTGGTGATGACAATAATTGTCCGCGCAAAACCCTGAACTGGCCCCGACATCTTAATTTATTTTTACTTCCACGGTCACACTCAAGCCCGACTTCAAAATATTTTTATAGTTGGCGTCGTCGATCAAAGTTATTTTCACCGGGATGCGTTGGGTCACTTTGACAAAGTTGCCTGTAGAATTGTCCGGGGGGAGCAAAGAAAACCGGGCGCCTGTGGCAAGACTGAACGAAGAAACTTTCCCTATGATATTGAGATCAGGATAACCGTCGAGCTTTATATTAACCTCCTGCCCTTCTTTCATTTTTTCCAGTTGGGTTTCTTTAAAATTGGCCACAATCCAGAACTTGTCATCGTTCACAATGGTAAACAACGACTGTCCCGGTTGCACATATTGACCTACTTCCAGATTGAGTTTACCAATGCGCCCATTCAGTGGTGCATTCAAGCGACAATAGTCGAGCCGCAACTGAGCCTGGTCGAGGGCAGCCTTGCGTGTTTCAATCAACGCATTTATTTTTTGTATTTGTGCTTGAGCAATAGAAACCTGCGTGGCGGCAAATTTTACCTGTTCCAGGTTAGCGCTATATTGTTTGTTCGTCGCATCAAAAGCCGAACGGCTATCGTCTAATTGTTTTTGCGTTATGGCCGCATCTTTATACAATGCCTCATCGCGGGCCAAATCCGTTTTTGCTTTTGCCAGACGGCTGCCTTGTACTTCGGCATTAGCATGAATAACTTTTGTATTCGCGACCGCATTACTTACCGCAGCTTGCGCATTGGCCATATCGGCCCTGGCATTCAGCACGTCGGCTTGGGACTGAACCACGGCGAGAGTATATTCTTTGTCGTCGATCTTAATAAGGGATTGACCTGCTGTTACTTTTCCAAAATCGTCAATATTCAGCGAGTCAATGTATCCGGCTATACGGGCAATGATCGGTACTGCACGCGATTCGACCTGGGCATTGTCGGTGCTTTCATACTTCATGTGATGCAGAAAAGCCCGGACACCAAAAAAGGCTGCCACCAGCGCGACTGCACCAACAATGAAAAAAAGCGGTTTTTTACGCTTCGGGGTTGTGTTTTCCATGGATCAAATAAATTATGGGGCCAAAAGTAAACCAGGTTGACTATTAAAGTCAACTTTGTTGACTATTATTTTTTTACTATTTTTGCAGAACACAACGCTGTCCATGAATTCCTTAGACAAGAAACTAATTGAAACTGAATACATTAAGAGTGGAAACTGGGTCAAACTGATCTCCATTCTCAAACACCAGTTTAATGAGTGGGCTCTGGAACGGTTGGTCCGGCAGGGTCATGCTGACTTTAAAATAGTGTATATGCCGGTGCTGATGAACATTTCGCTGGAAGGAACAAACAACAACGATTTAGCTCACCACGCACGGGTAACCAAGCAGGCGATGAGCAAAGTGGCCAAAGAGCTTCAAAAACTAGGATACATAAAATCAAAAACCGACCGAAACGATAAGCGAAGCACGATTTTCATTCTGACCGACCGCGGAAAAAAACTCGTAATTGAAGCCAGGTGCTGTGTGAAAGACCTCACCACGGAATATAAGAAGTTGGTCGGAAGCGCGCAATTTGACAGGGCAACCGAAATATTAAAAAAGATTATCGCCTACAATGACAAGACCCGCCCTGAAAAATAAATCGCGGGTAAAATGTCTGAATAAGGATATCCGGGATTTAGGGATTGACAGGATTAAGATTCGGTATCTCAATTCGTATATTTAGAATATTAAGCCTGGACCCCTTTCATAAGCCTATGAGCTTCCCTTTTCCTCCGATCTTTGAAGATCAAATGCGACTTACGCCTCTGCTGGATTGGGAGAAATTCACTTTAGCGCATAACGCCCAGCCTCCCGTCAGCATCCGGATCAATCCTGCTAAAAATAATACGCCAATCGAAGATGCCATTCCGTGGACTGCATTTGGAAAATATTTGAATCAGCGACCGGTTTTTACATTAGACCCTATCTTCCACGGCGGTGCCTATTACGTTCAGGAAGCGAGTTCGATGTTTCTGGAGCAGGCAGTAAAGCAATCGGTGGATCTTTCGCAACCGCTTCGGGTGCTCGATCTCTGTGCCGCTCCTGCCGGGAAGTCGACTCACCTGCTCAGCCTCATCAGTCTGGATTCCTTGCTAGTCACCAATGAAGTGATCCGATCAAGGGCCACTATTTTGTCAGAGAACATTCAGAAATGGGGATATCCCAATGTGGTGGTGTCCAACAGCGACCCGGAAGATTTTCAACGGCTTTCAGGATTCTTTGATTTGATTGTTGTGGACGCACCCTGCTCGGGTGAAGGACTTTTTCGCAAAGACCTATCCGCCATGCAGGAATGGTCTCCTGAAATTGTCGTACGCTGTGCTCAACGTCAGCGAAGGATATTGAGCGATGTATGGCCCGCATTAAAAGAGAATGGTGTTTTGATTTATTGCACCTGCACCTATAACGAAAACGAGAATGAGGACAACTTGATCTGGCTGGGTCAGCAAAACAATTTACAAAGTGTCGAATTGAAAATAGACGACGCATGGGGAGTTCAACCGGCAAAGAAAGGAAATATAACGGGATATCGATTCTTCCCGAATCAGGTGAAGGGCGAAGGATTTTTTCTTGCCGTCATCCGAAAAACGCAGGAAGAAAATGCGGGCAGGGCAAAACCTAAAATTACATTTGCCTCCCCTTCCGGAAAGACAACCGACCAACTTAAAGAATGGGTCACGGAAAGCGACCGTTTCCGGTTTATTCTTCAGGATGATTTGGTGCTAATGATCCCCTCCGTGAACGCATCCGATATCGCCTGGCTTGCTGAAAAACTAAAGGTGATTAACAAAGGGACGGCAATAGCAACATCGAAGCGTGAAAAATTAGTGCCCGAACATGCCAGCGCGTTGTCGATTGCTTTGAAAAAAGATTTCTTTATCAGCGTGCCGTTAAATAAGGAACAGGCACTCACCTATTTGAGAAAAGATAACCTGATGCTGGGGGATGGGAAACGGGGTTTTGCGCTGGTGACCTATGAAGACTTACCCCTCGGTTGGGTTAATCTTTTGGGGAACCGGGTGAATAATCTTTACCCTTCATCCTGGAGAATAAGAATGGGGTCCTGAGACCCCATTCTAACCACAAAACAACCCGTACACTAATCTGTACCTGACATTATTAGTATTTACGAAAAAGACGGACCATTCGGATTTCTATACCGCCGAATTGAAATTGAAAACGCTCAAAATCAAGGCAAAAGATTCCTTGGGGAATGTATTAAATCAGGTTATTTTTGCGGGCTTTTGAATTATGCCCTTATCTACGAAATACAATCCTGCTGAAGTAGAAGACAAATGGTATCGATTCTGGATGGAAAATGGTTTTTTTCATTCTGAGCCGAATCCAGACAAAGAACCCTATTGCATTGTCATCCCCCCTCCCAATGTGACTGGAGTTTTACACATGGGGCACATGCTTAACAATACCATCCAGGACATTCTTGTACGCAAGGCCAGGATGGAAGGAAAAGAAGCTTGCTGGGTTCCGGGAACGGACCATGCATCCATTGCTACCGAAGCACGCGTGGTGGCCATGCTCCGCGAAAAGGGGATCAAAAAATCAGATCTCACCAGGGAAGAATTTTTGAACTTTGCATGGGAATGGAAGGAAAAATATGGCGGGATTATACTTGAACAATTAAAAAAACTGGGCGCTTCGTGCGACTGGGATCGCACCACCTTTACGATGGATCCCGACTACTCGGAGGCGGTAATCGATGTGTTTATTGATCTTCACAAGAAGGGTCTTATTTATCGCGGCAATCGCATGGTGAACTGGGACCCCATTGGAAAAACGGCTTTGTCGGATGATGAGGTTATTCACCGCGAAGTCAATTCAAAACTGTATTACATCAATTATTCAATTGAAGGAGAGGCTGGTTTTGTTACCATTGCTACCACAAGACCGGAAACGATTCTTGCCGATGCTGCCGTTTGTGTACACCCCGATGATGAGCGTTATTTTCATTTAAAAGGGAAACGTGTTCTGATTCCCTTGCTTGATAAGTCTATTCCCATAATTCAAGACGAGTATGTTACGCCTGAGTTTGGAACTGGTTGCCTTAAAGTAACGCCTGCCCATGACATGAACGATTATGAACTGGGCAGAAAGCATCATCTGGAAAGCATTGATATTCTGAATGAAGACGGTACGCTCAACGCCAATTCAAAACTTTATATCGGGAAAGATCGGTTTGCAGTAAGAAAGGAAATTGTCAAAGACCTTGAAGTCGCTGGTCATCTCACCAAAGTAGAAGATTATAAAAGCACCGTCGGTTTCTCCGAGCGCACCGATGCGGTTATTGAGCCGCGGTTGTCACTGCAATGGTTTTTGGAAATGAAATCCATCACGGAGCCCGCATTGAAAAATGTGATGGACGATACCATCCAGTTGATTCCATCCAAATTCAAGAACACCTACCATTACTGGATGGCCCATGTTCGGGATTGGTGTATTTCACGACAACTCTGGTGGGGGCATCGCATACCAGCGTGGTATGCTCCGGACGGATCTCTTGCCGTCGCCAAAACAAGGGAAGAAGCATTGGCCATGCTGCAACTAAAAAATTCAAATCTCCAATCCGAAGACTTGAAGCAGGATGCCGATGTGCTCGATACCTGGTTCTCAAGTTGGCTCTGGCCAATGGCGGTATTCGATACTACCATTTTCAAAGACCCAAAAAATAACCAAGGCAACAAGGATCTAAACTATTATTACCCGACCAATGATTTGGTAACGGCACCTGAGATTTTGTTTTTCTGGGTAGCGAGGATGATCATTTCTGGTTATGAATACAGGGGCCAACAGCCATTCAAAAATGTTTACCTCACGGGAATTGTTCGGGATAAACAAGGAAGAAAAATGTCAAAGTCGCTGGGCAATTCTCCTGACCCCCTGGAATTGATTGCCAACCACGGTGCCGACGCCGTTAGGACAGGAATGTTATTTAGTTCACCGGCAGGAAACGATTTACTGTACGATGAAAAACTGGTTGAACAGGGCAGAAATTTTACCAACAAGATTTGGAATGCATTTCGCCTTGTAAAAGGATGGTCTATTGATTCCATACCTCAGCCCGTTGAAAACCAACTTGGAATTGAGTGGTTCGAAGCAAAACTAAACCAATCGATCGCCGAGCTGAATGATCATTTTAGCAAGTTCCGGATGTCGGATGCCTTGCTTACGGTTTACAAATTGGTGTGGGATGATTTCTGCGCCTGGTACCTGGAAATCATCAAACCGGAATTTGGAAAGCCCATCGACGAGGTAACTTACAGCAAAACCATTGAATTCTTTGAAGTCCTTTTAAAATTACTTCACCCCTTCATGCCGTTTATCACGGAAGAATTATGGCATGAACTCGGACTACGTGACGGGAAGAATTGCATTATTACCGCCCGCTGGCCATTTGCGGCTCCATTTGACTCAAAGATAATTGATGGGGCTGCAACTGGATTTGAAGTAATTGCTCAAATCAGAAATACAAGAAATGCGAAAGGCCTTTCCCCAAAGGAGGTTTTGGATTTAGTCGTTGTTTCTCATGATCACGAGGCAATTTTGGAATTTACTCCAGTTATAAAGAAGATTGCAAATCTCAATCTCCTGGAGTTCAACAAAGAAAAAACCGGAAGCGGAGCATCCTTTATCGTTGGGTCATCTGAGTTCTTCATCCCCCTAAAAATTGATAAGGTTGCGGAACGATTAGCCATTCAGAAGGAATTGGACTACGCCAAGGGGTTTCTTCTCGCCATCGATAAGAAATTGGGTAACGAGAAATTTATCAAAGGTGCTCCTCCAAAAGTGCTGGAAATGGAACACAAGAAACGGGCTGATGCCGAGATGAAGATCAAAGTTCTTGAAAAAAATATTGCTGACTTAAATTAAGTTCTATGTGTTTAAATTATTAAGATAACGTTATTACGTTGTATTTGGTGTCATAACACATAGGCTCATAGAAAACATAAGTATGCAGATTAACCCGGCCTGATTCTCAAAATCCTTCCCCCATCCACTCCAATATAAAGAAATCCATCGGGGCCTTGAATTACATTTCTCATCCGGTAATCCAATTCTTTCAAAAGTCGTTCCTCGTGAACCACTTTATTGTCCTTGATTACAAGACGGTTCAGGTGCTTTAATTTCATTGCTCCAATAAAGAGATTTCCCTTCCACATCGGGAAGGCGTCGCCGGTATAGAATACCATTCCACTAGGTGCGATGGATGGAGTGTATTGGTATATCGGGTCTTCCATGCCCTCATGATGTGCCATCCCTGTCCCCACCGGAGTGTCATCGTAGTCAAGGCCATTGCTGATCACCGGCCATCCGTAATTTGCTCCTGATTTGATAATGTTCACCTCGTCACCCCCCTTTGGACCATGTTCATTCATCCATATTTCTCGTGTATAGGGATTTAAAGTCATGCCTTGGGCATTGCGGGTTCCGAGACAATAGATTTCCGGCAGAGCCCCCTTTATATGGATGAAAGGATTATCATCGGGAATCGCGCCGTCCTCTTTTACCCGTATAATCTTACCCTGGTCATTGGTCAATCGTTGCGCCGAATCCTGATACTTCTTACTCACACCCGTAGTGATATACAAGAAACCGTCTTTCACTAGCAGCCGTGATCCAAAGTAATTGTATTTTTCAAAATAGGGTCGTGCAACAAAAACCCGCTTGCTGTGCGACAAACTATCCTCTTTCAATTTAAAACTTTCAATGGCAAGGCTGCTGCCCTGATCATCATGAATTGCATAGGCCAGGAAAATCAGGTTGTTCTTCACAAAATCCGGATGCACGAAAACATCAAGTATCCCTTCACTCGCTTCCGTATCCATGGCAGGAAGGCCTTTGACTATCGTTTTGAGACCGGTATGGGTATCGAGCAAAACCATGTTTCTTTCAGGTCGGTCGGTGACCAACATCCGGCCATCGGGAAGGAAAGCCATTCCAAAGGGAATAGCAATATCCTCGCCCACCACCTCCACTTTCAATTTGACTTCCTCACTGGACAGCGTCCAACCTTTCTTTTCCGTGCAGGAAAAGATCGCGATGGCTAGCAAAAGCAGGATCACTATTCTACAGGCTCTGTCTAATTCAAAATTTCCCAGCTTCCAAAACGCCATTACTTTTTCTCTCAATATCATTGCCAAAAACGGTTTACAATTTCACTTGATATTTTTTACTTTATTGAACAACGCCTCTTAGATATCGTAGTTCAAGTTAGTAAGAGAATCCAAATTGACAACCAATTCAGAGAATAGCTCCTTGGCTTTTTTGATATACGATCCCTAAACTTTTAAGAAATATAGAATTCTCTCATTCGGCTCGGCATTGACTTTGGTTTGATTTTTATGTTTTACCGTTTTCTCTTTTTAGTGGCTTGCATTTTGATTAACAGGTTGTCCAGCTTGTCAAACCGGTTTTCCCACTGTGTTCTGAAATTGGTTATCCAGTCCGTCACCTCATTTAGTTTTTCGGGTTGTATCGAACAAAAACGTTCCCGCCCTTGTTGGTTAATGACAATGAGACCACACTCAGTCAAAATCTTAATGTGTTTTGAAATGGCCTGCCGGCTGACTTCAAAACGGTCGGCCACGTTGTTGTGGGTCAGGGATTGATAGGCAATCAGATTAATAATTTCGCGTCGGGTGGGGTCAGCTATGGCCTGAAATACGTCTCTTCTCATACGGCTTTTTGATCTTTGTTCAGAAAGTTAAACATCCAGTTAATTCCAAACCGGTCAGTGCAAGTGCCAAAATATGCTCCGAAAAACATTTCTTGTAGTGGCATTGAAATAATTCCATCCTTTGAAAGGGCCTCAAACAGTCTTTTGGTTTCTGCTTTCGTTGAAGGTTCAAGGCAAATGTGCATATTACTGCCTTGCGTTAAATCCATTCCCATTTCTTTGGGCGAATCTGTGGCCATTAACAGATGTCCGGCTAAGATTGGGAGTTCCACATGCAGCACCATCTTCTTCACATTGTCGGCTATGGGAGGATGCCCGGCTTCTGCCGGAATATCACCAAATCGTTGAATACCCTTGCCGCTGAACTCCGTTCCAAAAACCGATTTGTAAAAATTGAAGGCTTCCTCCGTATTGCCAGGGAAGTTGAGATAAGTTGTTACTCTTGACATATTATTTTGTTTTAATTGATTTCGTAATTTGAATTGTGCATTTAAGTATTGGTCAAGGTTAGTCAGTGCAGAAGTAAATCCCGCCTCAAAGCCCATTTCAATAATACGCTGAATATCGGACTCGGATGTAAATGAAATCTCTACGATAACTTTTGTTCCTGTTTTAGTAGGATGAAATTCATTTTTCCAACGCATAGTTGGCAAATCAGAATTCTTAATACCTTTTTCATTGCAAAAACAGTCGGTGGCATGAAAACGCTTATGTACTTCTATTTTTTGAAAGTCCACCTTTGCCCAGTGTTTTGAATTATCAGGGCCTACCATTGCATACAGCCAAAACCCTCCTTCCCGGAAGTCCATTGTCTTCGTTTCTGCTCGCCACGGTTTTGGTGCCCACCACTGGTCCAATAATTCACTTTCCGTCCATGCACTCCAAACCTGTTCAGGCAAGGCATCAAATTCTCTTGTTACGGTAATTTTCTTGTTAGGTAAGTCCTTAGCGATGTGTGTTGTTTGGTGAGTTGCCATGTTGTTTTGATTTTTATTCAGTGAATACGTTGAGCTTGTTTATTCCCATCTTTATCCGCAATCATTCGGTTGCAAATATAGAGCAACCAATTGATTGCGCAAGTTTTTGACATTATTTATTTTAGATATTTCTTAGGCACTTTAACGCCGTTGGAATCACCGGTCCAGAGAATATTGGCTATCCACCATCTATCTTCAAAGAAGACCAGCTGATAACTTGTGACTCCATGTTCCTCCATGTTTTCAGCGTCTTTGCCGTAAAAGCTTTGAAAGACCTGAGCGATTCCATTGTATTCATCGACCACTCTTCCGATTTCATATTCCAGGTACCCCCGTTCATAATATGGATCATGCATCAATTCGATAAATTCGTCAAGCTGGACGGTTTCCACCGGTTGTCGGATGGAATCATTGTGGTTCAAAACCGTAAAAGTAGCGCTTCGTAAAAACAGGTTTCGGAAGGCTTCCCAATCCCGGATTTTTCCTTTCTCTCCCGAAATCATCCTCAATACCTCCTTCACTATTCCATCTATTAATTTGAGCGCATTGGCGTCGGTCACCATCTTCTCCTGTGCCGACGCAAGGGATGAAATAAAAATAAATAGTATAGTAAAATTGTTTTTCATTTATTGGGTATCACGCTACGTCACGGCTGGCTATATCTTTCTCAGCGATTAGTTTTTTCTTGGTAAATTTTTCGAGATAGTGATGGGCTGGTAAAACAAGCAGTGCCAGCACAATGTTGGCCAATAGTTTCAGATAGGGTTCGCCCTGGGTAATGCTTTCAACACTGGGATCCGTGATAATGAGTAAAAATTCGAACAGTAAAAGGAGCCCGATAAAAAGAAACAAGTTGATCAGACGCACGTTGAGAAATTTCTTTCCTCGATTATCGCGGTATCATTTTGCTTAGCATCCACCATGGTTACCCTTGCTATATTTAAGGCAGTAAAGATCAGCATCGTTAATAACAATCGCGATCGCAGCGTATCGATACGTGGATGTTGCGTCAATCCTGATCGTCCGTAGCGGAAAATTTTCTTAATGTGAAAAACCATTGATCATCACCTGGTTTTATGCACCTCCAACTCAATTTCTATCATAAACTCCGGCAATGCCAATTCTTTCACCCCAAGCCAGGAGCCGGTTGGGAATTGCTTTTTGTAAATTGTGTTACGGTAAGCGGACTGCTTAAGAAACTCCGGCATATTGGTGGTGAAAATATTTTCAGCCACCACGTCATCGAAAGTGCAATCATAGTGTTTCAACACTTTATCCAAATCGGAATAACAATTTTTCATTTGTTGTAACAAATCACCCTTGGCCATCGGGTTCCCTGCATCGTCCATGCTCACCGCACCTGAAATCTTAATGTCGTTTCCAATTTTCACTGCATGGGTGTAGCCGTAGGCTTTTTCAGTTTCGACCCGGAGACTGAAATATTCGGGGGATTCACCTTGAACCGGTTTAATGTCCTGATTTGCCGTCTCTTTGGGCTTGTCAGCATAGTTACAACTTGTTGCCATAAGCAGTAAAACAAGGATGGATGCCAGGATAATCGGCTGATTGTGCAGCGAGATTTTGTAGTTCATTAATTGTGCTTTTGCTGCCTACTCTGGTCGGTTTTCGGCTTTCCCCGTTCGTTTTATTCGGTATCAGATGACCGTTTTTATTCCCATTTTTGTTGACGGTGACAACTTACTCATTCTCTTTGAACATTCTACATTCTATAAGAAATGATCAACTTACAACCCGCGCCTAAGATTGCTATCGTGCTTATGTTTTTGACAACTCCGGGGTTGATGAGTAAAGATGGCTAAATACATCTCGAGAAATCAGTACCAGACTGGCTCATAAAATATCTTGGGATTAATCAGTAAGTCCTGATTATTACTGTTTCGGATTCTGTTGTCGTCGGGCCTCCGCTTCTGGACCCCGTGTACCAAATTCATCTTTTAAAGATTTCAGTTTCAAAAGAACAAAGTGCGATTAGGATCGCTCTTATTTTATTTCTCCCGACATTCAATATCCCGCCTGGCCTTATTTCACTTTGTGTTCATTTATGAACATCTTTGTGCACAAAAGAACATAATCGTGCATCAAAACCGCGTTTTCGGGCGGAATTCGCACTGGCACAGTTTTTCCTTATTAAACTTTTCCTAAACCTGAATCTTGTGAACGAAGGCGGTAAAATCCTGATGGTCGATGATGATGAAGACGTTTTGCTGGCCGCAAAAATGCTCCTCAAGAAATACAACTACCATGTGATCATTGAAAAGAATCCCAACAAAATTCCTTTTCTCCTCAACAACGATACCTATGACGTCATCCTACTGGATATGAACTTCAGCAAAGACACCACCAGCGGCAAAGAGGGCTTTCAATGGCTCGGTCAAATTAAAGAAAAAGATCCCGACGCCGTCGTCATCATGATCACCGCGTTTGGTGACGTGGAAATGGCCGTGCGCGCGCTGAAAGAAGGCGCCACCGATTTTATCCTCAAACCATGGCAGAACGAAAAACTCATCGCCACCATCTCTACCGCCATCCGCTTAAAAAAATCCTACAACGAAGTCGACAAACTGCGCAAGGCAAAACAAATGCTCGAAGAGCAGATCAGTCAACCCTTCCGCGATATCATCGGACAAAGTCAACCCATCAAGGAGGTCTTCTCCCTGATCGATAAAGTCGCCAAAACCGATGCCAATATTTTAGTCCTCGGTGAAAATGGAACCGGCAAAGAACTTGTGGCACGGGCCATTCACCAAAAGTCGCTGCGTAAAGACAACTCATTTGTGTCAGTGGACATGGGCGCCATCACCGAAACGCTTTTTGAAAGCGAACTCTTTGGCCACAAAAAAGGCGCCTTCACCGACGCACGCGAAGACCGGCCGGGAAGATTTGAACTCGCCAACGGCGGCACGTTGTTCCTGGATGAAATCGGGAACCTGAGCATGAGCCTTCAAAGCAAACTGCTCAGCGCGCTGCAATCGCGCCAGATCACCCGTGTGGGTTCCAACCATGCCATGGAGGTAGATATACGTCTGATCTGCGCAACCAACATGCCGCTGGCACAAATGGTGAAAGAAGGAAAATTCCGTCAGGATCTGCTCTACCGCATCAACACGGTGGAAATGCATATCCCAGCTCTCTACGAACGCGTGGAGGACATTCCGTTGCTCGCCAACCATTTTCTGAATTACTACACCAAAAAATACCGGAAGGATGTTTTGTCGATTACACCCGAGGCGATTATTAAATTAAAAAAATATCCTTGGCCGGGAAACATCCGCGAACTGCAGCATGCGATGGAGCGGGCGGTGATCATGGCGGATTCCTCCACACTCCAGGAAGGGGACTTCCTCTTCAGCCGCAAAGGCAATGAGAATTCAGTGGGCGCCGATACGCTCAACCTGGACGAAGTGGAGAAAGCAGCAGTGATCAAAGCGATCCAGTTGCACAATGGAAATATTTCCAAGGCAGCCGATGAACTCGGTCTTACCCGGGCATCGCTCTACCGAAGAATGGAAAAGTATGGCATCTAACTGGCGTTCGCCGGTGGTGACGCGTGTGGCAATTCTGGTTGCCACCATTTTAGCTTTTGCTTATCTCACCGTCGACAAGGGTAACTCCATTTTAATCGTGCTCTTGCTCGGTGTCATTTTCTATCAGGTATCCCAGCTGATCAAAACCATAGAGCGATCCAACGCGAACATCACTTCCTTTCTGGACTCCATCCGTTTTGATGACTTGTCATCCTCCTTTAAGACCGAAAGCGATGATCCTACGGTAAAACGTCTTCACAAGGAACTCAATGAAGCCCTGGCCAAACTCAGAAACTCGCGCACCGAACGCGATTCAGAATATCAGTTCTTCAAAAACATTGTACAGCATGTGGGCATCGGCCTGCTCACGTTCAAAAAAGACGGCACAATTCAGATCATGAACACAGCCGCCAAGCGTCTGTTGCACGTGACCAAAGCGGAAACCGTGGAAGACCTGCGCGTGGTTAGCGACCCGCTCGTAGAAGTTTTTCTAAAACTCAAAACAGGCGGTCGCGAATTGATCCGGCTGAAAACCGGAGATGAGTCGGTGCAGCTTTCCATTTTCGCCATCGAGCTCACTATGCGCGGCGAAGAGGTGAAGCTCATTTCGATGAACAACATCCAGAGTGAACTCGAAGAAAAAGAAATGGAAGCATGGCAAAATCTGGTGCGCGTGCTCACGCATGAGATCATGAATTCCGTGACCCCCATTTCTTCACTGGCCGGAATCGTTGAGGAAGACCTGAAACACCGCATCGAAAAAGGTCCGGAAGCGATCCTGAACAAAGAAGAACTGCAGGACATGCACCTCTCCCTCCATACGATCACCAAACGCAGTGAAGGACTGATTCATTTTGTGAGAGAGTTCCGCAACCTCACCCACATCCCCAAACCAAAGTTAGCGAGCGTGGAAGCCAAAGAACTTCTGGATGAAATGGCGATGCTCCACAAAAAAGAACTCGCCGACCGGTCGATTATCTGCACCGTTCAATCAGAGCCGGAACACCTTAAGATTTTTGCCGACAAACACATGATCGAGCAAGTCCTGGTCAACCTGGTGAAGAATGCGATCCAGGCCTTTGATGAGCAAGACAACAAGCTCATCGAACTTTCAGCTTACACCAACGAAAAAGGCAGACCGGTTATCCGCGTCAAGGACAATGGACCGGGCATCGATCCCGAGGCGCTGGAAAAAATCTTTATTCCGTTTTTCTCAACCAAGAAAACAGGGTCTGGAATTGGCTTGAGTTTGTCGCGACAAATTATGAGACAACATGAAGGGTCGATCACCGTCAAATCAACTGTGGGAGAGGGAACGGAGTTCTTTCTACGTTTCTAAATCACAATTAGTTAATAAATCAATATTAGCTAATTAACTAATTGACTAGATTTGCCAAACGCTTAGTTTTTATGCAGGACATTCAGCAAAAGATCACCAGTATCCTTATTGAAAAGCTGGGTATTACCGGATCTGAAATCACCCCCGATGCTAATTTCGTGAAGGATTTAGGAATTGATTCCCTCGACTATGCCGAATTGGTCATGGATTTTGAACAAACTTTTGATATTAAAATTCCGGATGATGACGCCGAAAAGATGCAGACCATAGGGCAGGCGGTAAAATACATTGAATCTAAGTTGAAGAAATGAGTAGCCTGAAGGGCTGGATGCATTTAAACAAATCATATTCCGTCCGATCGCTCAAGTCTTCCAATATTCCATCCCCACGGGCGGCTAATTGAATTGATCTTGGGATTGTCGACCCATATTTCGTCCCTATGGGATTTTTCAATATCATAAAACCTTTAACTCTACTGTGTATGTGTTTATAAAAATCAAGGTTATTGCTGAAGCTCAAAATAATTACAAAACCGTTTCATTTTCACGGGCACGCTTGCTACAAAACACGCCTGTTGTTCGCGTCGCAGCAACGGCGAATAATACCATCCTTTTTTCTCATCATTCCAGAAGATAAGAAATTTATCATAGCCTACCAAGGTGATGTCCATATCATAGATTTCATTTCCCTCCATATCCAACAGGCCCGTGAACTGCAAAAGAATGTGATCAGTTTTAAACAGCTCCCCTTTGTTGCACTCAATGCTGTTTAGCCGCATCAGAAGGCGAGTATCTGTATTCCAGGCCTTAAATTTTATCTTTCGGGGTTTGAAGTCTTCCATAAAGGCATTTCTTTAGCTTTGCGTTTCCGTTTCCATGAGCGAAAATAAGAAGGTATTTTTCATTATCAATAAATACTCGGGTACAGGCTATCACCCCGACGTAGAAGGTCGAATCATTACCGCTTGCGAAAAACTCAATGTTGAATGTACCATAGAATTTACCCGCGACCGCGGACATGCCACTGAGCTGGCAAAGGTAGCAATCCTTCAAAAGGTAGATGCAGTCTTTGCGGTGGGTGGCGATGGAACGGTGAATGAAACCGCTCAGGCATTACTTCATTCCGGAGTAGCCATGGGGATTCTGCCAAAGGGGTCAGGCAATGGTCTGGCCCGGCACCTGGGCATTCCGATGTCTTTTGAGAAATCCCTCGGGATTATTTCATCCAACCTGACCATCAACATGGACACCGTGCTGGTCAACAAACAGCTTTCAGTGAATGTCGCGGGGATTGGTTTTGATGGACATGTGGCCGGGCTATTTGGTAAGGATGGCAAACGCGGCTTAATTGGTTACGGCAACCTGGTACTCAAAGAATTTCTTCGTTATAAGGAGTTTGATGTGGAAATGGCCATTGATGGCGAGGGGTTAAAGCGCGGTGCATTTATCATTGCCCTGGCCAACGCTACCCAATTTGGAAACAACGCGCGCGTTGCACCCAATGCCTTGGTGTGTGACGCACTTGTTGATGTCTGTATTATCCGGAAAGTTCCGATGGCACAAGTTGTCGGCTTTGCCTATAAAATGTTCACCGGCAGTTTTGATCGATCTGCGTTTGTTGAAATAAGAAAGGCGAAAAATGTTACCCTTCAATTCTCGACACCCATAGCTTACCACATCGACGGAGAAGCGATGAAACCCGCCAACCAATTCTCAATCGAAGTACAGCCAGCGTCATTGAAGATGATTGTACCGGAGGGTGCGCGGAGGGTGTGGTAATCTGTATTCAGCAATTGGTGCGATTCCCTGTGGCCAATGACTATTCGCCAAATGTCCTCAAGCTGCTTTTAATGTAAATGAGAACACCGACCCTTTGCCTGGCTCGCTGTCCACACTGAGGTGGCCACCGTTATTTTCTACAAACTCCTGACACAGGAGCAGTCCGATACCGACGCCTTTTTCGTGATTGGTTCCGTCTTTGGAAGGAATTTTTTCCTTTCTAAGTATGCTTCTCAGCTGTGTTGATTCAATCCCGACTCCGTTATCGGAAACCAGAATCTTTATGAATTGGGTCTCATCTTGAATCGATATTTTGACCACGCCACCGGAACGGGTAAACTTTATGGCATTGTTGATCAAGTTTCTCAGCACCAGCCTTATGTGGTTTTCATCAGCAAAGGCAAAGTGGTTTTCAGAAATGTTATTCTCTAGTTTAATATTTTTCGCTTTCGCCAACTCATTGTACAGTACGATATGTTCTTCCACCAATGCGAGCATGTTGATGTTAACAGGATTGGTTTGAATTCCCCGGAGTTGGGCCAATGACCATTGCAGCAGGTTTTCCAGGTTTGTCGAGACCGCATCCAGATTTGATTTCAGGGTTGCAACAACGGAAGAAAATTCCTCCTGACTGAGATCCCGGTTCTCGACCAACGTCAAAATCCCCTTTAAGCTATTGAGTGGGCTGCGGAAATCATGACCGATGATGGAAAATAATTTGTCCTTTGTGGCATTTAAACGAGCCAGTTGATCCGCCTGTATTTCAAGCTCGGTGCTTTTCAACTCCACTTCCTGATTTTTATTTGCCAGTTCTTCTTTCTGCCGCTCCAACAAACTGTTTGACTGGTGGACTTTACGATTGACATAAAAGAGCAATCCTGCGATCAGCATAATGGCCACCAGCCCCCCTACCGTAGCATACAACTGAATTCGTTGTCGGCTGATTTCTTTTTTACCAAGTTGTGTGTCTTTGGTCAGCAATTCGATTTGCGCTTGCTTCATATCTAGATCAAACTGACTTTGGCGGGTGGCCAGGTTCATGCTATTTTGTTCGTTGTAGATCGAATCGTGCAATGACATATAGTGTTGAAGATAATCCAGTGCGGAAGACGACTTTCCCTGCTGCTGATACGCTTTGGACATGAGCTGGTAAGATAAAGCCAATGACTCCCGATAACTGTACTTTTTTGATGTCTCAATATTTTTCAACAAAACAGGAATCGCCTCTGCTATTTTATTTTCATTGACATAAACTTCCGCTATTTGATTCCAGGTTTCCACTTTCAATGAATTGGAAACACCATCCGATAACGCCAACGACCGAAAATAATGTTTCAAGGCAATTCCAGATTTCCCTTTTTTGGCGTACAGCATGCCCAATGTATTGTTTGAATAGGAACCGTTATAATCGTCACCGGTAATTTCGCTTAAAGCGAGTGCCCGTGAGGCATAGCCTTGAGCTGAGTCCAAATTATTCCATGCCAGAAGGTAGATGTAGGCAATGTTATTAAGCGTACGTCCAATGGTTTTGATATCTCCAATCTGTCTTGCGATAGTCAATGCACTCCTAAAATGAATAATGGCCATGTCGCGCTGCTTCTCTTCAAACTCGATACCGGCCATATTGTTCAGGCTGTTGGCTACCTCAAGGCGATCACCAATCTTTTCACTGATTTTAAGTGATTCAATGGAGTACTCCAATGCCCTGACAAAATCCCCCCTGTGATAGTAAATCCAACCGAGACTACCTGTGGCACGGCCAATACCTTTATGAAAGCCCAATTGTTTGGACAAGGCGATTGTTTCGAGGCACAACTTGATTGCTTTTGAAGGATCAGCCTCCCGAAGTTTGGAGATTTGGCCAATCATTACATTGATTTTGACCGTATCAGAGGCCAAGGGCTTAGGTTCTCTGGCATTAGGGTCCTCCCGCTGGGCTAAAGCCAAGGCAGAAAAAAGTAAGAAAAGGCATGAGAACCCAAAAACGCGAAAATGCATAGCCTGAGGAAAATTGCCTTCAAATGTAAAAAGGGTAACCTCAGCTATTTTTCCTTTTTCAGGTAAATCCTTACCCATGAACGTTGTGGATGGAAATTCAGGAATGCGAAGATTATCTGCCTAACCAACGCGCTTTGCCTTATATCCTTCTTTAAGCAGGAGTTGAACAGCCTTGTCCCGGACATCTCCTTGTATTAAAATTTCACCTTCCTTACATGACCCGCCCACCCCGCATTTTGTTTTTAGCAATTTGGTCAAATGGGTCAAATCGTCTTCTTTTCCGATAAAGCCGGTGACGATCGTGACTTGTTTACCCGCGCGTCCACTTTTATCGAGGGCAACCTTCAGGCTTTGGTGCGTGTGTGGCAGGGTCCTCAATCCTTCTGACGTGGGAACGGAATAGTCAAAGCTTAAATTGGTAGAATACACCACCCCTTCCCTTTTTTTCCAATCATTCTTTTTCTGGCTCATGACATATGGAGGTAATGAACAAACAAAAATAAGGTATTTAAAATCATCAGAATGAAATTAACGACTCCCAAATTAAATCGAAACAAAACCCCCTTTCTATATACCACGCCGGTCACCGAAAAAGCGAGCATGAAAGCAGGGGCGAAAATAAAATTGCCATAAATCGTCGCCGGTATTTTAACAACCTTATGATTTTGACTGTTCCGGAATGAAAGAGGTACCTCCAACCAGTGCGAATAGGAAACCGTAATCGATTCTCCACCGCGCAGTTTATTCAAATCATTCCGGCCAATGTTAAACTCATTTCCTTTGTCTGTGGTAAATCGGTTGGATTCATTGTGATAAGGATGTTTTGCATAAGCCGTAATCACTTCCGTCTGCTGAATCGGCGGCAGGAAGAAATCAAAAACGATGAGCAAGCTGAATAACACTGCACACCAGGAAATAAAAAGGGAGTAGTGCATATTGGCTTGCATCATCTCCATTATTTCCTGCTGTGGGCTTTTGTAATTGGGATTGGGAGCGCGTCTCCGGTATCGCGGATCGCGATGCGGTGGGGCTTGTTTTGCAGCATCAGGGACGCTGTCCGTAAGGAGATTGTCATACCGCGCGCGTTGGGCCGGATCGTCCAGAACCTCGTATGCTTCTATGATCTCTTTGATGAAAGATTCTGCTTCTTTGGAAGGGTTCCGGTCAGGGTGAAAAGCAATCGCCAACTTGCGAAACGCTTTTTTGATTTCGGTTGTGTTGGCCTGCCGTGGGATCCCTAATGTTTGATAGTAGTCCTTCATTCACAAAACCTATTTTGTGCGAGAATTGTTTTAGGGCAATATCTAAAAAAATAAGGTGATGACCCAAAGGCTCAACGCATTAAAGATTAAGAAAGTGTCCATGTTTATGAGAACGGTATTTCTATTGAGACGGACGGCGCCATAATAAACATCAAATGATAACAGCATGCGATAGATAGACCAGCCGGATACCGAAAACGATCATGCCAATTCCGAGCAAGATATTCATGATCATCATCAATCGCGGTGTGACCAGCATTCTCAACTTGCCAGCCAGATAAGCTTTCAAAATATCGGTACTCAATACGGTTGTTAATACGGCAGAAAAAAATAGAAAAAATTCGAGGCCCTTGGAATAACCAAAATCCAGTGATGCAACGCTAATCGTACCAACCCAAAAAATCAACACGGAGGGGCTCAGTCCATTAATGACAAATCCCTTCAGGATGTACCGGTAAGCTTTGCGCTCTCCTGAAGGATGAAATGATTCCTGGCTCTTGCTCCGGCTTTTTATAACCAGATAATACAATCCAAAAATGATCAGCGTTCCGCCACCGAGGTATCCGAGGTAAATTCTGAATTGTGGACTTTCAACAAAATGAATCAACCCAAAATAGCAAACGACTACAAAGAGGATGTCGCTGAGTGAAACTCCCATCGCTACGAGTGCGCCTTTCCAAAACCCTTTCTCAACGCTGGTTTGTAGAATGGTAAAGAATACAGGTCCTATTAAGAATGCCAGGACAATTCCCAGTTGGATCCCGTTGAAGACGATTTTCATTTAACTGAGGCGAGATAGGAAACCCAATCTTCCAACTGGGCATTTTTCATAACCCGGGGAAATTTATTTTGTCCGCCTGCTTTTCCTTTTGATTCCAACCAGGAATAAAAAACCTTTGTGGGAAATGCATCTACTAATATTTCCTGCAATGCTGCGCTCCTCTCCACCGCGTAGTCATCGTTGAGTTCCTTCAAATGAAAGTCCAGTCGCTCCTTTAGTAATTTTTTGTCAATCACATCGTCCGTGCCCAGATACCAATGGTGTGCAAACAGCGTGCCATGGGGAATACCGGCGACCGTAAATTCTTTGATCGTGATATTCATTTCATCCGAGACAAGTTCTAGGGCTTTGTTCATATTATCGACCGACAGGTGCTCGCCACAGAGACTTAAGAAATGCTTTGTTCTGCCAGTGATAACAATTTCGGATTCTTCGATAGAAACGAACTTAATCACGTCTCCAATAAGGTAACGCCACGCTCCTGCGCAGGTCGACATCAACAGTGCATATTCTTTGCCTTCCTCGACTTCATCGATCAGCAGGGTTTCCGCGTCCAAGTTAATTTCACCATTGGTGTTAAAATTCTTTTCTTCAAAAGGCACAAACTCGTAAAAAATTCCATTGTTTAACACGAGCCGCATCGACCGTCGCTGGGGATAGGCCTGGTAAGCGATAAAGCCCTCAGAAGCAAGATACGTTTCGATATAATAAATCGGTCTACCCAACAGTTTTTCAAACCCTTTTCGATAGGGATCAAATGAAACCCCACCATGAACGTAAACATGAAGATTGGGCCATATCTCATGAATGTTTTTGACCCGATGATAGCCAATAATTCTTTCGATTAAAATCTGGATCCACGCAGGTACTCCGACAATGATCCCAATGTCCCAGTCTTTTGCCTTTTTGGTAATCTCATCCAGTTTTGCATCCCATTTGCGCGTCTTGGCAATCCTTCTTCCGGGCTTATAAAAATGTTGAAACCAAAAGGGCAATCGCGCAGCCTGAATTCCACTCAGGTCTCCTTCAAAATAGGTCCCTCGCTGGTGAAGGTGTGTGCTGCCTCCAATCATCAAAATTCCGGCAGCAAAGGAATCGGCTGGAAGATCATATTTGGAAAGCGTCAGGATCTGGCGTAGGCTCGTACGCTGTATTGCCTTGGTCATATCCTTCGTCACAGGAATGTATTTGGACGAAGCGTCTGATGTACCCGAGCTCAAGGCAAAGTATTTTACCCGACCGGGCCAGCATACATTCTTTGCGCCTTTCCTCGCCAATTGCCACCAATCTTTATTGATTTTATTGTAGTCGTGAAGCGGAACGGAAGCTTTAAAGATTTGGTAGAAGTCTTTGGGCTTCCTTCTGAAATGGTTTAGGATTTTTGTGAAATCATAATACTTCCCAAACTCAGTCTGGCATGCCGTGATGAGCAATTCTTTTAATTCTCTCTTTTGAAGTTCGAGGGGAGAAGAATATTCCTGCTCAAGGTTTTCGCGAAGTTTGATGCCTTTTTTGAGCAGAGTGCCTAATATTGCCATGGTTATCCGTTAACGAGCCGATCGACTGGCGGGTAAAGTTATAAAATGGATATCAAAAACAACATAAACTTACTACAGCGTGAGGTGAGCGCCGCTGGGGGCCGACTGATTGCGGTAAGCAAGACCCAGCCTGCGGAAATAGTACAGGAAGCCTATGACAGTGGTCAGCGTTTGTTCGGGGAAAACAAAACCCAGGAGATGGCGACCAAGTATGAGGCACTTCCCAAAGACATTTCCTGGCACATGATCGGGCACTTGCAGTCTAACAAGATCAAGTATATTGCCCAGTATGTTACCTTGATCCACTCGGTTGACAGTGAAAAACTGATAGCGGAAATTCATAAACAGGGAAAAAAGATCAATCGCAAAATCCCTTGCTTGCTTCAGGTTTTTATTGCGCAGGAAGAAACGAAGTTTGGTTTTGACGAAGCCGAACTGTTTTCTATTCTGGAGAACCCAACGATCGCGGGCCTTGATTTCATCTGCATTCAGGGATTGATGGGAATGGCCACGATGACCGAAGACCAGGAAAAAATAAGAAGTGAATTTCGGAGGTTAAAAAATATTTTTGAAAAAATCAAAGTAAGAAAACTTTCAGATAACATCATGATGAATGAACTCTCGATGGGCATGAGCTCGGATTATAAAATCGCTTTGGAAGAAGGGAGCACCCTGGTGCGGGTTGGCACCGCCATCTTTGGACAACGACAATTAATCTAGGTAAACCGCAGATTACCTACTACCCTAAGCCCATGAATCAACGAACCACCCTCATCTGGGGCTCTCTTCTCGGAGGACTTGCAATTGCCCTCGGCGCCTTTGGCGCTCACACGTTGAAACCATTCTTGTTGGCCAACAACAAAGTAGAAGCATTTGAGATTGCCGTGCGATATCAGATTTATCATTCGTTTGCTTTGCTCCTTGCGGGAATCCTGATGAAAAGCCTGCAACATACAAAGCCGCTTCGATCTGCTGCGTGGTGTTGGGTAATTGGGATATTTCTGTTCTGTGGAAGCCTTCAGGCGCTGTGCTTCACCACCATCCCTGCCGTTGTATTTTTCACGCCATTAGGCGGCGTTTTCTTTCTTGTCGGTTGGGTGCTGTTGCTGTGGTCCGTGTATAAAAACAAATAAGGACTCAGAGGCCCTCATCCAATCAACCATTTTTTTATAATTGTTATTGAGGCGTTTTCTTTTCTATTACGTTGGCTGTAAACTTAACCTGGCTGGCTTCCTGATTGACTGCGTTGGAAATAACGGTCACGACTTTGTCCTGCTTGCCAAATTTGCCGGTTGAGTTAAACGCCACCACGATTTCTCCTTTTCCTCCAACGGCAATCGGATCCCTTGGAACACCTTTTGGCGTAGTGCATCCGCACGTAACCGTAACATTAGTAATAATCAACGGCTCATTCCCGGTGTTGGTAAACTTAAATGCGTGCTCCACCTTGTCGCCTTGCTGCATTTCCCCGAATTCATGGGTAGATTTTTCCCAGGTGAGCACAGGACCATTTACTTTTGCGGTTGATGCTGTTTGGGCAAAGGCTACGCCTGCCACTGCAATTCCAAAGATTAAAATTAAAATGCGCTTCATAACTGTGATTTTCTCAAATTTAGGGATTAACTGCTTATTTCATAAACGGTGAAGAATTTATCAAATTTTAGCACCGGTTAATGTATTTTAACATTTTGATGGCTAATAGAGTTCATGAAATATATGGAAACCGCCTCAGAATAAGGGCTTGCGGCCTGCTGATTGAAAAAGAGGAGTTATTAATGGTGAACCACCAATCCATTTCTAAACACGACTTTTGGGCTCCCCCGGGTGGCGGGGTAGGATTTGGCGAATCCATCGAAGCTTGTTTGGTGCGGGAAATGCTGGAAGAAACCGGGTTGAAAACCGAAGTCTTGGCATTTCTTTTCGTTTGCGAATTTATAGAAAAACCGCTGCATGCCATTGAGTTGTTCTTTCTGCTCCGGCGAATCGGAGGGTCACTGGTAACAGGGCATGACCCGGAGATGAAAATGGAAGACCAAATTATTCAGACGGTCCGCTTTTTAGATACGGACGAGATTCGAATTATGGACCCAGCGACCCTGCACGGTATCTTTCGTTTTGTCAAAGAACCACTTCAAATCACTGGACTCCGCGGCTATTTTAAATTATGACCGTTGTGTTAAACCACTTAAAATCGGTATAATTGCAAGAATACTGACAAGGAAAAACACGAACAAAATCACACGCTTTGCAAGCCACATCCGTCAGCTATAAGCTCATCAGGAAGATCAAAGACGACAAGTTTGATGAGGAAAAACTTCATCAATACACACTTCTTGCCCAACTGGGAGTCCGCGATTTGCAAATCGCCGTGTTGGACCCCGAGCAAAACCGACTCATCTTTTTTGAGGATTATATTTTTAATGACCTCCATTCCCGTGAAGATCTTCTGGAAGTGCTTCGCACACTTTTTGAATCCCACGAATTGCTCATGGCCGGTTTTTGGCACAACGTCATCTTCTCTATTAAAAATAATCAGTTGGTGCAGGTGCCCAATTCGCTTTTTGTACCGGAAGGCGCTGCGGAATATTTGCGCTTCAATGCACAATTTGACACCCAAAAAGACGAGGTGCTATTCTGCCAACATAAACTTACTGATGCGATCACTGTGTTTGCAATTCAAAAAGAGCTTTTGCAATGGATTGCAAAACTGTATGTCAACAGTTCGGTAAAATTTATTCATCAATCCATATCCCTGATCGAAGGCGTCATCGCTTACGCTCAGACTTATGAAGGTACCCCCCTATATGTCTATGTCGACCGGTTCAAATTACACATCCTTTCTGTAAAAAATAATAAGCTGATTTACTATAATCAATTTGTCATCAAGCAGTTTGCAGATTATGTCAAATACATCATGTTGGTCATGAAAGGATTGGACATGGACCAGACAACAAGCCAGGTGGTATTATGGGGTTACATCGGAAAAAATTCACCCCATTATCAGGAGTTCTATAAATACATTCGCAATGTTACCTTTGGCGGCCGTCCTCAACACATGAAATTTGGTTATATGTTTGACGAAGTGCAGGAGCACCATTTCTTTGATCTCTTCGCAATGAATCTATTAAAACCTTGAAGCGTATTGCCCTCTTTCCTGGTTCATTCGATCCCTTTACAAAAGGACATGAGGACATTGTATTGCGTGGATTGAGTCTTTTTGATGAAATCATTGTGGCCATTGGCTTCAACAGCACCAAAAGCCAGCGTTACTTCAAAATAGAGTTTATGCAAGAGCGTATCAGGGACACCTTTGTCGCTTATCCCAACATCACCGTGCAAACCTTCTCCGAGCTCACGGCAGAATTTGCTGCACGGAATGGGGCGCGGTATTTATTGCGGGGACTTCGCAACACCACTGATTTTGAGTATGAAAACAGTATCGCTCAGGTAAACCACCAGCTCAATTCCAACCTTGAGTCTGTCTTCCTGATCACTTCACCTCAGTTTGCTGCGATTAGCTCCTCCATCATCCGCGAAGTACACCGTTACGGTGCAGATGTAAGCAGTTTTATACCCTATAAGCTGTAAACGAGCTTCTTTGTGATGGCCATTTAAAATTGATTCTCGTCTCCTGCAAATCGAAAACAATTTGTTCACTTCCCGTATTACTTCTTAATCGCTCGTTTCTCCGATTTAGCGTAATACTCTTCCATAACAAAGTGGATTGACCGGTAGGAATTTTCAAGGGCGTGATATATTTCCTTTTGTGTCATCCAGCGAATCTCTTCAATGTCTTCTTCTGTAGCGGGGCGGCTTTTGGAATCGTCAATCAGATCCATCACAAACCACCTCGTCTTTTTGAGCATGCTGTTTTTGTTCATCGTATAAGTATGCCACGTCGTACATATCTTCTTACCTAATTTGACCGTCACATGGCATTCTTCATTTACCTCTCGAACAGCAGTTTCCGGATAGGTTTCGTTGTTCTCTTTCTTGCCTTTGGGCAAATCCCATTTCTTCATCCTGTAAATCATCAAAAATTTATCTTTCTTCCTCACCAGGCCTCCCGCTGCTTTGATCACCTTGAATTTTCTCTTTAAATAAATCTTGACTGATTCGTAATCGTCGACCGATACAAACAGGGAGCGCAGGTTCATCGGAACCCGGGAATGGATTAAATCAAGGATAATGTCCAGGTCGTTGATGGTCGCATGCTTTACCCACACGTGATTCATCAATTTGGCCTTGGTTATGGCCTCTGTTTTAGCGTCAACGACAAGGTTAATGTCCCCCGGTTCCGGTTTTTTGCCAGGTTTAAGAATCCGGACAGGGATATCGTTAATGAATAAATTCATGAAGTGGGATGCTGGTTTGCCATGTCCGCAAAAACATGAATTATTAGGTAGGAGACAAATAGATTTTAGTGTTTTTTCATAATAAATTGGCAACCGATGAGTATTGTAAAAATTCAGGAAAAAACGGCCGGGCCAGTGGCATCGAAGTTGCTTGAAATTGAGGCCATAAAGTTAGATTATAAGAATCCATTTACCTGGAGCTCGGGCTGGAAGTCTCCTATTTATTGCGATAACCGGCTATCCCTCTCCTATCCTCCGATTCGAAATTTCATCAAAGGCGAATTGGTCAATGCCATAAACGAAAATTTTAAAGAAGCTGGCTGCATTGCTGGTGTCGCTACGGCAGGGATTCCTCAAGGTGCGCTGGTTGCCGATATTCTCCAACTCCCCTATATCTATGTGCGGCCCAAGCCCAAAGATCACGGCATGGCCAACCTGATTGAAGGTAAAATTGAAAAAGGGCAGAAAGTGGTTTTGGTAGAGGACCTGATTTCGACCGGTGGAAGTTCCCTCAAGGCTGCACAGGCCCTAAAAGAAGCGGGCTTTAACGTACTTGGGATGGTCGCCATTTTTACCTACGGTTTTGAGATTGCTGAAAAGAATTTTGAGGAAGCCGGAATTCCCCTTGTTTGCCTGAGTGATTTTGACCATTTGCTAAAGGAAGCGGTCAGCAAAAAATATTTGGATGAAAAGCAACTGATTTATGTAAAGTCGTGGAGGCTGGATCCGGGGCATTGGAAATAGATCCTGGATTCCGGACGTTGGCGTTGGATTCTCTATCCAGGGTGGTGGGGGAATCTAGAAGCAAGCCAATAACGCTGATAGGTTTTCCGAACTAAAATCATAGGGGGTAGCCCGGGATTCTGTTTAGATTGGTTCAAGTTTTCCGGAATATGATGACCCGTCTGCGCGCTTTGATCAGATCTTTTTTTGGTTTCTCCCGTACCGAAAGCAATGCATTTTTGATCATGCTCCCACTGATGGCCGCCCTCGCATTTTCAGCACCAACGTATCGCTGGTGGATCATCAACCATACCGAAAATCCGGTACGCGACAACAAGATACTCGACAGTCTTGTCGCCACCTGGAAGTGGACTAAGCAGGAAGATTCACTTAACCGAAAACCAACACCACTTCTTACTTTTAACCCCAACACAGCAACACAGAATGCCCTGATTAGTTTGGGTTTATCTGAAAAGCTATCACAACGGATTATTCATTACCGAGCAAAGGGCGGAAAATTCAAAACCAAAAAAGACTTTAGTAAAATCTATGGATTGGATTCTTTGGTCTTCCTAAAATTGTATGCATTCATCGATTTACCAGAGCGCATCAATTCGCCGACCAGATTAGCGACAGCCCATTTCCCCAATAAAACCCACTCCGAACCCTTTGATCTGAATTCGGCCGACACTTCGCGGCTTATCAAGATAAATGGAATCGGTCCCAGGCTTTCGATTAGAATAACAGCCTACCGCAATCGCCTGGGGGGCTTCGTTTCCATGGATCAACTTCAGGAAGTTTATGGTCTGGACTCAGCGGTAATAAGTCGGATAAAAAAACAAGCCTTTATCCAGAATGAATTCAAGCCTCGTCAAATCAATATCAATACCGCCAATGAAAAACAATTGAGAATGCTTCCCTACATTCGATTCACTTTGGCGAAATCCATCGCGGTTTACCGTTTCCAACATGGTCCGTTTGATTCGGCTGACGGTTTAAAGAATATTGCGCTAATGGATGAACCGACTTTCCAAAAGATAAAACCGTACATTACTGTAAAAGATTGATTGTGGCACAACCGGAAGCGACCAAAAAACTGTTGAATCATTACCTCCGAAGGCTGACCAACCTCTCCGGCAATAATCGCTCGCTGTTCCTTCCGAGGTTTTCATCAGATCAGTTCATCGACTTACACCTTGTTAGTCAGCTCAACAAAGAAAAATCGTTTTCCATTATTGAGGCTTTAATCGCAGAAAAGAAAAAAATAATCTGTCCGGTGACGGATGCCCGCCTGGAGGCGAGCAATGAAGTCAGCAAAAAATTAAAAAAGCTCCAACGTACCAGCGAATTCATTTTCGAAGAGCGGGGATCAAAAGATCTTCATTTGGGTTGGCCCTTTATCCGCGGCAAACTCATGGATGGCACATCGGTACGTTGTCCACTTATTTTTTTTCCGGTTGAATTGGGTCAAGAAAATAACCACTGGGTGATTCGCCCACGGGAAAACGCGGACATTTCGTTTAACAAAGCGTTTTTACTGGCCTACTCATTTTATAATCAAGTGAAGGTGGATGAGGCCCTGATGGAAGAAAACTTTGAAGACGTCGACCGTGACAGCACTGTTTTCCGTACTGCCATTTACCAATTCCTGCAAAAAGGACTCTTAGACATTCATTTTAATCCCGACAATTATCGCGACGAAATAACACCATTCATCCATTATACCAAGGAAGAGTTTGAAGGAATCTATAAAAACGGCGAACTTAAGCTTTACCCCGAGGCCGTGTTAGGAATATTTCCGCAGGCGGGGTCCTATCTTGTTCCGGATTACCTTGACCTGATCGAGAACGAAAAAATAACTGATCTCGAGGATTTCTTTACCGCCCGGAATGCAAGCCCCCCGGCCACTTCTTTCAATTTTATTCCCCACGTTAAGGAAGAAAAAGTTTACGCTGCATTTCCCATGGACGTTTGGCAGGAAAATGCATTGAAGGCAGTTAAGCTGGGGAATTCCGTCGTTGTACAGGGTCCGCCGGGTACCGGAAAATCACAATTGATTTGCAACCTCATCAGCGATGCAATATCCAACGGAAAACGCGTCATCGTTGTTTGTCAGAAACGCGCTGCACTGGATGTGGTCTATGCCCGTCTGAAAGAAAAAAAACTTTCCTCTTTTTTGGGGCTGGTTCACGATTTCAAAAACGACCGCAAGGTCATTTACGAAAAGATTGCGTCGCAGATTGACCTGGTCGATGAGTACAAAGCCAAAAACAACAGCCTGGATGCCATTCAATTGGAGAGAATTTTTTATCAGGCTAGTCGCAGGATCGATCAGATCACGGATGAACTGGAAGAATTCAAGAAGGCCTTGTTTGACAAAAGTGAATCTGGTACCAGCGTAAAGGAACTTTATCTTCGGTCTGATCCCGGATCAACTTCCGTGAATCTCAAACAAGAGTACCAGCATTTTCGTTTTGATGCCGTCCCTGAATTGCTGAACAAACTGAAATCCCATTCCTTTTACGCGGGTCAATTTGAACAACAAACGTATCCCTGGCGTGAAAGGAAATCATTTTCCGGTTTCCAGCTAAGTGATCGGGCCGGGATACTCAGCCATTTGAAAGAGATACCCCTTTATTTCGAAATGATTTTACAACGTCTTCATGAATTATCCGGAGCCAATCTTACCTGGGAGGAGTGCGACGTTTTGCAGCATCGGAAAGTGGAAGCAGAGGAATTACTGGAGCTGGTAGGCACAAAGGAGCGCTTTACCATGCTACAAAGCATGATGAACGAATCCGAAGAAGAAACCAGTGCGTTGTGGCTTTCCAATATCGAACGGGTGATGGCTGATTGCTTTCAGGCTGAAGGCCCTGAAATAACGGTGCCATTGCATCAACTCGGACAACTGCAACAAGCGCTTCGAAAGGGCATGAAAACACGGAGGAGTCTGATTGGCCTGATCCGTTGGGAGTTATTTTCAAAAGACAAAATCTTCATTACCCGTGTGTTGGTTGCTAATGAGTTGAAAAGCAACAAAGCGGGATTTATTTCGCTGGAAAAAAAACTCGACAACCGTCTCAACCTGGAACATAACTTTTCGAAACTTAGAAGTAAAAAATGGCTTATCAACATGCCGGACGGTTACCATCTGACAACACTTCAGCATTGGACACAAAACCAACAACGCGCGATCAAAGCCAAAGGACTTTTTCACACGATCCGCGGACTAAAAAACATTGTGGACCCACCCAGAATGAATTGGGAGGAGTTCCGGATACGGTTGCAATCACTGTTCAAGCTTTTTGAGGACATCCCTTTAAAAAAAGCCATTTGGCTCAACTACTTTACACCCGGTCAGCTTGCCCTGCTAACAGAACAAAACAACGAGGCCGCGGGGCTGGCGAAAGCACTCAAGAACGATTTTGACGCTCTGGTTGAATTTGATCGTCAAAAAGAATCCCTGACTTCGGACGAAAAAAATATTATCCAAAAACTTTTTCTCGCTGCGGGGTCCTGGGATCATCCTGAATTGGAA
>JAYVXP010000160.1:0-4811 GCA_043785125.1 Bacteroidia bacterium
GCCATCTCACCTTTCACGCCAGACACAGCCTCCTGTACATTGTCAGAGATAGGTTGAGAAAATCCAAAAACAACACCCGGAAATCCCTGCTTCAATTCGTCTTGCATGTCCTTTATTATTTCATCCTTTGACAATCCACGTTTCCATTCTTTTTTATGAAAGAGATCAACAAAGAATTCAACATTGAAAAAACCGGTCGGATCGGTACCATCGTTGGGCCTCCCATTTTGAGAGATCACGCCCCTCACCTCAGGGTACTTTTGGAAAATCTTTCTCATTTCGGCAGACATCTGATTGGCCGTGGTGAAATTTACGCTTTGCGGCATACTTGCCCGCACATAAATGGATCCTTCATTTAACGAAGGAAGAAACTCAGATCCCAGTCCCGTAAAAATGAAAACACTGACAGCGAGGAGAGCGGCCGACGTGCCGATTCGCCGCCACGGATAATTTAATGAACGTTCCAGGATGGGGAGGTAGATTTTTTTTATCCACCTGACCAGGAAATTTTCTTTCTCAACAATATTTTTTGTGAATAATAACTTACTCAACAGAGGCACAAGTGTTAGTGTGAAAATCAAGGCACCCATTAATGCAAATCCCATTGTATAGGCTAATGGGCTAAACATTCTCCCTTCCACTTTTTGAAAGGCAAAAATGGGAATCAATGCAGTGATGATGATAAGTTTGGCAAAAAAGATTGGCTTACCCATCTCAATGGATACTTCCCTGATCATGGACATCTTAGCCATGGCATTGAATTTTGCAACACCAACCTTAATTTGTTTATGGGCTAAATATGCGAAGACACCCTCCACCATAACCACCGCTCCATCGATAATGATCCCGAAATCAATCGCTCCGATAGAAAGAAGGTTCGCCGACATTCCTTTCAGTCGCATACAGATGAAAGCAAACAGAAGGGCCAGAGGAATGATGAGCGCTACAATTATCGTAGCCCTCCAGTCAAGAAGGAAAATGGAGACAATGAGTGTAACGAGCAAAATACCAATCGTCAGATTTTCAAGCACAGTATGAATCGTGAGGTTAACGAGGTTGGTACGGTCATAGAAGACCTTGATCTTTACGTCTTCCGGAAGGACACGATTATTTAAATCATCAATTTTTTTGTTGAGATCTTTCAATACCTGGCTGGGATCTTCGCCTCTGCGCAATAAGACGATACCCTCGACTACATCCTGTTCATCATCGCGTCCTACTTTTCCAAGCCTGGGTGTATAGAATTCGGCAACTTTGGCTACATCCCGTACAAAAATGGGTGTACCGTTTATATTCCGAATAATGATTCTTTCAATATCTTTTATTCCTTTCACCAACCCAAGTCCTCTTACCAAATAGGCCTGCTGACCTTTCTCAATAACATCACCGCCAACGTTTCCATTATTTGATTGTATGGCATTAAAAACATCCTTGGGGCTGAACTCATATGATTTGAGGCGTTGAGGATCCAAAGTAACTTCAAACGTTTTAACTTCTCCGCCGAAGCTTATGACATCAGCGACCCCAGGCACGGATTTCAATCTTCTGTCTATTACCCAATCCTGAATTTCTTTCAACTCCCGGAGAGTTTTTCTCCCACTACCATCTAACGTGTAGCGGTAAATTTCTCCAGTTGGACCAGAAGGTGGTTGTATTTCTGCATCAACCCCTTCCGGAAGGGTGACATTTTCAATTTGATTGTAGACCACCTGTCGAGCGTAAAAATCATCTATCTCATCTTCAAAAAAAATGGTAACAACAGAAAGCCCAAACAATGAAACCGAGCGCAAACTTGTCTTTTTAGGCACTACGTTCATCTCCACTTCAATGGGTATGGTAATAAACTTTTCCATTTCCTCGGCACTTCGGCCGGGCCATTGTGTGATGATGACAACCCGCGTGTTAATCACATCTGGAAAAGCTTCAATGGGCGTAAGCATAAAACCGCGAACACCTAATGAAATGATCAACGCAGTCCCCACGAATATGAGGATGGGATTTTTTAACGAAAACGATATAATATTATTTATAAACTTGTTCATAGTTTCTAATTAGACGGCGATTAGCTGTCGTGCTGTTTTTTCTTTAAATAAAAAGATGCTGCATAAGTCTGGCATTCTGCTTTTGTGATTACTTGTCTTTTGTAAATCCTGAATATTGAACCTTGTATCAAAATCCATGAGAGCGCTGGCAATGAGGATGAGTGCTAAAATCTGCGATATGGTCTTTCTCCTGTTCAAGACGCATTTCATGTACTACATTCTCATACTTTTCATTGATTTACCAAAGCCATGCGAATCTAAGCCCAAATGTTCCCAATCGGCCATCTGCTTGTCCCTTAGCATAGACATTAGTCAGGGTCGTCGTGTAAACGAAATGAACCTGAAATACACTGGTTCCGCCACCCGAATCGAAGTCCAGGCCCACTGAAGCTTGCAAACCGAGCTGGTTTCTTACGTAATTATCGGTTACCCAATTGTAAGGATGGAAACCATCAATTACACTTTGGAAAGTTTGATTGACCCGCGAGGTATGGATGAGCGTCGGGCCTATTGCACCACTCAATCTCATTCCGTCCTGGAGAAAGTCCTTCGGTGTTCTGATCAATAACGTCAACGGAAATTCAATCGTACTGAAACGCAATCTATCCAAATGGGTGGAGTCGGGGTTCCCACTTCGGTATCCATCGGGTGTATTAACAAAAACCCAGGGGCGGGCATATGCCCCTCCAGTAATATCCTGGCGATTGATACCGGCACCCCGTTGCTGAAATCCGACACCCAATCCTATTCCAAACATTGAATTAAAATAATACTCCGCTCTAAAATTAAATCCGATAGAAGGTTTTATGAAATATGTACTTTGAGTTTCACCTGTGATGGTACTCCAATATTGATGATAACTAATTCCTATATGAAATTTTTTGTTTAATGCGTTAGTGACACCCCCCTCGGACAGTATCTGTTCTTTAAGTTTCTGCTGTGAACGAGCGGCCTGCGACAGAAGCAGTAATGAGAAAAATGCAATTATTTGAATGGTC
Source organism: Bacteroidia bacterium (assembly GCA_043785125.1). GTDB lineage: Bacteria > Bacteroidota > Bacteroidia > Cytophagales > Cyclobacteriaceae > ELB16-189. The sequence goes on from JAYVXP010000160.1 coordinate 3,041, forward strand.
TTCTTCATAGGGTTATTTTACCTCCTTCATGATTGGAGTGATACTATTTCAGGTTATATCCCGTGAGCACAAAAAGCGAACCTTCCGAAATAATATGGTCGCCTTCGTTTAACCCGGCAACCACTTCCGTATTGCGATCATAATTTTTCCCAACCTTAATCTGCATTTTTTCAAAAATATTATGCTTCACCTCCTTCATCACAAAGTAGTTGTTGTTTTCTAGTACAATCGCAGACTGGGGAACGGCAAGCACGCTGACAAAATTCTTTGGTGTAATGACTACATTGGCAAACATTTCAGGCTTTAGCAACCCGTCTTTGTTTACCAGCTCCGTTCTTACCCGAATGACCCGTGATTGCGGGTCGAGCATAGTCCCAATCTTTTTTATCGTACCCTTAAATTCCATGTCGGGATAGGCAATGGTTTTTACGGTCACCAGATCGCCCTCGTGTACTTTTGCCATATCGCTCTCATGGACGTTCGCCCACACCCAAATCGTTTCCAGATCACTAATGGTAAAAATGTTGGTTGCATTGTCATTCCGGATTTGGGTGCCTTCATTAATATTCCGTTCAACTATGTATCCTGAGCGGGGAGCCACGACCCTAAACATGGCGTCCAACTCATTCTCCGAGCCACCGTATAGTTCCAGGATTTGTTTCTTTTCGTTAAACTCTGAAAAAGAATTACTGAAATCCTTTTGAGACTCTGCGTACTCCTTTGTTGAGAGCATCCCGGATTTGTAAAGTTCCGTAGAACGTACCAGGTTTGACTCCGCTACCTCGTAATTGGCTTTCGCAATGTTGTAATCGCGTTGGTAAGCGCTAATGTCGCTACTGAGAATGGTTGCTAAAATATTACCGCGCTTCACGTAGTCACCGAGTGAAACATTTACTTTACTTACACTACCGCTTACAATTGGGTACACCCTGATAACATTGTTCTCATCAAAACTCACTTCACCCACGGCAGCGAATTCGTCCATGGCTGGAATCTTAGTGACCGTATCAATTTTTACATATTTCAGTTGGTCATCTGTAAAAGCTATTTGATTGGAGGGCGTCTTAACCTCCTGTTTTTTTTCGCTCTTTTTACTACACGCTCCTGCTAGTAGGACGATGAGCGCAAGAACGTAAATCTTCTTTATCATATCGCGGCACGTTTTAGTAATCGATTAGGGTTTGTCCAACAGAGAAATTTAATTCATTCACATTGTTGAGATAAATTTGTTTCAATTCAATCAATTGTATATTGGTGAGGATATAAATCCGTTGTTGGTCGATGAATTGGAGTAAGCTGATGTTTCGCTTTTGGAAATTCTGGTTGGTACTTTGGTTAAGCTCTTTCAATCGCTCTAGAAACTGGGTATTGTAATTAGACAAGCCAGCATTGGCACTCTTGTAGCGATTGTAGGCGGTAGCCACCTGATTACGTGCCTGGTTTTCGAGTTGCGCGAACTGCAGGTCGGATTGCGACACCGATAATTTGGCCTGCTTGATCTTTCCCTGGTTATGGTCAAAAATGGGTAAAAATATTTCCGTCGTGAAACCGTGATAAGGCCGGATGTAGTTACTACCACGATCATAAGGTTGATAGCCCACCTTTATGTCGGGCAAGCCTGAAGACTGCTGAAGCCTTACGTTTCTTTCCTGGTAGCGGATATTAATTTTAGCAGCCTGAATATCTGGTCGCGACTCAACGGCCTGCGTCGCCAGGTAGACAGGATCAAAGTCCTCTCCAACAATGGGCAATTTTTGCTCGACATGAAATG
>JAYVXP010000161.1:0-39208 GCA_043785125.1 Bacteroidia bacterium
GAAATGCAAAATGTGGCGCGACTGTATGAATCACATCGGTTGTATGTCTATCAAAGTTGCATGGTCATTTACCACCGGTTGTTTGTAGAAAAGGAAGATAATTTGCAACAGGAGGGAGAGTCGATCGAAGATACTTTTGACCATGTCCAGAAAATATTTGATACCTACAATCTCGACCCTTTGTATTATCACATCAACCTCGTCTTTGAATTTTTAAAACTAGAATACTATAATCATTACAAAGTTTACCGTCAGGCGGAAAAGTTTTATGAAGAAGTAAATGATGCAGCCGGAAACTTACTGGTGAATTACACGAACTACACCTTTTCGGCGCAATTCCTGATTTCCAAACTCGAACGCCATTTACGGCTGGGGACAGAGAGGGAATTGTACACCGAAAATGACAGCATCTTCATGGACATGGAAGTCGACCAGCAGGATGCGCCCAAGCATGTGATCTTTATTATTTATAAGGCATTGTCCAGTTACTACATTGGTAAATATGATGAAACCGCCAAGCTCATCAACGGGTTGCTGAATGATTTGGGTTTGAAGAAATATCCATTTGCTCAAATGGAGGTCAAGACCCTGCTCGCGTTGCAGTACTGCCTGCTCAAGGATTTTGAATTGTTTAACCAGCTCAGTAATAGCATTCAACGTCAGATCAGGATGTTTGGAAAAGATGAGTGCGAAAACATATTGATCTTCTTAAAGATTTTGAAGGTAGCAACGAGTGAATCGAAGAAGGACAAGCCGAAGAAGATCAATGCGCTGATCTCCAAATTAAAATCGCTTACGGTAAATTATTTTGCGCCGACCATGATGATCAAAATGGATGAGAAATTTGTGGAAGCGCTGGTGGCCATCGATACGCCGCTGAGTAAATAATTAAGATTGCCGTGTCCACCCGGCAGACAATGCATTCAACAGAGTGCACAGAGGATACACTCAGGGTGAATGAAGAAATGTTTCAATATAATTATGGGTTATTACTGAGGTGAGATTCTGTGACCTCAGTGTGAACTCCTCGGTGTTCTCCGTGGTAAAAAATCCTTATCCCCATCCGACAGCCTACACACCTGCACCTCGATTAAACCTCCAGCTTCACAATGCTTTCATGCGAAAGCGGTTTGTTGAGGTAGAGCTTCACGTTGGTATATTTCTTTGACCGGTTAAAATCCTGAGGGTTGATCGATGACGTGAGCATCACAATTTTGCATTTCTTCTTAGCCGTATTGCTCAATTTTTCAAACTCATCCAAAAACTGGAAGCCATCCATTAGAGGCATGTCAATGTCCAGGAAAATCACATCTGGAAGGACCTTGTCGGCCACATCCATCTTTTCCATGTTCTTGAGGAATTCAATGGCACTCTTCGCACCGGTGTGGGTGTAAATGTTTTCGGCAATGGAAGCAGCTTCTATCATTTTTTGATTGATGAGATTGTCAATCTCGTTGTCATCAATCAGCATGACGGTGCGATACTTTTTAGCGGGCATATTGCTTTTTGGTTGAGTGATAAAAATAGGCTTATTGCTACGGATTTCCAAACCGCTAAAGGTCAAACTTAATGCCCTGTGCCAGCGGTAGGCTCTCACCGAAGTTTATCGTGTTGGTTTGCCTGCGCATATAGATTTTCCAGGCATCCGAGCCCGACTCACGGCCACCCCCTGTCTCCTTTTCCCCCCCGAACGCACCACCGATTTCGGCCCCGGAGGTGCCCAGATTAACATTGGCAATTCCGCAATCGGAACCGGCCGAAGAGAGGAATTTTTCCATCTCATTCATATTTGAAGTCATGATGGCCGACGACAAACCCTGCTGTACTCCGTTTTGCAATTCTATGGCGTCTTCAATGTTTTTATATCGAATCAAATATAATATGGGGGCGAAAGTCTCTTGTTGCACAATGCGAAAGTGATTTTTTACTTCGGCGATCACGGGCTTCACATAGCACCCCGATTCATGACCCTTACCCTGTAGGGTTCCGCCTTTTACAATAAAGGAACCACCTTCTTCTTTTATTTTGCGAAGGGCCGCCTGGTAATTCTTCACAGCAAGTTTATCAATCAGCGGTCCTACGTGGTTGTTGGGATCCAATGGATTGCCGATGCGAAGCTGAGTATAGGCCGTAGCCAGTTTTTTCTTTATTTCCTCATACACTTTTTCCTGGACAATCAGCCTTCGGGTGGAAGTACACCGTTGCCCTGCCGTTCCCACCGCACCAAACAAAGCACCGCGTATTGCGATGTCCAGGTTTGCGTTTTCCGTTATGATCATCGCATTGTTTCCACCCAACTCCAGCAATGCCTTGCCCAAACGCGCTCCGGTTGTGTTGGCGATCGCTTTGCCCATCCGCACCGAACCCGTGGCAGAAATCAATGGAATGTGTTCGCTTGCGGCGAGAAGCTGACCGACCCGGTAGTCGCCATTGATAATACAGGAGACGCCTTCCGGTACATTGTTTTTAGCAAAAACATGACTCACAATATGCTGACAGGCAATGCTGCATAAAGGTGTTTTCTCTGAAGGTTTCCAGATGCACGTGTCACCGCAAACCCATGCCAGCATCGCATTCCATGACCAGACTGCCACCGGGAAATTGAATGCCGAGATAATTCCGACAATCCCCAACGGATGATATTGTTCATACATGCGGTGGTTGGGACGTTCGGAGTGCATTGTCAACCCATGAAGCTGACGGGAGAGGCCGACGGCAAAATCACAGATGTCGATCATCTCCTGTACTTCTCCCAAACCCTCCTGGTAAGACTTGCCCATTTCATAGGAAACTAATTTTCCCAGCGGCTCTTTATATTTTCGGAGGGCTACCCCGATTTGTCTTACCACTTCACCGCGCTGGGGTGCAGGTACGAGGCGCCATTCTTTAAAAGCTTTTTGCGATTGTAATACCGCCAGTGCAAAAGATTTTTCATCGGTGGATTGAACTTTGCCAATCAATTTCCCGTCGGCCGGGGAATAGGATTCAATAAAAGCCCCACCCGACTTCAGCCATTTTTTGCCGGTAGAAGTTCCGGGGTTGGATTTTTTTACACCCAACAAAGACAGGATTTCTTTGATACCAAAATCGTGTTGTTTCATTTGCAAAATAAAAATTTAAGAGATTCAAACCTGAATAATTCCAAAGCTATCAGGAAGATTATAGAAAAGAAGGAGTGCGTAACTACCAGTCAACCCCGTAGGTTGCTTTCTCGCCATTTCTATACAACCCCTCAATTAATATCCCCCCGTGCTTTAATTCGAGAATGCGGTTGAGGTCGGCCACATTATCGATGGGCACCTTATCGATATGGGTGATGATGAAATTTTCATCGAGGCCTGACTTTTTCCATTTTCCGGCCATTACTTTTTTCACCAGTACGCCGCCATCCAGGTTCAGCCCGGTTAATTCCTTATAGCTCAGCTCTTCAAAAATGGCGCCCTCCAAATCATAGGCCACTTCGTTCTTTTTGAATTGCTCTGAGCCATCAAAGGTCTTCAGGACTGGTTTGATGCGATATTCTTTGCCGTCTCTTCGATACGTTACATTCACGGCCTGCCCCGGACGTTTGCGCGCCACCCACTCCTGAAGTTCAGAAATATTTCCAATTGGATTGTCGTTGACGGCAGTGATGACATCACCTTCTTCCATCCCCGATTTTTCTGCGGCGCTTCCTGTATTGATCCGCGTAACGAAAACGCCACGAACGACGTCCAGATGTCTTCGCTCGGCCAGCTCCGCGGTAACATCGAGTATTCCTACACCCAATATTCCACGTTGCACTTGCCCAAACTCCAAAAGATCATCCATGATTTTCTTTACCAAACTTACCGGGATGGCAAAGGAATATCCGGCATACCCTCCCGTCGCCGTGGCAATGGCAGAATTGATTCCGATTAATTCGCCTTTGAGGTTTACCAGCGCGCCCCCACTGTTACCGGGATTGACCGCGGCGTCGGTTTGAATAAAAGATTCAATCTGCAGATCATTCTTTACGCGCAGGATGCCAATGTTTCTGGCTTTCGCACTTACGATACCTGCGGTGACGGTGGAGTTAAGGTCAAAGGGATTGCCGACGGCCAACACCCATTCTCCGGGAATGATGTGATCTGAATCACCATACTTCACAAAAGGAAGGTTCTTTGCTTTTATTTTTAACAGGGCCAGATCGGTGCTTGGATCGGTGCCGATGACTTTTGCATAAAACCGTTGATTGTTGTTCATCACCACCTCCACTGTATTGGCAGCTTCGATCACGTGGTTGTTGGTGACGATGTATCCGTCATCAGAAATAATCACCCCTGATCCGGTTGATTGAAGATTGGGATTAGTGCTGTGGTCAAGGGGATTCAAACTAAAACTACCTGGCCCGTAAATCGCGCGGATATGGACGACGGCAGGGGTGACCAATTGGGCGGCCGCCTCAAAATTTAGCCGTGCAGGAACTTTTGAAAAAGACGAGTCTTCATGATAGTTGACCATCCTAGACTTTTGGTGTTCTTCAATCGAAGAATAGGAAGGTGCCAGGTCAAGATAGCGAACAGTAAACAATACACCGAGGATGGCCCCGATAAAGGCGGAAAGAATGACGGTAAGAATAAGCAGGGCTCGCTTCATTGGGATGACAGAATAGAAAGTTAACGTTATTCTTCCTGAAAAGATTGGGCTTGAAAGAAATAAAAAACCCCGGTCCTTGCGAACCGGGGAACCCCTCAACCCAAACATTAATCCAAATGAAACCTTAGTTAACCTTGATGGTCTGTTTCAATACTTTCTTTTCGTCTTTGGGGATGGTCAACTCCAGGATGCCATTGTTGTACTTGGCCTGGATATTTGTCGCATCCACGTTTTCGGGTAAATTAAACGAGCGACTAAATGAACCGTATTGCGTTTCAATTGAATGGAAGTTCTTTTCCTTCTTTTCGTCGGTAAGTTTGCGTTCACCACTTACCGTTAAATGCTGGTCTTTTACTTCGATATTGAATTCTTCTTTTTTCATTCCAGGAGCGGCGATTTGCAACTCAAAGGAATTTTCATTTTCGGCTATGTCCACTTTGGGAACAAAACTGCTACCGCCCGTATGGGCAATGGACTCATTAAACAAGCGGTCAACCAAGGTGCTGAATGAAGTCGGAACGAAATCATTAGCGTTGTAACGAATGATACTCATAGTGTTATTGATTTTTAAGGTTTAACATCAGTTTTTATAATCACAGTTACCCCTCAGGAAAAAGTGTGCCGACTGGATTTTAGAGTTATTTTAAAGACAAAATGGCCAATATATATGATAAAATGACCAAAATAATGCCAGAGTGGCAGTAAAGCCTTACTTTTTGTAGGTTTTTAGAAATGAATGGAGTTCACTGAGATGGTCACTATTAATAAAGTCTACTCCGGCTTCAAGCAGCGCCTTCCATGCAACGGGATTATCCGGAATCGCCCACAATCTTAACTTTTTGCCTTCGGCATGGACGCGTTTTGCAAGGGCTTCAATTTTTTGCAGATCGGTCGGCGATGGAAGTCCCTCGCCATTCCAATCCGACCACTTATTATAATTGTCACTGATTACCGGCATGACTACGGCGGAATAGGATTTACCGAGATCTCTGGGACGACCATCCAAAGAGACCACCGCGGCGGGATCATGTACTACCATTTCTATCGGTCGGTTTCCAGAAAGAAAAATGACGACGGGTTGATGGGATGCTGATTTGTTGAAAAGGGTTGGATATCGAAGCAGCGCACGCTTCAAAACCGGGTAAATGGAGGCGCCTTCTGATTTGATGTCGATCATAAGATAAAATGGACCGTCATACCCCGGGTAAATTCTTCCCCCGTTCGTTCGCAAAATGCTATCCAGCGGGATGAGATAAAGTTCTTCCAATGTTTTAGTTTTGAAGATGGGATAAGTGTGGGATACTAAAAGTTTCCCATTGATGAGAAAGACATCGGCCTCAACGGAAAGAAAGCCATTATGCAGGGCATCAAAAAGGGGATGATTATGAGCGTAGTCGTTGTGGGCGTGTGCCTGCGGAAAAGGTTGTGAGTGGGAGAGAATGGATATCGTGAGTAGGCTTAAAATTCTCAGCGCAAGATTTTCCGTTGACCTATTCATGACTGGATAATTTAGAACAAAGGTAGCAATGGGAGGAGGATTCTACGAAATTGGGACAAGGCTAGCACAAATTGAGCAAGCTGCTAATTCGGACCGGAGACCTCTAATCCAAAATTATAGGCAGTGGGTCTAACTTAGATAATGCGCCTTGCCTGCCTCAAATTTTCACGAGATGTACTGAGGTGGCATTTTTTCACGATAGGAATTGTTTCGCAATTGGATTGACTCAACGGGGTCACCTGTCTCTAGCCTAAAACATAATCCAAGAATTATCGACCCCAAAGAGGTCGAACATGACGATGTATTTTGCGAAGGCACAAATCTTTCATAAAGACATAATTGGGGTAGTATTTTTATTCATTACTGGTCTTTCAATTTGATCTGAAATCTTTCGACGCAACATCCTATTTAACCAGCATCAGCTGGGGATTATTCAGAGACCACCCGATGCAATCATTCAATTCCTGATAAAAAGGTCCGTTGATCACATGCGTTACTTCATGCTGCACGACTTGCTGGACAATACCATTGTATTTGTCGAGGTCAACAGAAGAGTTCTTTAAAAAATAGAGTCGTTCTTTGATTTCTTCCAGTTGTTTCTTTCCGGCTTTGATGTGAAACTGATATTCAATGTAAGTGGAAAGATCCGAGGCAAGCCGTTGAATGAGCGCCGCACGGTGAGCTGTCAGCAATTCCCGCAACTGAAGAATCAAAACACCCTCTTCACAATCCTCAATTTTCTTTATTCCAAAGCCCGTTTTGATAGTTTTCATCATACTAATACATTTAGCATTCAAACATACAAAAACTAATTTATTTAGTAATTACTAATTGCTAAATAAATGATTATGAATCATTTGAAATGGATACGAATCCTTTTTGGTGCTTTTTGGTCTTTTGATTTTGTTTTATGGCTTTTTGCAGCGCGTCATTTTTTTGTTAAATTTAGAATAGCCCAAACCCGAAAGTGGCGTACCGTGAAGAATTCAAAGTTTCCGATGGGTTATTTGAAATGCACTTTGCGGTTTTGTAGCCTATTTGCGGCACTGCTTATTTGCTTTTTGGATACGGCTGCTCAAAGCACTATTTCAGTTGATGGCAAGAATTTCATCCGGTACAAGCCTAAATACTTCAGGCCTCACCGCGGAATTTTTTATTCAATTTACCTGTCTCCGGTTTTTACTGTAGATCCACTCGGTTTGGGTGGAAAAAGTACCTATGGAATGGCATTGGGCTCGCAAATAAGACTGTGGGAAAGTAAAACTCCGGAGAATTTGTTGACCGGGCTGAAGATCAAGGGCCTGTATACTGCCTTTGGATATGAGTATTATCCACGGCAGTATTCCAAGACCTATGCTTCACTTTGGTTAAGGATCAAAGCCTTTATTCCGCTTGCCGGTAAGATTGATTATATCTACGCATCCGGGTATGGACTCAAGGGCATCACCGTCCGTTATGGTGTTGGATTTGAAGTGAAGCGGATTACGATTTTTCTGTGTGGTGAGTTATGGTACTTTCACGCCCTGGGTGGAAGGCATCCCAATTTTGAAACACCCTACACCAATGCCGGAGAGATCATGGCGATTATTCCTGTTTTTACCCGCAAAGAAAAATGAGAAGGAATCTGCTAACCTTTTCGTTTTTTTTGCTGGTCTGCACTCCGGCGTTTTCACAACACCTGAATCTGGGCATCACATTTCAATACCTGATGTTGAAGCAAGTCAGGATAAACAGCCATCACATTATCCCCTACAACTCCTTTAATTATTATAATGTAACCGACAACCGATGGAAGTTTTTTTCCGCCGGCCAATCTTTCGTGATTGGTACGGTGGCACAGTTGGATGTGAAGAAGTTTTATGTGACCATTGAACCCTCGTTTGAGTTGAACACGTATGACTATCAGCTCGAATATCCGCTTACGCCAACAACAAGCGAGAAAGTAAGTTTCAAAACCTTGTTTCTTCAAATTGACCTGCCAGTCTACGTAGGATATCAATTTAAGACTTCCGATTTTTTTCGCTACTCCTTCTTTGCCGGCGCCGGCCCCGTCTTTCCCACGCGTCTGGAGATCAGTGTCCGGAATGAAAACAAGGACCCGACAATCAATGAGCGCTATGATAAATATGATTTGAATAATATTATCTATACAAATCAGCCGTACTGGAATGCGGTTGCAGGTCTGGGGATTCATTTTGCGAGTTTGGGCAGATTGGATATCCGATATGTAAATCGCCTGGGATCGCCCGGCAATCAATATTCAACTTCGTTTCGGTCTGTGGGGATTGGACTCACTTTTTTCTTGCCGCTACACTTGCTTAAAAAGAAAATTTATGTGGAGGAGTAAATCCGGGTGGTGGTGTGTTTTCATATTCCTGGCAGGATGCGCTCCCGCTTTGCCCGATGTAAAGGCTGTTGGCGATGCGGGTAAGGATTATCCTTTTGGTGTAAATACGGTAGTGCTCAATCAGACCACCGTGTTGAACATTTCGGATTCGTTAATTTTTGAGTCGTCATTCAGTTTCCTGGATTTGGCCGGCCACTTCGATATCGGTGGGGTGGAAGCGAAGGACTTTAGCTTTACCAGTCCGGGTCACTATTCCATTCTTGATTTCAAGGAGGAAAGCGTACCGGTCGGAAATCCTCAGACTGCCGTAATGGTATTGGAAGATGAAAGCGGAGATTACAACACGCTGGACCCCCATAACTTCCGTTCCAGAATGATCAACAAATTGTGTCAGGATATTCTGCCACCGGGGAATTTTGTGGTGGGAGGTTTTTCACGCAAGGGAAGTATTATTGCACCGGTGGAGTTTTCAACATTGGATTTTACAACGGATTGGCGATCACAACAGGATTTTATTTTTGGACTCGCTCAGCGAACCGGTGGAGAATCTTCGTTATACGACGCCCTTTTACAAGCATTAAATAAACTCAGTCTGGAAACCGCGCCAAACAAAAATATGATTGTATTGGCTCATGTCAATGACAGTGGCAGCATCGCTACCTTAAATGAGGTGATCACGAGAGCCGTGACCGGCGGAATAAAAATTCATATTTTATTTTTAAGTGAGGGCGGATCAGTGGGTGACATACCCCAACTCAGTACACTCACGGGAGGGATGTTCGCCATACTCCCCACGGATCAGGAACTCATTACGGCCTTCAGTCAACTGTATCGCTTGCTGACCGGTAAAAAATATTTTTATAAGTTGAAGGTGAGTTACCGGCCGCTATCGGGAGCCATTACCTCCGACGTGACGCATACATTGAACATTGTTGATTATATCCATGGCAAAGATTATAATCCGGTGGTGATTTATACAAAAATTCAATAATGGTAAGGACTGGTTTGTTATTCTTATTGTTTTCTATTGGGATGATTTCCAATACGGTAGCTCAATTGATCCAAGTTGCCATTCAGAAAGGTCACTCCGCAGAAATCCAGCTTGTCAGCTTTAACAACAATGGCAGGCTTCTCGCCAGCAGCGGTGCGGATAACCTTATCAAGCTATGGCATGTGCCAACCGGCAAGGAGATGGCAAGCTTTGTCAGCGCTTCACAACAACGGGTGCAGTCCTTAGCGTTTAGTTCCGCAGACGATTTCCTTTATGTGCAATATGTTGACGGTACCGTGCACACATGGAATATCGCTACCTCTTCTTTGAAATCAATTGAAAAGCCAAGCGAGGAAATTCATTTTCGTGATCAAAAAAAATACATAACCCACGACGGTGAGTTTGAATTGCTGGTTGACCGTTTTTATCTGATCAAAAATGATTTGAAGACAGGCAGAAGAATTTTTTCGAAAGTGCCCATTGATATTTCAAAGAATTTCACCTCGCTGGCCATTTCAGAAAAAAAGAACTGGGTGATCAGCGCATCCGAAGATGGGAAGGTGTATGTCTATCATCTTGATAAGGGTAAAAGCATCATCTCCCTGGACAAACATTACGATGCCGTGAACAGCGTGTGTTTATCTCCGGATGAAGAATTTTTTGCAAGCGCTGGCGCAGATCGCTCCATCATATTGTGGGACACCAGAACCTGGAAACCGATTCGGCGCCTGTTTAGCCGTTCTTTCCGTTTTGAATGTCTTGCCTTCGACCCAACAGGCAATCGTCTTGCGGTCGGCGATGAGTTGGGGAAAGGACGGATCATCGATCTGCAGTCAAGCCGATTAAAAGTATCAACCTATCCACTCCATGAACAAAAGGTAAGCGGGGTGCTGTTCTCACCCAATAACACCTTGCTCTACAGCGCTGGGTATGACAACCGACTTGTGGTTTTTGATCTGCTTCGGGAATCGATCGTAAAAAAAGAAATCTACCGGAACTATATGAACGGCGGTGACTTTGCACTGAAAAAATTAAAGGCTTACCGGGAACCCTTTGCCTGGATCAATGCGCTGAGTGTGAGTCCGGGCGGTCACCATGTCATCGCAGGAGGTGGTTGGCGTGAGTCGCTCGTGAGAAAGCAACCCCAACCGATTCTGTTTGGTGATCATTATGCTCACGTGATCAGCAAAATATCCTCCCATCAGGGCGCCGTCAACAGCCTTGCGTTTCTCAGCGATTCTAGTTTTGCAAGTGCCACGGCCAATACACTCATATTGTGGCAACACCACACCCTTTCTAAAAAATTCTTTTTTCGGAAAAATGATTTTGTTGACGCTGCCGACATCCGGGCCATCGTTCCAATTTCTGCCGATACGTTGCTTTTGAATGCTACCAACTCATTAATTTGGTTTGATTCCAAAAATGAAAAAGTGATTCAAACAATGGATGAACTCCACGGAATCACTGCCCTGAGTTATGAGAAGAATGAGCATCGGATTGCGTTTGCGACGCTGAATGATATTGTAATCGCCAATACAAACGGCAAAAAGTTGATAACCATTCATCATGCACACACTGACCGGATCACAGCTCTTGGATTCAGTCCCACCAGACCGTTGCTGGCCTCAACCAGTTGGGATGCTACGGTCAAGCTGTGGAATAGCCAAACCGGCGAGTTGCTCGCCACCATTATCCCGATCGGAAATAATGACCACATCATCATCACTCCGGACAACTATTACTTTGGTACACGCAATGCACTCAAGGGAATAGGATTCAAATTTGGGAAGCAATTTATTTCTCCGGAGCAATTTGATTTGCGATTTAACCGTCCCGACATCGTGCTCAAACGCCTGGGGTTTGCGCCTTCGAAAGTAATCAATTCCTATCGGCGTGCTTATGAGAAACGACTTCAGAGGATGAATTTTACCGAAGCCATGCTAGGAACGGAAATCCATTTGCCTGAAATCCACATTACTACAAAAGACCTTCCGTTGATTACTGCTGACCCCGTACTTCATTTTGAAGTTCAGGCATCGGATTCCCTCTTCCATCTTGACCGGATTAATGTGTTTGTAAACAACATTCCCGCTTTTGGTTTGACGGGAATCGAACTCAGGTCAATGGGTCAGCAATCTGTGCGCAAGCAAATCGAGATTTCACTTTCTGTGGGCAAGAATAAAATTCAGGTCTCCTGTCTTAATGAAAAAGGGGTGGAGTCGTTATGGGAGACCGTGGAGGTGGAGTACACACGCCCGGTTGTGAAGGCCAATTTATACCTTGCTGTTATCTCCGTGTCGCGGTATGCCGACGCCAAGATGAATCTGAAATACGCAGTAAAGGACGGACGCGATCTGGCTCGCTTCTTTTCCCGAAGGGGAGAGCACTACGGTCATATTACAATTGATTCATTGTTTGACGAAAGAGCAACACGCGAGAATATCCAGGCATTGAAAAAAAAGTTTATGGGAACTTCCGTCGATGACGAGGTGATGGTTTTCGTTTCAGGTCATGGTTTGCTGGACGACCATCTTGATTTTTATTTTGGCACGCATGATGTCAATTTCAATGATCCCGCTTTACGCGGATTGAAATACGATGACCTTGAAACGCTGTTGGATGGCATTCCGGCGAGGAAGAAACTGCTGATGATGGATGCCTGTCATTCGGGAGAGGTCGATAAAACCCGGTTGAAAGTCAGCGCCGATAAATCTGTTGCTTTGACGAAAAATATTAAGGGGGTGGTCAAGGCCTACACTTATCAAAATGAAGCCGCTGAGGAGCAATACCAAGTGGGTATCAAAACATCATTTGAGTTGATGCAGGAATTGTTTACCAATGTGAGTAAAGGTTCCGGTGCTGTGGTGATTTCCGCTGCGGCGGGAAACAGTTATGCACTCGAATCAGACGAATGGAGGAATGGTGTTTTTACCTATTGTGTACTGTACGGACTAAAAAATAAAAAGGCTGACTTAAATGGGGATGGATCGATTACGGTAAATGAACTCAAGGAATTTGTAAGCAAAGAAGTGGAGCGGCTGACGGACGGAGCTCAGAAACCAACTTCACGGAGTGAAAATTTGGAGATTGATTTTAAGGTGCTGTAAGCCGGGAACACGCAATTAAGTTCCCGTTCTTCCATTGCCTTTCTTTTGCCCCACCAAATATTGAAAAAATAAAAATGTTGTGACAGCGTGCTTGTTTCAACTAACAGGTTCGACTATTAGTTGGAACCGCACTAAATTTTGATCATAAAAATAAATTTGCTTCCTTTTCCCACTTCACTTTCAACTTTTATTTCCCCGCCCAGGGCACGGATCAGTCCTTTGGCTATGGAAAGACCCAAGCCGGTTGAGATTTCTCCTCCTGTGGGTTGCGCACTCAGCTTTTGAAATGTTCCAAAAAGCCGGGGAATCTCCTCCGGTTTGATTCCGGGACCCTGGTCTTCAATTTCAATCATCAGATTTTTGGCGAGGGTCGCCGTCCTTATCCAGACCTTCTTACCCGGTGTTGAGAATTTAATGGCATTGGAGATAAAATTGTCGAGAGCCTGTTCCAGCAACGTTGGGTCCGTTTCAATCTCCAAAGCGCCCAACGGATTTTCGAGTAAGACCCGAATATTTTTATTGTGAGCAGATTCTTCAAATCCCTTGATCATCTTGTCCAGCAATGTTTGCAGGTTGATTTTTTGCTTTTGTACAATATTTCCAGCTTGCTCAATCCGGTTTAGATCAAGAAGTTTGCTGATGAGGTTCTTCATCCGGGTTACGGAATCCTCAATGAAGTTAATGTATTCGGTTTGTTCGGCAGACAATGTTGTGTGCGCCTTGAGCAAATGAATGAGCCCGCGATCCCGTTAAGGGGATTCTTCAAATCATGAGAGGTCATTCCGATAAAGCGGTTTTTCTCTTCATTTACCTTGATGAGGTAGTCATTGGCAACGATTAATTTTTCTTCCAGGTGTTTTCGATAGCTGATATCAAAAACGGTGGAGCGATTCTTGATAAAATTTCCTTTCGTGTCAAAAACAGCGAAAGAATTCATGAGAACAGAAAAGGTAGTGCCATCTTTTCTAACCATGTCGAATTCGATATTTTCCAGATGACCTTCTTTTATCAGTTTCTTCATGTTTTTAAAACGCTCCTCCATGAAAGCCGGCCCTACAATAAGAGCGACGTCCATTTTTCCAATTACCTCATTTTCCGTGTAGCCGAGCCAATTCAATTCGGTTTTATTCATGCGCACAATCAAGCCATCCTTGTCGATAGAATGATATCCGCAAGAGGCATTGTCATATAAATCCCGAACTTCCAGCATAAACTCCTCGGCATGTTTATTTCGGATTTTTAAGCCTTCATGGAGTCCTTTTATTTCTTTGTTTTGTTGTTGAAGCTGTAGGTTGAGTTTCTCCACTTTGTCATTCTTACTCTGCAAATCCAGCGTTCGGCTTTTAATTTTGCTTTCAAGGTCAAGATTCAACCGCTCAAGCCCCGACACAAGCCCGGTGTTTTCATGCTGCTGACGCCGGATGGTGATGAGCGCCAAAAACGAAGCTAGGGCGACAATTAAGAAACTGGTATACCGTATTACGTTATTGGCAAAATTGTCGAATTCAACCGTTGCATTGCGATCGGTTAGCAGGAGTTCTTCATTGGCAATGAATTTGTTGATGTTAAACCACAGGCTGTCAAGGATGGTATTTCCGTGCCGGGTGCTTAGAAAGAGAATGGCCTTTTCAGGGTTTTCGTTGCGCGAAACGCTCAAAGTTGTTCTCCATTCTTTCAATTTGTAATCACTCAGGGGTATTATTTTCTCATCGATGAGTTTCGTTTGAGATGGGTTGTCTTCCGTTAATTTCCGGAGGCTATCAACCAACATTTCTACATGGTTAACCGAGGCGTTATAGGGGGAAAGATAGATCGTGTCACCAGTAAGGTGAAAGGAACGCTGGCTGGCTTCAGCATCCATCGCGTTGGACAACATTTGATAAGCGTTCTTAATGACCTCATGGGTATGGATCACCCATTTTTCTGACACCCGCCTTTTTTTGTATCCAGCGTAAGAAATAACAATGCCTGCAACAGCGATAACGATCGAAGCGATCAATAGCCGGTTTACCCATTGGGATTTCATGAGAATGAACCTTTAAAAAAAGTCATTTGGGGCTTGTATTGTGCTTTTAGTAAAAGACCCTCTTAAAGTATGCAATATCCACAACAAGAAACGTCCATTTCAACATATTCTTAATGCTTGAGTAACTTGTAACCTTTTGTAAAACCGCAAGTTTCCCTACTTGAAAACTTAACCCGGATTTGGAAGCGCTTTCTGATAATTCATTGATGGTCAAGGTCCGGGACGGTGACCTGGACCGATTGGGTATGCTCTTTGAGCGTTATAAAAAGCCTTTATATGGTTTTTTTTACGGTCTCTGCAGAGACCAGGATTTGAGTGAGGACCTCGTACAGAACACCTTTTTGAGAATCTTAAAATACCGCCACCTTTTCCGGGGTGATGGCGATTTCAGAACATGGATGTTTCACATCGCGCGTAATGTGAACAACGACCATTATCGAAAAGACAAGCTGAAGGCAAAGGACTCAGTAGAAGATTGGCAGGAACGATTGGGACACAATGAAAATCAATCGACTGAAATGCAGCACGATGAGGAACAACAGATGCTCTCCATGGCCATGGACAGACTCCCTGCCGACAAACGCGAGATACTGCTGCTGAGCAAGTACCAGGAAAAGAAATACAAAGCGATCGGGGAAATTTTAGGGTGCTCGGAAGGTACGGTAAAAGTAAAGGTGTTCAGGGCACTGCAGGAATTGAAGGTAGTGTATCAGCAATTGGAAAGATTAATGTAAAGGTTCTGGATTCCAGAACCCAGAAACTATGGAAAATTACAACATGGAGGAATTGATTGCCAAATACAACATAGGGCTTGCCGATCCTGCGGAAATCAAATTGCTCGAGCATTTGATTGAAAAGGGGATGGTAGCACTGACGCAACTCAGGGAACTCCATAAGTTGGATGAGCAAATTGACAGCCTGGAACCACCCGCTCCCTCCATCAAATTGGATGATCAATTCTATGCTATGCTAGCGGATGAAAAGAGGAAAGCGAGAAAGAGCGCTTTTACTTTCGCGTGGCCAGATTGGAACGTGCTGCTCCCGCGGTTGGCGTATGCTACAATGTTGCTGGTGGCTGGGTTTGGTGGAGGATACCTTTTGCAGAAACCGTCGGAAGATGCGGTGGTAAAGGGGCTCACCCAGGAAATCAGCAACCTCAAAGAAATGGTCATGCTGTCTTTGTTGGAAAAAGAATCGACTACCGACCGTCTTCGGGCAGTGAGTCTTACCAGTGACATGAATCAGGTAAGTCAAAAAGTAACCCAGGCATTGTTTCAAACCCTCAATGAGGATGACAATGTAAATGTGCGGCTGGCGGCGTTGGAGGCACTCAAAACGTTTATCAAAGACAATCGTGTTCGCGAAGAGTTGGTGCGGTCCATTTCAAAACAGGATTCACCGATGGTGCAATTGGAATTGGCCGGACTGATGGTGACAATGCATGAGAAAAAATCAATCAAGGAGTTGCAGAAGGTCCTGGAAAACGAACGGACTCCAAAAGAAGTGAAAAGTAAAATCAAGGAAAGTATTCAGGTCTTAATCTGATCAAAAAATGAAAACGAAACGAGCAATGATATTACTTTGGCTGGTGATCCCCATGGGCGTGACGGCACAAAGGCTCACCGAGAAGATTACCAGGGAATTGACATTCGAAAAGAAAAGTGCGACGAATGCGGTGATGGTGGCCAACATCAATGGCGACGTAAAAGTAGAGGGTTATAATGGTGACAAAGTTTTATTGGAAGTAACCAAGACCATTACCGGCAAAACGGAAGCGCGATTGGAACGCGGCAAAAAGGAAATTCAACTGGGTGTGATCGACCAAGCGGATACGCTTATCTTTTATGTAGAAGGAGGCTGTAATCGCTTTGGCAAACAGAGTGGAAAAATTCATAATCACAGTGATCAGGGCGGCTGGGGTTATAGATGGAACGATTGCAACGGACAAGGCAACAATTGCCGTGAAGATTACGATTATCAACTGGACTTTGTCCTCAAAGTTCCGGCCTGGGTTCATCTTATTCTCAGTACGGTAAACGATGGAGATATTACCGTGGGGAATATGAAAGGAGCAGTGGAAGCCGACAATGTAAACGGCGGCATCAAGCTTTCCAACCTCGTGCGCGAAGTCAATGCCAGTACGATCAACGGCGACGTTGACATCGATTATTCACGCAATCCGGATAAAGCAAGTCGTTTCTACACGCTGAACGGAGACATCAACGCCAATTTCCAAAAGGGATTGGGCGCCAGTCTGAGTTTTGAAAGTTTTAATGGAAGTTTTTACACCAATGTCGATCAGGTGGAAACTTTACCGGTGATGGTAGAAATGAAGGATCAGGGTGATGGAATCAAGTACAAAGTGAATGGAAACCGTTTTAAGATCGGCAACGGAGGGGTAGCCCTCGATTTCGAGACTTTTAATGGCAATGTGTATGTGAAAGAAAAAATTAATTAATAAAAAAAATGAAAAATCAAATCAGAATAATCGGCAGAATTACAATAGCCTTTGGCATCATGCTTATTTCTATCGCTCAGATAGTGGCCCAGAATTCGGGTGAATTTCCGGTGCCTTTGAGCGATCCGGGCAAACGTGGTAAATTAAAGGCGCACCTCAACAGCGGATCAATCACTGTGAAGGGAACCGCGCGCAAGGATGTTTTAGTAAAATATTCATCGCCCAAGGATGAAGAGAATACTAAAAACGACAAATCCCGTGATGGTCTCAAGCGGATCAGTAGCGGCACGATGGATCTGGAGGTTTCTGAGAGTGGGAATGTCGTAAAAGCGGAATCCGACTCGTGGAATAATGAAGTCAAT
The DNA here is from genome assembly GCA_043785125.1 of Bacteroidia bacterium. Taxonomy (GTDB): domain Bacteria; phylum Bacteroidota; class Bacteroidia; order Cytophagales; family Cyclobacteriaceae; genus ELB16-189. Next base: position 17,407 of record JAYVXP010000161.1, read on the forward strand.
CTCGAGATCGAAGTGCCTTCCGGATTTGATCTGGAAGTGAAAACCTATAACAACGGCGATCTCTTTGTATACAGTGTCCAGGGTGAAGTGGTACTCACCAATTACAACGGAGAGATTACAGCGCAAAACATTTCTGGTTCTGTGGTGGCGAGTACATACAATGGGGAGATCAAAGTAACCCTGGATAAAGTGACGGAGGGTACCCCCATGTCTTTCTCAACCTACAATGGTGATATTGACCTGACTTTCCCTTCTACATTAAAAGCCTCACTGAAAATGAAGACGGAGCAGGGTGAAGTCCTGAGCGGCTTTGAGATGAACATGATCAAGAGCGGTCCGATAACCAAAACGGATTCCAAGTCGGGGATTTACAAAGTGAAAATCGATGAGTGGGTAAAAGGGGATATCAATGGAGGGGGCCCGGAGTTTACAATGAAGAATTATAACGGAGATATTATTGTGCGCAAGAAATAGTCATCCGGCTATTGCCAAAGAAAACCTTCTTAAAAGGAAGGTTTTTCTTTTTATATTGGTGCCGGATGGACGATCAGCGTATTTTACCGGCAAAGAACGAACGGCTCCTGTCACTCGATTTGATGAGGGGACTGATTATGGTGCTGTTGGCCCTCGAAGCTGCACGCCTTTTTGATCACGTTTTTGAAATCACCAAAGGGAGTTTTCTGGAAGTAGTTTTTATTCAGTTTTTCCATCACCCCTGGAATGGCCTCCGGTTTTGGGACCTGATCCAGCCCGGATTTATGTTTATGGCTGGTACGGCCATGGCGTATTCCCTTCACAAGCAAAGGGAAAACGGAATGACGTGGGGTCAGTCCTTTAATAAGGTGTTGAAAAGAAGTGGCTGGCTTTTCTTTTGGGGTGTATTGGACTACGCAGTGCGACCGGGAGGACTTTCTTTTGAGTTGTGGGACGTGTTGACGCAGCTTTCGTTTACGACGTTAGTGGCATTTTTGATTTTTAGATTATCGATAACCAGCCAGATTTTGATCAGCCTGAGTCTTTTGGTGCTGACAGAAATACTGTACCGGTTTACGCACATTTCAGGCTTTGATCAGCCTTTTACGGATCAGCATAATTTCGGGAATTACATGGACTTGATCCTGATGAATAAGATCAATTCAGGAGGGTGGGTTGCGATTAATTGTATCCCCACGGCAGCGCACACCATTTGGGGCGCATTGGCAGGTAAGCTTCTTCTTTCAGACAAGGGACAGGATCAGAAAGTGAAGCTCCTTATTTTGTGCGGAGTTGCGGGACTGGTAGTCGGCTATACCATGGATGCAACGATTACACCCATTATCAAAAGGATTGCAACCAGTTCCTTTACGCTGGCTTCCGGAGGTTGGTGCTTGTTGGGGTTGGCTGCGAGCTATTGGTGGGTAGATGTTAAAGGTCATCGTCGCCATTTGAAGTTTTTCACCGTCGTGGGAATGAATTCAATTTTTATTTATTTATTTTTCGAGATTGTTGGCGCCCGCTGGTTTAATGATTATGTGAGCGCGGTTACCAATGGGTTAATGGAGATCATCGGTTTGCCCGAATCGTTGATGCTGATGGTGACATCATTATGCATTTTTGGATTGGAGTGGGGGATGTGTTATTTTTTTTACAGGAATAAAATTTTCTTTAGACTTTAGGCGAACATTTAATTTGCGAATTAGCTAATTAGCAAATTAACACAATATTGAATTAAAGCGGGAGTAGCTCAGTTGGTAGAGCGACAGCTTCCCAAGCTGTAGGTCGCCGGTTCGAACCCGGTTTCCCGCTCACTCAAGTTTAAAACAATTGTTGATTAGCTAGGTTAATACAATATGAAGCCATCGGAAAGAGATACCCTAAGAACTTATTTAAAGGACCGGAAAAGTAGGTGATTGGAAGAACCGTGTTTCCAGTGCTGTTTGATATCAAGCACTGCCGGAACGTCATTTATAATGATAAATTCGGACGCGGGTGTTTCATTACCGGACAATTCAAAATAACTTAACGCCGTAGGCAGCCTATTCGTAGCAATAGAGTTTTCTGGCATACTATTGGCAAGTGCGCCAACAAAAGATTCAGTATGAAAAAAATGGATTTCTTAGTGACCCTGCTTTTTTTATTTAATGGAGCAGCATTTGCGCAGCTCGTCGACCTTCCCATCCTCCATGATTCTTTGTACTCAGAAATACTGATGGAAGAAAGGGGTTTTGATATTGTGCTGCCCGCTAAATATGACCCCCGATCCCCAGAAAAATACGAGATGATCTATGTAATGGATGCGGAATGGAGCACAAAGATCGTATCCAATATCCACCAGTTCCTAGCCATCGATTTCATGCCTGCCAATATCATCGTGGGGGTAAATCACACACCATCAGGCAAGGAAAACATGCGTGGACGCGATTTTACGCCGACCAAGAACCCAGACAACGGGAATTCAGGCGGTGCTGATCTTTTTTTGTCATTCCTGAAAAACGAGTTGATCCCATACATCAATAAAAAATATAAGAACGCTGGTGTCAACACCTATATCGGAAGTTCACTCGGTGGCTTATTCGGGATGTACGCAATGATGAAAGAGCCCAAGCTTTTCAACTCATGGTTGCTCGCAGACCCTTCGTTTTGGTATGACCATGGGTTCATGAAAAAAATGGTGGCCGACCACTTCGATGACTTGCGTGACATCCCGCTGACCCTGTTGATCACGGGTAGGGAAGGAGAGTCCTTTCAGGAGATGGGGATTGCGGACATGGATTCGATACTTAAGGCAAAGGCGACTTCCAGTCTTCATTGGCAGGTAAATAAATATTCGGGCGAGACCCACAACGTAATGATATTCCGTACCACCTATGACGGACTTAAATTTACCTATGCCGGCTTCAACAAAGAAGAGTTAGATTTTCACCCGATGAACGGCATCCTTATCAAGGATAAACCTGTCACCGTTTTCTTCTTGAATGACCAACAGCTCAAAGGCCTTCACTATACGACTGATGGAAGTAAGCCGACAAAAAGCTCAAGCTCGGTGACCGGTAAGATAAGCTTTGTCGGTCCCGCAACGCTGACGCTCAGGGCATTTTGTAATCGGGAACGCTATGATAGGTCGGGAACGGGACATTTTACCTTGGGAACATTCCTACCCGCATCTCCAAAAATAAAAAATGCAACGCCGGGTGGACTGCATTATGATTACTATGAGGGGAACTGGGATAGTTTGCCTGATTTTAAAAAGATCAAACCTGTCTTATCAGGGAGGACGTCCAAAGATTTTGATCTGGGAAAGCTTCCCAGTACAGCCGGTGAGTTTGAATGGTGACTCAAGGCAGATACGGCTGATACCTCCAGCCTTTCATCAAGACTTTACATTATTCACGTCAATCCGGTGAAAAATCAGGCGGAATAAAGTAATGCCGGTTAAATAAAGCGATGACTTAAAATGCTTAAGGTTCATCTGCTGAATAATCCACTATTTTCAAATTCAGCTTACCGGATATCACACTCAATGTTTTAATGAGATCTGTTTTGCTCTCCCTTGTGGCCAGGTGAATTTTGTCCTCCTCCGAGATTTTGAGGTATCCGTGATACACTACTTTCTGAATGGTGGATGATCCAACCAGATGATTCATCGTTTGACTCACTTTGCTTTTCCTGATGAATAGGTATTTTATGTTTTCGAATTGACCTTTTTCTCCATGCTTTAGCCCTAAAATCCAAACGTAGTGATGGAATATTTTTTTGTCAAAATCGATTTTTAACCGATAGTGTGTGGTAAAGATAATCGCGCTAACCAATAAAAGAATGAGGCCGATGATCGGTTTTGTAAGAAGAACTGATACTCCAACGCTAAGGAAAATTATTCCAAGGAAAGAGATTGTCCAGGAAAAGTACCCGGAAGTCTTAAAATCGGTTGCACTCATGTCCTGGTATTGTCATGGCTCGCTGCTGATGGGTTCTCCTTTGATTTCCCAGGCTTTTCCTTTTTCCACCTGAGTCAGTGTCGTTTTGAGTTCTGATTTAATAAACTCATCGGTGACGTGGTCATTCATAAGTTCCGCAAAATAGACCGATTCATCCCAACGGTTGTTTTTCAATTCTCTTTGAAACCATATTATACCAAACCGGTTGGGAATCACTTCTCCCCAAAACAGGCGGGCGGCATAGAGTAAATCTCTGGATTGGTAATCGAATATAGGTCCGGGCAGATTGTACCGCTTTTGCTTGCTTTCATTTTTTAACGGGCCATCGGATGGACTGTGAATATAAACTGAACTGTTGACATCACACGAATCGCAGCGTCGTCCGATCAAAATAAGAAACGGTTTTTTCCGGACGGCCTTCAGTTGACCAACGAATTCGAGGTCAAACAGATTGGTTTCAAATACGTCGCCATGGGAGATGACTTTGTTCTTTTCAATTTTTACCGGTTCCTCGGTGGTTGAACTTTGGGAATAGACAAACAAATTTGTGAGGCTGAAAAGCGCTATGAAAACAGACTTCATTTCTCAAAAAAATATTTTACCGGCCAAATGGATTTCGAATTGAAGTATACGCTAATCCGGAGGTCAGAAATCCATTAGTATATACGATTCTCATTATCACATTCTCAAATTATGGATTGAACAACCTAAAATGGCAACTATAAATCTATTATCCAAGTCTGGTTATTCTGATTTGCAGAATTACCTAATTGTCGGCCATACTTTGCCTCAAAACCCTGCCCTTGAAGTTAAGCTTACAATAATAGCCGGGTTACAACCTTCCCCTTCATTGGATATATACCCGACCGGGCAAGAAATTGTCTCCGACCTGAGGGTTACATCTGGTCCCTGTTTTCATTAATTCTGTTTGAACTTCGAGCGGTAACGATTTAAAGCCTGGTGTATGAATGCAACCCAACAAACACTCAACTTTCAACTCGGATTACTCCATTTCCTCCACCTGCTTGCCATGGTTGACGGCGTGATAGATGAGAGGGAAAGAAAAGCAATCAGGGCCATTGTAAAGGAAGAGGAAATTCCAGAAGTGGTCTTCCTTGACTTCGAAACGGCGATTGCCCGAAAGGCTGAAAAGGAAATCTATCAGGAGGGACTGGTGTTGCTCAACCGTTGCGACGACGATGAAAAAAAATGCGTTTTTGTCCACCTATACCGCCTTTCTGAAGCCGATGATAAAATTCATGTCAAAGAGGTGAGGCTCTTGCTCTATTCTTTAAGGGCAACAAACATTGATTTTGAGGATGTTGAGATCATTGCCCGCCTCACCAAAGCGAAAGCGGAAATGGTTTATCAGTCTAACCGTCGAAGTGTTGCCTAAAGCTATTTTGGCCTTCCCCCAGCCCGGGTTCGCTGGTATGGATAACCTAAAAAACGCTATTTATGAATGCACCCTTGCAAGACCTCAATTTCCAATCATTTTAAGCATAATATATATTCAGCGTCATCATCTTTATCAGTGTGCATCAGTGGTCAGTGGTCTAAGACGCGCTAACAACGGAGGATGTGAATAATGAAAGAATACATACACAGGATGGGGATATAGATTACTCAAACTATCCACCGACAATTTTTTGAGTGCTTCAGCCAGAGCCTTCCCGCTGTAGGTTTTCCGGGCATAAGCATCTGCTTCAAATTCATTCTTCCTGCTGTACAGACTCATCAACAATCCGGTGATCCCGGAAATAGGAGAGTACAATATTCCAAAGGCCAGTAAATTCAAATGGATCGCTTGCTGAATTCCTCCTAGCGCCAGGGATAGGTCGGCATTGAAAATCATCAGTGAGAGAATATACAAGGTAAAGAAGACCTGCGCTACGGAAAGTGCGTAACCAAAAATGATGTGCTTCTTTTTGAAATGTCCGACCTCATGAGCCAGTACGGCAATCAGCTCTTCAGTCGTATGATTGGAGATCAAGGTATCGTACAATACTATTTTTTTCTTTTTTCCGATGCCGGAAAAGAATGCATTGGCTTTCTTTGACCGCTTTGAACCGTCCATGACAAAAACATTGTCCAACGGAAAATTGACTTTCTGTGCGAAGGTTTGGATGGCGGTCTTGAGTTCGCCTTCCTGCAATGGTGTCAGTTTGTTGAACAGCGGTAGAATCACAGAAGTGTAAAACATATTAATCAATAAAATAAACGCCGCCGCGATCAGGCCAAACCAAATCCAAAAGTGAGGGCCGATCTGCTGGATCAGATAAATAAGTACTGACAATAGCAGCCCGCCAACCAGGCCGCCCAGGAGGTAGCCTTTCAGTTTATCGAGAATGAATGTTTTCACCGTTGTCTTATTAAACCCATACTTTTCTTCGATCACGAATGTGGAATACCATTGAAATGGGAGATTAAGCAGATCTGAAGCAATCATGATGGATCCGAAAAAGGCCAGCGCAAGCAGGATGTCGTTGGTAAAATGGGGACGGAGTAATCCGTCGAGCCAGCCGAAACCGCCCAGCAGGAGCATGGACAAGGAAAGCAAAAAGCCAAAGGCAGAAGTAAGAAACCCGAACTGGGTTAGGTCGCGGTGGTAGTCCAGCGACTTCAGGTATTTATTGCGATCGTAAAATGAGGCGATTTCTTCGGGAATATCCTTGCGCTGTGCTTTGAGGTTGATATAGTCGAGTGTCTGGTCAAAGACATAACTGATGATCGAGATAACGACGATGATAATTAATATTGTTTGTGGAGTCATGAACCGATTGATAACTTTATACGCCTAGCTTTCAAGCAAATATTTCAACGCTTTCTGCGCCGTTTTAAAATCAAATTTTGAGGTGGCTTCGCTAAACATTCTTTGGATCTGGTCATTACACAAATTCCCCATACTTCCGTCATGGGTGTGATGCAATTCTCCGGAGTTCGTGAATTTTCCCTCCTCAATATCCCGACCAATTTGTTTGTAGGCATCGCGGAAGGGGATTCCGGCAATCACCAGTTTATTTACTTCTTCCACGCTGAATAAAAAACGGTATTGATCATTTTGAAGCAGGGCATCGCTGACCTGAATATTTGACAGCATCAAAAAGGCCATTTGCAGACAGTCCTTCAGCATGCCAAAGGCCGGAAATAATTTCTCTTTGAGCAATTGAAAATCGCGGTGATAACCGGAAGGCAAATTGGTTGTAAGAAGCGCGATATCGTTTGGCAGCGCTTGAAGTGCATTGCACCTGGCGCGGATCAACTCAAACACATCCGGATTTTTCTTGTGCGGCATGATACTCGATCCGGTGGTAAGCTCATCCGGAAAGCGGATAAAGGCAAAATTTTGATTAAGGTAAAGACACGCGTCCGCAGCGAGTTTTGCCAGCGTTGCCGCAACATTGCTCAACGCAGCGGCCACGATTTTCTCTGTTTTGCCCCGACCCATCTGAGCATAGACTACGTTGTAATTCAAATCGGCAAAACCCAAAAGTTCCGTGGTCATTTTCCGGTTGAGCGGAAAGGACGATCCATATCCTGCTGCGGAGCCCAAAGGGTTTTTGTTAACCACCTGGTACGCCCCGTGCAATGTAATTACATCATCGACCAGACTTTCCGCATAGGCCCCAAACCACAGTCCAAAGGATGAAGGCATTGCAAGTTGGAAGTGCGTGTACCCGGGGAGTAGTTTATTTTTGTGCTCTTCGCTTTTGGCAATCAGGAGGTCAAAGAATTTCCTGATTTGAGTGATGAGTTCCTGAATTTCATTCCGTAAAAATAATTTTACATCCACCAGCACCTGATCATTGCGCGAACGGCCGCTGTGGATTTTTTTTCCAGTATCGCCCAGTTTTTTAGTCAGGAGCAATTCCACCTGGGAATGAATATCCTCGACGCCTTCTTCAATTTCAAAGTTTCCGGCCTCGATTTGTTTGTGGATGTTTTTGAGTTCGGAAGACAGTTTGCCCAATTCATCCTTCTGAAGTAATCCGACAGATTCCAGCATGCGAATATGTGCCAACGAACCCAGTACATCAAACCGTGCGAGGTGTAAATCCATTTTCCGGTCGCTACCCGAAGTGAACAGGGTGACGGCGTCGAGGGATTTTTTATCTTTTTGCCACAGACTCATGATTTTTTATCGTTCCTGCTTTCAGGATTTACAGGTTTTCAATTAGCCGAATATACGTATCAATTCCATTTTGAATCTCTTCCAGATAGATAAATTCATTTGCGCTGTGTGAACGACCTGAGTCTCCCGGACCAATTTTTACCGACGGTACCGGAATGAGCGCCTGGTCGGAGGTGGTGGGAGAGCCGTAAAGTTTTAATCCCATCTTTATTCCGGCGTTCACCAGTGGATGATTTGCCGAAACACCGGAAGATCTCAGTCGTAAAGATCGCGGCGTGATTTCGCAGGAAACATTTTTTTTAATCTCTTCCAGCACTTCCTCCAAAGAATAGGCATCCGTAACCCGAACGTCAACGGTGAACCGGCATTCGGCCGGAACCTGATTGTGACCTTGTCCGGCCTGGATCACGGTTACAGACATTTTCACTTTTCCCAGCGCTGCCGAAATCGTTGGGAATTCATGGTTCTGAAACCAGGTGATGTCTTTTATGGCTTCATAAATCGCATTGACACCCTCTTCACGGGCAGCATGACCCGCTTTGCCCTTACTTACGCAATCCAGCACCAGCAATCCTTTTTCTGCAACCGCCATGTCCATCAATGTCGGCTCGCCCACAATGGCAAAATCAATCCTGGGTAAAACAGCCCAGATACTTTCAATGCCGTTAGTTCCGGATATTTCTTCTTCTGCGGAAGCGGCAAAAATAAGATTGTATTTCAAATCTGATGATGGGTAAAAATGAACAAACGCTGCAATCAAAGAAACCAATGGGCCGCCGGCGTCGTTGCTTCCTAGACCAAAAAGTTTTCCATCGGCAACTTCTGGTGAAAACGGATCCCGGGTATATCCGGGGTTGGGTTTTACAGTGTCGTGATGCGAATTAAGTAAAATGGTGGGTTTTGAGGGATCAAAAGATTTACTTTTTACCCAAATATTATTGGCAAAACGTTCTGAAGGAATATTGTTCTTGCGAAAAAATTCCTCCAGGATAGCTGCCGTCTTTTCCTCCTCACGGCTAAAAGAGGGTGTGGCGATCAGTTTTTTAAGCAGATCGACTGCGTTTTCGTAAAGTCTTATAAATCCTGAATTCATTATTGCTAATCCGTGGTCAAAGCCTGATCAATGTTCCTGCTGTTTCTTCCTTAATGTTTTTTGTCAAATCCAACGCTGCACCAATTAATACTTCTTTTACACCGGCATGAATGGCGGAAAAAGCATTTTCAAGTTTTGGTAAAATACCATCGGCAAAGACACCTTTTGCCAGCAATTGTTTGTAAGTCGCTTCATTGAACTGATGGATTACGGAAGCCTCATCGTCGATGTCCAGCAGGACTCCCTTTTTTTCGAAACAGAAGATAAGTCGGATATCAAAATGTTTGCTCAGTGAAATTGCTATTGTGGAGGCGATGGTATCAGCATTGGTGTTCAGCATCTCGCCCGCCGAATAGGTAAGGGGTGCAAAGACAGGGGTAACGTTTTGCTTGAGTAAAAAATAAAGAAAAGAAGAGTTGACGCCTTCAGGTGTAATGTCGCCCACATAACCATAATCAATCTCCCTGACAGGTCGTCGTATTGCATTGATCAGGTTGCCATCGGCACCGGTTACGCCCAGGGCATTGCATTGCAGGGCCTGCAAACTGGCTACCATTTTTTTATTGATTAATCCACCATAAACCATCGTCACCAGGTCCCTCGTTGCTTCGTCTGTTATTCTTCGGCCATCTACGTATTGGGATTTGATCCCCAACTGATCACCGATTTTGGTTGCAATCTTTCCCCCACCATGAATAAGAATCTTTGGTTCATGTATGGAGGCAAAGTCCCTGAGAAAAACGCCCAATGCCTTCTCATCATCCAATACATTTCCTCCGATTTTAATAATGTATAACTTGGTCATGGCTGCTTGCTTCTGGATTCTTGCTTCTGAATTTTTGAAACTTCTAAACTTTGGACCTTGAACTTTTAACTTTAAATATTTCTCAATATCTCACTCAACACCCCCTGCGCTGCCCACACGCGATTCCCGGCCTGCGGAATCACAATCGAGTTGGGTCCATCGAGTACTTCATCAGCGATCACCACATTGCGTCTTACGGGAAGGCAATGCATCACTTTTGCATGGTTGGTCGCTTCCAGTTTCTTGCTGGTGATCATCCACGACGGATCCGAATTCAACACTTTGCCATATTTTTTGTATGACGACCAGTTCTTCACATAGACAAAGTCAGCTCCCTCGAGGGCTTTGTCCTGTTGGTATTCAATCAGCGCATTTTTTGAGAATTCTTCCGCCAACTCATACCCTTTGGGGTGCGTGATGACAAAATCAATTTCATTCCACACATTCATCCATTGCGCAAAGGAATTCGGTACGGCTTGGGGAAGTGCCTTTACGTGCGGGGCCCAGGTCATTACGACTTTCGGTCTGCGGCCTACTGTCATGCGTTCTTTGATGGTGATTACGTCGGCCAGACTTTGCAATGGGTGAACCGTTGCGCTTTCAAGACTCACGATCGGAATTCCGGAATATTTTACAAACTGGTTAATATGTTGTTCGCTATAATCTTCTTCCTTGTTTTTCAACCCTGGAAAGGTCCGGATGCCAAGGATATCAAAATATTGTCCCATCACTGCCGCCGCTTCCTTGACGTGCTCCACCGTGTTACCGCTCATGATCGCATTGTCTTCAAACTCCAACTGCCATCCTTCTTTATCGATGTTGAACACGATGACTTCCATGCCCAGATTTTTCGCGGCTATCTGTGTGCTGATGCGTGTACGCAAACTGGGATTGAGGAAAATCATCCCGAGCTTCTTGTTTTGTCCGAGGTGGTGGTCCTTGAACGGAGATGCTTTGTACCCGAGTGCTTTATTGACAAGCGCATCCCATTGGGGAACGTCGTTGACCGTTAGAAATTGCTTCATGCTTCGGCGTGTTAGTTAAGTTCAACCATGAGTGCATGGACTAATATTTCGGCCTCGTCTTCCTTCAGGGTAAGAGAAGGTAACAAACGCACAGTATTGGGTTTTGCTTCTCCGGTAAAAATGTGATGTTTAAAAAGTAAGTCCCTTCGCAATCCGGTCAAGCGCTCCGGCAAATCAAAACCAATCATCAGTCCGCGCCCGCGAATGTCGAGAATGGAGGGAAATTGTTTTAGCTGATCCATCCAGTATTCGCCCCGGATGGTTGCATTGTTCATAAGTTGTTCCTGTCCGATCACTTCCAAAACGGCCAGTGCTGCGGCGCAGGCAAGGTAGTTGCCTCCAAAAGTAGTGCCCAGCATTCCACTCCAGGGTTTGATATCGGGATGGATGAGCACACCCCCGATCGGAAATCCGTTCCCCATACCTTTAGCTACCGTAATCAGATCTGCTTTTATGTTGGCGAACTGATGGGCAAAAAACTTTCCGCTTCTTCCGTAACCGGATTGAACTTCGTCCAGGATGAGCAGCGCGCCGGCTTGTTTACATTTTTTGGCGAGCAACTGGAGAAAAGCATCGGTGGGCATCTGAATTCCGCCCACACCCTGAATTCCCTCTATGATCACTGCCGCGAATTCATCCGTCAATGCATCGGTCAATGCTGTTTCATCATTCAAAGGGAGAAAGACAACCTCATGACAAGCATTGAAGGCTGAAACGATTTTGGGATTGTCGGTGGTCGCCACTGCGCCGGAGGTTCTGCCATGAAACGATTTTTTAAAAGCGATTACTTTCTTACGCCCGGTGACAAACGAGGCAAGTTTGAGCGCATTTTCATTTGCTTCCGCACCTGAACTGCAAAGAAAAAGCTGATAATCGGGATACCCCGAAAGCTCACCGAGCTTTTCCGACAATTTCTCTTGCATTGAGTTTTTAACGCTGTTGGAATAAAAGGAAATCTTGTCCAACTGGTCTTTCAAGGCTTTTACATAATGCGGATGTCCATGTCCTATCGAAATCACGGCATGCCCGCCATATAAATCAAGATACTTTTCACCTTTGGCGTCCCACAACCAAGAACCGTTGGCCTTTATAGGTTCGATTGGGAATAACGGGTACACGTCGAATAATTTCATTTCTAAATTTCCGTTGAACTTCAAACTAAAATACCGACCCCTTTAATTTTAATCCAGACGTTTCATCTATTCCAAACATCAAATTCATATTCTGCACCGCCTGGCCGCTGGCTCCTTTCAGTAAGTTATCTGTTGTGGAATGGACGACGAGTTTATTCCCGATTTTTTCCAGGTGAATGAGACACTTATTAGTGTTAACCACCTGCTTTAAATGGATCATCGAATCCGATACATGGGTAAATGGATGACCTTCATAGTAACGATGGTATAGATTATTTAAGGAAGCGAGATCCTTCTCGCATAGCAGTGTCGTGCTTACAAAAATACCCCTGGTAAAATCTCCCCGCCAGGGAACAAAATTGACGGATCCGTTAAAGTCAGGTTGCAGCGTTTTTAGCGTCTGCTCAATTTCCCCAAGATGTTGATGTGTTAAGGTTTTGTAGGCTGAGATATTGTTTGCACGCCAGGTAAAATGGGTGGTGTCTTGCAATTTTTGTCCGGCACCGGTAGAACCAGTGATGCCAGTCGTATACAATTCCGTCAACAGCCCTGCTTTTGCCAACGGTAACAAACCCAATTCAATCGTCGTCGCGAAACAACCGGGGTTGGCAATGTTTGTTGCTTTTGCAATGACTTCGCGCTGCAATTCCGGAAGGCCATAAACAAAGGAGCGATCACCGGCTTGGTCGCCCAGGCGAAAGTCATTTCCCAGATCAATGATGCGCATTTCTGCGGGGAAGCTATTTTCATGCAAGAATACTTTGCTTTCCCCATGACTCAGACATAAAAACAAGACATCAACGGGTGCGCTAAATGAATCGACAAACTTCATTTGTGTTTCTCCTGCCAGATCGCCATGAACCTCAGACAAAAGTTTCCCCGCCTGACTGCGACTCTGAACAAACACCAACTCTACAACAGGATGATGAAACAGCAAGCGAACGGTCTCACCGCCGGTGTATCCCGCGCCTCCAATGATGCCAGTTCTTATCTTATTTTCCATTTTCAGTCTTAACCTTAAATCTCAAACTTTAGACTTTTCATTTTCTTTAATCTGATTATAAATCATAGTCTGGTTTCCAAATATTTTTGAAAACCCTCTCACATCTTCTCCCGTCCACCCGAGGTTCATTTCACCGTATTTTCCAAAGCGTGATGACATCAGATCAAAAGGAGATTCAATGCCATTGATTTGAAAGCGGTAGGGGAAGAGGGTGATCACTACTTCTCCTGTAACGTGCTCCTGCGAGCTGGTCAAATAGGCTTCCATGTCGCGCATCACCGGATCGAGGTATTGTCCTTCATGAAGCCAATTGCCATAAAACTGAGCAAGTTGGTCTTTCCAGCTCAGTTGCCATTTTGTAAGTACATGCTTTTCCAATGCATGATGACCTTTGATCACCAGCATCGGAGCTGCAGCCTCAAAGCCAACCCGTCCTTTGATGCCGATGATGGTATCGCCAACGTGGATATCGCGGCCAATGCCATAAGGTCCTGCTATGTTTTGCAGATATTGAATCGCCTCCGCAGGATGTGAAAAACTTTTTTTGTTTACGGTATTCAACTCGCCCTTTACAAATCCCATTGTGATTTTTTCGCTGCCTTGTTTGGTCACTTGGGTTGGCCAGGCTTCCTCTGGCAATGTTCCCATTGAATTCAGCGTTTCTTTGCCACCTACGGAAGTTCCCCAGAGACCCTTATTGATAGAGTATTTTGCTTTTTCAAAATTATATTCAACGCCCATCGTCTTAAGGTATTCAATCTCGGCCTCACGACTTAGCTTTTTATCGCGAATCGGTGTGATGATTTCCATGCCGGGTGTCAAAATGTGAAAGATCATGTCAAACCGTACCTGATCATTGCCGGCCCCGGTGCTGCCGTGTGCCACAGCATCCGCGTTGAGTTCTTTTGCGTAATGGGCGGCAGCCAGGGCCTGTGACATGCGTTCAGCACTTACACTCAAGGGATATGATCCATTTTTCAGAACGTTTCCGAAAACGAGAAACTTGATTACTTTTTCGTAATAATTTCTGGTCTCATCCACAGTTTTGTGAGAAGCAACACCCAGACTGATGGCCCGCTTTTCAATTTCTGCAAGTTCGGCCGCATCAAAACCACCGGTGTTTACAGTGATACTGTGAACCTCAAAGCCAAGTTCCTGTGATAAATAAATGGCGCAATAAGAGGTATCTAGTCCTCCGCTAAATGCTAAAACAACTTTCTTTTTCATGGCCGGTCTCGCCCCTTGCCTTCTCGGCCCACCGAAGCCTTGGGCTGGATGAGGGTGAGATGGAAGAAGCGAGTTTCTAAATAAGTTAATTATTATTTATATCCTCAGGCAAACTTAGCCTTCTTTTGGAAAGAAGGGGATGGATATCACCAGAAGAACAGAAAACTCAAGATAGAATTCTTTTTGTCGTCTTTACCTTCATTGTCTTTCCTTTTCCAGCTGCGCAGCAAAACAAATTGTTTGAAACGCACCCAACGTTCGAAAAGCCTGAAGTTGCCACTGAACTCACGCTTTTTCCGTTGGTGAAGCGCTCCTTCCGGGGTGACTACGGTTTGTGCCAATTCCGCCTGCTTGGCTGCTGCTTCTACCGGGTCGTACAACATGGCAGTGCACATGCAGTTCTTCCGCTCTTTGCTCATCAGGATTTCATAATTGACACAGCTCTGGCAGCCTTTCCAAAATTCCTCATCATTGGTGAGTTCAGAGTAGGTTACCGGCTCATAGCCCAGATCGGAGTTTATTTTCATTACCGCCAGGCCAGTCGTTAATCCAAAAATCTTAGCGTTGGGGTATTTCTTGCGCGACAAGTCAAAGACCTTGCGCTTGATTTCCCTGGCGACACCGGTCTTGCGGAATGCCGATGCAACAATCAGTCCTGAATTGGCAACATATTGTTCGTGTCCCCAGGCCTCGATATAACAAAAGCCTACCCAGGTGTTGTCGGCGGTTAGCGCAATGACGGCTTTACCTTCCTCCATTTTTTGCTGGACATATTCAGGCGACCGTTTGGCAATGCCGGTGCCACGTGCTTTGGCTGATTCCTCCATTTCCATGGTGATGGTTTCAGCATATTTTTTGTCGTCGGAGGTAGCCACGCGAACGACGATATTGGAATTATTCAATTCTCTTATTAGTTAAAATAAATGAAGGAAAAAACACTAAAAGCAGGATGCGTTTGCCCTTCCCAGGCAATCGTCAACACTTGTGAACAAGTGGTATCAAATACGAATCTGCCTTCGGAAACTCCGGATCACCGCGGAGACCGTGGTGAGGAGACTTTGCTCAACCGTCCTGCCTGCCGGTAGGCAAGTCATGGGGGTGAGGGTGAGTGTGCCTGCCGGGCTGGCAGGACTGGTGCTGGAACCAGTAAACTCAACGATGGTGAATAATTTTTTCAATTTCTGTTTTGCTGCGTTTGCGTTAGATAAAAGGCATTCAGTTTTTATTTAATGCAAAATTAAACGATAAATAATTCATTTTGCTAATAATCCTGTTACGAATTTTTTAAGAAAATAGTTCGAAGCGGAACAAAGCACCGCTGATTCACACTGATTTGACTGATTACCGAATACTTAGTAGGGTTACCGGCACCCGTCATTCATATCGCAACGTATCCGAAGGATTGCTCATCGCTGCTTTGATCGATTGCGAGCTCACCGTTATCAAGGCAATCAGGACCGCCATAACCGCCGCCGACAAGTAAATAAAGACATTCATTTCGATGTGGTAGGCAAAACTACCCAGCCATTTGTCCATGATAAACCATGCAAAAGGCCAGGCTACCAGGTTTGAGATGATGATCAGCACAACAATCTCTTTTGAAAGCAGCCCCAGAATGTTGGGAACCGAGGCGCCGAGCACCTTACGAATCCCGATTTCCTTGACCCGCTGCAGTGTGTTGAATGTGGCAAGGCCGAACAATCCGAGACATGCAATGAGTATCGCAAGGCTAGAGAAAATAGTAAAGAGCTGATTTTGTTTCTGCTCAACCTGGTACAGACGTTGGTAACTTTCACTAACAAACTTATAATCAAACGGCCGTTTGGGGAGGAACTCCTTCCATATTTTTTCGAGATGAGCCAACCCTTTTCGGGTATCTTTTCCATCGATTTTTACAGATATAGAATTGAAGTTATTTCGCCGTACCAGGAAAATCATGGGGGTAATGGGCTGATGCAGGGATTCAAAGTGAAAGTCTTTAATGATACCGATGAGTTTACCCCGCACACCGGCATATTGAAAATCAGTGTTGACGCGGTCTTGCGGTTTTTTCCAGCCAATCTCACGGGCCGCCGCAACGTTGATCACAAATGCCAAGGTGTCGTCTGTGGCGATATGCTTTGAAAAATTCCGACCATAGGTCATTTCAATACCGTAAGCATCAAAAAATTCTTCATCTATAGAAATTGATTTCAAATTCACCTGTGAAACGGTAAGGCTATCACCCATCATGACCGAAGCGCCGCCATAGGAATCCAGAAGTCTTCCCGTGGGCACGCGCGAAGAGCGTGCTGCGTTTTTGATTGCCGCATCTTTCGTTAACTCATGATAAAAGGCGCCATAGCCCGTTTCCAATTCATTGTAGTAAGGAAGGGTGATGACCTGGTCTTTATCGTATCCCAGGTTTAAGGTGTTGAGGTAATCCAGCTGCCGGGTAGTGACAACGGTAGCGATAATGAGAATAATCGATATCGCAAATTGCGCAACCACCAATGTCTTGCGCAGACCCCCTTTACCATGGGCAAGTCCTTGCTGACCTTTTAGCACCAATGCCGGCTTGAAGCCCGAGAGCACAAAAGCAGGATAGATTCCGGCGAGGAGACCCACCATCATAGCGAAACCAACCAACCCCAGCATGATGGGCCATTGATTAATCACGTTAAGCGAAAGTTGTTTGCCTGTGAAATGATTCAACCAGTAAAGCGCTGACCACGAGATCACGACTGCAAATACCAATCCAAATAAAGCAATCAGGACCGACTCACTCAGATATTGACCGATCAACTGACTTTTGAAAGCGCCCACTACTTTCCGCAGCCCCACTTCTTTTGCACGTTTGGTAGCCCGCGCGGTGGACAGGTTGATAAAGTTGAAGCAAGCAATGAGTATGATAAATAGGCCGATCACACTCATCATGTAAACGTTATTGATATTTCCGTTGACTTCCAGTTCATCATCCAGATGAGATCGAAGGTGGATGTCGGTGACTTTTTGAATATGCAAAGTTGTACTTTTTGAAGCTACAAAATTGGCTGGGGCGCCAAAGTTGGCAATGGCATAGGGACCAAAATGCTTGTCGAGGAAAGCAGGCATTTGGGCTTCGAGCTTCAAGGGGTTTGTGCCTTGTTCCAGGAGCGCATATGTTCCAAAAGAATTATCGCCCCAGTTGGTCTCCAATCCTTTACGGCCATAAACGGTAGTGTCATCAAGGGTACTAAAGGATAATAAAAGATCGGGATGCCAATGGGATTGGAGTGGCAGACTTTCATACACACCCGTCACCTCGAGGTCATACCGGTTTCCTGCGCGGAGCCTTTTGCCAATGACATTTTGATTCCCAAAATATTTTTCAGCAGTTTTTTCAGAAAGCATCACCGTAAACGGGCGCTCCAATGAAGTCGTTGCGCTTCCTGATTTAATTTTAAAATCAAAAATTTTGAAAATTTCCGGCTCCACAACGAACAAATTGTTTTCAGCGATCGACTTTTTTAATTCGCCGTCCTCTTCCAATCCAATGACAAATCCATAATTGATCGTGCGGGCCATGACTTCGATTTCTCCAAAGTCATTTTTGATCAGCAGTCCGATGGGGGGAGCTACATTGGCAAGGCGCAGATTTGTACTTCCGTCCTGTGAAAGGAAATCCCGCGTAATGCGGTAAGTCCGGGCAGCTTTAGCGTTGTATTGATCAAAACTCACTTCATCTATAACATATAGATAAATCAGCACGGCGCTGGTCATGGCAAACGCGAGACCGACAATGTTGATGAATGCTGTGAGTTTGTTTCTGAAGATGCTCCGGATGGCGACTTTAAGATAGTTGCGGATCATGGTTTGGGGATTTATCTGGGTAAAAACTTCATCAATAGTTAATGGTTACCGTCAAGACAATTTATTTTTCTTCAGAATGTCTCATTTTAGAAAAAATTAAGCAGCCATAACCGTACCCTTCCCGAAATTGGCTTTTTTGGGTCCGAATAAGACAAAAGCCTGCACGCTACTGTGCATATAGGGGCACTTTGATGCGATAACGGACACACACAAATCCTATTTTTTTGTAGTTATTCCAAATGTGGCCTTTCCAGAGAGTGAAGGGCTTATTTACCGAATCCCGTATTATTCCTAATTTCTTGAAGGGCCCTGGGATGACTTCAACGGTGGTTTTTGATTAATGCGAAAAGTGTTTAGGCCTGCTTTGAGTTATTACTGGCATGAGTTTTTAGATATGGTCCCTTGGCAGGGTGGTTTCACCTTTGCCAGTTATTCACTAAAAAAAACAAAATGAAATTTTCAAAATCAATTCAACTTCTATCATTGCTGTCAATTTTCTTAGTTGCCGGCTGCAAAAAAGACCACAATGATCCTGCTCCGAGTCCAAAGGTAGCCTCTACGAGCCCAGCTAATAACACACTCGGCGTAGCGCGGAACAATGCTATTACGATCTCATTTAGTACGGCGATGGATCCGTTAACCATCAACTCGTCTACCGTAATTGTAACACAAGGGGGCGTTGTTGTTCCCGGTACACTTACCTACTCGGGTACTACGGCCACTTTCACGCCTACCAATAACTTGCTGGCATTAACCATGTACACGGTTACGGTAACAACTGGAGCTAAAACGGCCGCGGGAATACCGCTTGCAAGCAATTCCGTATCTAGTTTTACCACAGGAGGTACAACTACAAGTCGGGCCGTGGTAGATTTAGGGAGTGCCATCAATTACGTGATCCTCGCAAAAACGGCGATCAACAATAGTTCAACTTCCAATGTTACTGGGGATTTGGGACTAAGTCCTGCTGCTACTTCCTATATCACGGGTCTTGCGATAACCAATGCTACAGGTTATGCGACCTCTGCGCAGGTAACTGGAAAGTTGTATGCAGCTGACATGGCGGCACCGACTCCCATTAACCTGACCACTTCTGTAAACAATATGATTACTGCATACAATGATGCAGCGGGACGTACGATACCTGATTTTGTTGAACTGGGTACTGGAAATATTGGCGGAAAAACACTTACTCCGGGCCTTTATAAATGGACAAACACGGTGACGGCACCTTCCAGTGTCGCTATAGCTGGCGGACCAAATGATGTATGGATATTCCAGGTTGCCGGAAACCTTACGATCAGCTCGGCGATAAATTTTACCCTTAGCGGCGGCGCGCAAGCCAAGAATATTTTCTGGCAAGTAGCGGGCACGGTAAACATTGGAACAACAGCACATTTTGAAGGAGTAATCATGTCGATGACAGGGATTACGCTCCAAACTGGTGCCTCTTTGCATGGTCGTGCTTTAGCACAAACTGCGGTAATTCTGGATAGCAATGTCGTTACGCAGCCATAATATTTAAGAAGTTCTGAAAATACCAAGGCTGCTCAAAAGGGCAGCCTTTTTTTTAGATCGATCATGAACGGTTAGTTACCAACCCATAAAAAACAATCAATATGAAAAAATCAATTTTAGCATTTACGGCATCCGCCTTGATCAGCAGCGCAATCTTAACAAACTGCAATTCCCCTTCGCAAAAGGTTGAAAATGCACAAAACGATGTGAAGGAGGCAAAGAAGGATTTGGCAGAAGCCAATGAAGAATATCTGGCAGATATCGAAAAGTACAGGAAGGAAACTGCCGAGAAGATTGCGGTTAACGACCGTAGCATTGCTGAGTTTAACGCTCGGATAGAACACGAAAAAAAGGCGGCCAAGGCCGATTACAAAAAGAAAGTAGCTGCATTGGAACAAAAAAACAGCGACATGAAAAAGAAAATGGATGAATATAAAGCCGATGGAAAAGAAAAATGGGAATCATTCAAAGCGGAATTCAGTCACGATATGGATGAGATAGGCAAAGCATTTAAAGATTTGACAGTTAAAAACGTCAAATAACTTTTGGGCACTTATGAATAGGATCTATCCAAAGCTCGTGTGGAGAACATTCTACGATTTATCACCCAAATGGGTTTGCTTATTGATTGAAAGGGCGGCAATCAGCCTTTAAACAGAGGGCACAACAATTTACATAGTACAAAGACAAAGAATAGTTAAATGAATTCAATTGATAAACAATTAAAAAACAAAACAATGAAATTAAGAAATGTATTTCAAATCATTGCCTTGGTCATGATGGTATTCATGGCCAGTTGCAAAAAGGAGGATGTAGGGGGAGTCCGCCCGGTCGTGACATCCACGGACCCCGTAAACAAAGCAACAGGAATAGGCTTAAGTAGTAAGATTTCAGCAATCTTCAGCGTTGCGATGAATGCTTCAAGCATTACGACCGCAACGTTTACTGTACATCAGGGAACTGCGGTAGTAACTGGAACTGTGACTTACATTGGCACAACAGCCACTTTTACACCAGCAGCCAACCTAGCCGCAAGTACAGTTTACACGGCCACTGTTACTACAGGAGCTAGAAACGCCGCCGGTACATCGCTTGCAAATGACTATGTCTGGACCTTTACTTCAGGTACTGCTCCTGACGTAACACCACCCACAGTGACGGTGACTGACCCAACCAACAGTGCTACGGGGGTGGCCATGAACCATGCGATTGTCGCAACTTTTAGCGAACCGATGGACCAGACCACACTTAACTCATTGACTTTTACTTTAAAACAAGGTTCAGCACCAGTCGCTGGAGTAGTAACTTTTACGAGTACCACTGTCACTTTCACGCCGACCAGTAATCTGACGGCCAGTACCGTGTACACGATGACCATTACAACCGGAGCAAAAGATATTGCGGGCAATTCCATGGCCGCTAACTATGTTGCAAGTTTTACCACAGCCGCCGCTCCAGATACTACGTTGCCCACAGTCATTTCTACTGACCCAGGCAACCTTGCCATAAATATTAAGCTGAATAAAGTTATTTCTGTAACCTTCAGCGAGGCAATGGATCCGTTAACGATCAATGCCACGACACTTACTTTAAAGCAAGGCACGACACCAATTTCAGGTTCAGTTACCTATTCCGGGACAACGGCAAATTTCACCCCT
The DNA here is from genome assembly GCA_043785125.1 of Bacteroidia bacterium. GTDB lineage: Bacteria > Bacteroidota > Bacteroidia > Cytophagales > Cyclobacteriaceae > ELB16-189. The sequence goes on from JAYVXP010000161.1 coordinate 38,746, forward strand.
TCAAATAATTTTACTCCTAGTCTGACGTATACGGCAACGATAACCACGGGGGCAAAAGACGTAGCGGGCAATCCACTCGCGGCTTCTACGGTTTGGAGTTTTGCAGCGGGTAGCTCGACGACAAGTATTTCGCCAGTAGATCTGGGAGCTGCGGGCAACTACCTTATTCTTGCGAAATCTGAGATCACAAATATTTCGACTTCAGCACTTACGGGAGATCTCGGCCTGAGTCCTGCTGCTACATCTTATATCACAGGATTGGCTCTGACCAACGCGACAGGTTATGCGACATCTGCACAAGTGACAGGGAAAATATATGCAGCCGACATGGCCTCCCCGACGCCCATTAACCTGACCACAGCCGTAAATAATATGATTACTGCTTATAATGATGCAGCAGGGCGTCCAACACCAGATTTCTCTGAGCTGGGAACTGGAAATATCGGCGGCAAAACGCTGACAC
>JAYVXP010000162.1:0-14772 GCA_043785125.1 Bacteroidia bacterium
TGGAAAACACGCCCACGGCAGCTGTTGTGTTTAAGACAAAAGGCTCGGGTGAAATGATCAAAGGGCGCTGAACTTTTTATTTTACTTCAAACGTGGTTGTTGAATACCCGGGGAAGCCATCGTTACTGATGCCTTGAATGACGACCTTGTATTTTCCTTTTATGTCGGATGTGTAAAACCGGATTCGGCCCTCCCCTTCCAGATTAGTCAAGACATTGGGAGCCCAGTACAATAAATTTCTTGTATCCGGGATCGTGCTTTCTCTTTGCATTGGAGTTTCGTACTGGGGAGAGAAAAACTCCCGTTGGAGTTGCAACCCTTCGTAACCGGTGCTAAGGCAATTTGGATCGGGTTGAAATCCTCCCAAATCACCTTTATAGGTTCTGTAGCTGACGATACCTTCAAAAACCGAGCGTCCCAAATAATATCTCCGGTTTACAACTTCAATTGACTTCACCAGCCGCGGATCAAAAGACATGATTTTATCAATGCTTAAGACCGGCATACCATCCATCATCACAAAAGGGTCGTTAACAAAAAACCGTCTGTTGACCAAATCATAATTCTGGAAATGAAACCCATCTTTGCGCTTCCTGACTTCCACCCCGCTGACATACTCCCGCATCACTTCTTCCATGGTCGGAAATCGGGTGTAATCATCCAGCTTAAATCTTCCGTCCGAAAGGCCATAAAACATGGCACTATCAAACTGAGGGGTCTTAAACAAACCTCTCTTATTCCCGGTGAAAATATTCTGCACCTGCATGTGGATACTTCGCCTTTGTAATGCAGTCTTTACCTTCTCCTTTAAATCTAGTTCCGGGATGGCAAATGTTGAATTTTTTTCGGAAAAGGGATTTTGGATCTCAATCTTATATAAGCTATCCTGTTGCGTGTTCGTTTGGGCAATCAACTCATTGTTCCCGTAAAAATTCTGCATCTCAAAGAGAAGCCTTCCTTGCGCGTTGCTAGTAGCAAGGTAAGGCCTTGTGAATAATCCCAACGACGTTAAGTAAGTCAAAATACCGACTGCCGGCCCATTTGCAGATACATTTCTTATTTGCGCCGTAATGAGGTGACCGCCATATTCCGGAACATATTCTGCTGCGTGCGGATTCCTAAAAACATCTTCCCACTTAAATCGGGTCCAACCTTGTGTGAGCATCAGGTTATCGGTGGCCTCTCTTTTCTCTTCGGAGCTCCCGTTTTCAAAATAATAATCAGGTGACTCTATATTTCCTTTTAAATCAGAGGTCATCAAAAGATAGTTAACGATGTTGGTTCCGGAATCACCGAGGGAGTCCATTTTATAAACAGATGCAGACAAATTAGCTGACGCTTTCTTCTTGTCACGCAGGGCAGTGTGAATAGCGATCTCGACTTTTTTCCGTAAACCATAATCGTTCGATTCGGACCTGACATCGACCATCAGTTGCTGTATCGGTTTTTTAAAAACAAGTCGCTCACAAACGGGAATCAAATTACCATTGAAAATCGTAATACGTGATATTCCCTCGCCCAATGAATTCTTATTGATGGCAAATACTGCGGCCCCGTCCTGAAGGATTTGAGTGTCTTGCATCATTATTTTCTGTCTGGTTTGCACAAGCAAGTGAACGACCGGTAGTATCATTGCGCTCTTGCTGATCATATTTACCGATACCTTTATTTGTTCTGCCGTTTCGTTCATGCTGAGTACCATACCCTCGTCAAAGGAAGCGGGAAGTTTAAAGGAAAAGCTTTGTTGTTTTGAGTCCTTAAATACGACATTGTACGTATGCCCTTGTGTCGGCGTAAAAGTGAATCTTCCCAAGCCAAATTTTAGCGGTTTGATTTTAGCGATGGTATCATTTTTTTCATCGACAATGGCTCCGTGAAAATCGATCCCCCATCCACTTTTATTAACAGCCCTAAAACCCACTACACACTTTAGTCCATTTACCAGGTTGCCACCTTCGGGAAAAAACTGAACATCGTAGTCCTCCGTTGTCTCGATTGACATTGGGGTAATCTGAGTGAACGGGTTTACTACCGTGACGCATTGCTGAAAATATAATTCTGGACTAAAGTTCTTCATCCAATTCGTATAAGCCCGGATCAGGTAGCAACCAGATCCCATTGAAACAGGTAATGATATAGAACCACTCCCGAACCCATCCTCAGTCAGTGCTAATTTACTTTGAAGTACTGGCTTATGATTGCCATCCAATATCTCAATATAGGCCACTTTGCTCACGTGGAGTGGCCGATGGAAGGAGCCGTCAACATAAAACAGTTTCAGCCAAATCGTTTCTCCTGCCAGGTAAAACGATCGATCGGTATGCATAAATATTTTTTCCTGCAAATGATGATTGTTGTACCCATTTAGCTTGTCCAGAATGGATGACAATGGATTTTGACCGTACGCTTTGGAGTTTGCTTGCCCGAAAGTCAAAGTCATACTCCATAGGATGGCGATAAGAATTGAAAAGATCAATTTCATAAACTTCCTTACCATTCCCAAAAATCAGGTTTGATGTTGGTGCCCCCAAGGAGTCTGCAATCCACGCAGAAAGGTGTAGTGCCCATGACCGGTTGGTTAGAACCGTTTCCAACCGGAACAAAATGGGTCCAATCCGAACGCATACGAATCTCATACAGTGCGCACCCCTCATAGCCTGTTGCCGAGGCTGTTCCAGCGGGCCAGCTCAGCTCAGAATAGTTGACGTAGATTCTCTTTTTCTGAACCGTACTGGCCATAAAATTGCCCAGCGCAAGTTGATTGGAATTCGTCAAGCAATGGATATTTCCAGTGGGTTGGGAAGGCAACGGATCAAAAAGGGTACCGAGGTTTTCTGTGTTCTTTTTCAATTGCTGCAAATAATCATACGTGTCCTTGCTGATGGCCCTTTGCTCAACAAGCATGCTGTATCGGTCCTGCAATTTTGGAGATTCCCACGGAACAATGACCAGCGGAATTCGGCTGATTACGCCCGTATTATTTTCCAGAACAGAAGAAGAAGCTACCAAGATGTCACTCGATAGTGCGGTATTCCAGCATTGAAATATATTTTCGCTAAGGGTAACAATATTCAGATTCGCGTCAAGTTTAACGGCGGTTTGAAATCCTGATTTGTAAGACCATGTTTCTGTGTACTTCCAATAATAACACCGGCTGTCAGTTTCGCCATTGTGGGTACTGATATAAATTGGAACACCCGTGCGCCCTGCTCCCCATGTGACGCTGTCAATCATTGGGGCCTTGAGTATCGTCACCATATCGGATTGGTATTCAGTCTGGTCCTTCGTCGTAATTTCCAATTTGATTTTACTACCCACAGCAAAAGGCAACTGCGACCCTGTGTAGGTCCCTGCTAAACTTTCAATCAGTAAATAGCTTGATCCGCTTTCATTTACCAACATAACTTTTGCCCCCATTTCGATGGGAGGAGATTGGAGCATGTCCAGCGCCACAACACGGCTTAACTGAACTGAGCAGGTTGAGTCGGATCCATCTAAAAATCCATCCACTACCAGGGTTCTAAAGTCCGGTCTGGAGGTCGATGCATTGTAAGGGTCAAGACATCCATGGGTAAGAAAGATCACCATGTAGGACAGTATCCATATCGCGACGCTTCTTCCCATACCATCAATTGGTTTCAATTATTTCCTGTTGCACGTCTTATCAAAATTTAAAATTATAGGTAATACTCGGCATTGCACTTCCCAGAACGGAAAGCTTATATCCATGTATTTTGCCATTTTGAGATTCATAAAATACAGAATAAGCATTTCTTCTACCGGTAAGATTATAAACACCTATTGTCCAGGATGCATGCGCCGGTTTATTAATTCTATGATTCCCTTCAATGTTTACAAAAATATCAACCCGTAAGTAATCTGGAACTCGATCACCGTTCCGGGGTCCGTACAAAGTCCGGTATGATCCATCAACATAATATTTTGCAACCGGAACAGTAATTGGTCTCCCTGTACTGTAAGTGAAATTTAGCGAGGTACTGTAGCGATGACTGAATTTATAATTACCAATCAAATTCACAGCGTGCGGTTTATCATAATTGCTGGGGTAATAATTGCCGCCATTTACTGTTTCCGAAGCAAAATTACCCTTTGTTCTCAGCAGCGAACGGGAATACGTATACGTCACCCATCCATTCATTTTCCCTGCTGTTTTCTTCACCATGAATTCAAAGCCAAAAGCTTTGCCTTGTGCTCTGATGATGTCCGTTTCAATGCTATGATTCAACAATAATTTTGCACCGCTTTTATAGTCAATGGAATTCGCCATCGTCTTGTAATAAGTCTCAAATGATGCTTCAATCAAGTTGCCTCTAAGGTTTTTGTAAAAGCCTAATGAGATCTGATCTCCCACCTGCGGCCTAATATAGCTGTCACTTAATTTCCATGTGTCCGTAGGCGAGATGGCTGTGGTATTGGTCAGCATTTGAATGTATTGGCGGGTCCTGTTGTAGCTTAATTTTACAGAGCTGCCTTCGGATATGCCGTACTTGACCGAAAATCTATATTCCGGGCCGCCATAACTTGCAATGGATTTTCCGCTTTTATAGGAAACCGTGTCAACTATCGTACTGACGCTTCTCGACTCCCCTGCCTCATAATGATATACATCGTGAGGGCCCAGATAATTATAATAGGAATAACGCAAGCCTCCATAGATAGAGAGTCTGGGTGACGCTTCAAAATGATCACCAATATAAACGGCACTCTCCAGCCCTTGTTCATTCGGCAAAATCTCATTGCCATCTTTTAAGGCTAAGTCTGAGTTTATTTTTGATCCCGGAGACAATAAATATTTAATAACACTCGCCCCCATATTGATGGTGTGCTTTGGAATCGGGAAGTAATTAAAATCCATTTTTAGGCTGGTCTGATGGATTGCATAAAGTAACGTGAATGCGTCCACCGGATTTTTGTTACTGCCTATCTGGTAGGCATATCCGCTGTACCCTCCCGTGAGGACGCCATAAAGTTTGTTGTTAAAGCTGTGCTTCCACTTTAAAGTAGCCGCTTTACTGGTGTAACTGTACGCGGTATCACTGTTTAGTCTGAAACGATCTTTGCTAAAGTAGCCCATCACGTAGAGGCTGTTCTTTTCATTGATTTCCGCCTGCACCTTGGCGTTTAAATCATAAAAAGAAGCCTGACTATTCTTCAGTGCATCACTTGGGATTTTCTTTAACAGCCAGTCGGAATAAGTCGTCCGGCCACCAATCAGGTAAGAAACTTTATTCTTGAGGATTGGGCCTTCTAATGTCAACCGGCCCGTCACCGGACCAATACCTCCGGCTCCGGAAAACTTCTTCACATTTCCTTCTCTCGAATTCACATCCAGAACAGACGAAAGTCGCCCACCAAATTCAGCAGGGATGCTGCTTTTATACAACTCTACATTCTTGATCACATCGGGGTTGAAGGCGGAGAAGAATCCAAACAAATGCGCAGGGTTATAAATCGTAGCATCATCAAAGAGAATAAGGTTTTGGCTGGTAGCTCCTCCTCTAACGTTTAGACCGGTGGTCCCTTCTCCAACCGATTGTACCCCCGGAAGGGTAAGCATAACTTTTAATACATCTACCTCACCGAACACCATCGCCAATTTTTTCATGGTCTTGATATCCAGTCGTTGAACACCCATCTGATCACCGCTTACGTTTTTGTCTTTATCCGACTCCACGACAACCTCCTTCAAGGTGATCACGTCCTCCAAAAGCTCAACATTCAATTTTCCATCAGCATACACCATCACTTTGCGAACGGCTTGCTTCATCCCGCCACTTCGGATGTGTAGTTCATGTTTTCCTTTGGGCAGGGTGATCGCGAAGTAGCCAAACTGATCCGAAGTGACTCCAATCAAAGGATCGGTTACATAAACCGAAGCACCGATTATCGATTCACCCGTCACTGCAGATTTAACATACCCTGCAATGATTGCGTTTCCCTCACCGACGACGGTGGTTTTTTTTCCGATATCATATTGTTTGATTTCTAGCAACAATCTTGATTTCTCTTTGTTCTCCGTCTCCAAATAATCCACATCAAATTGTCTTCTTACTCCTTCCGCAACGGTGTTAAAGGCATCAGGAAGAGTCGATTGAATGGTTATGCCCCGGACGATGTAAATATTCTTTTGATCATCCATGGCGTAATGGAAATCGGTATCAACAAAAATTTGGTCTAAAACGGATTGAATGGTTTTTTGGCCAACCGTAACATTGACTATCAGGCTATCCGTTGATTTCAGATCAAAAAAGAATTTATATGGAGTTTGCTTTTCAAGCTCCTTCGCGAATTTGTCAAATTTCAAATTAAGGAAACTCCCACTTACCAGGCTGTCTTTTTTGGTCTGTCCAAGGGTAACACCAGAAGCATGAACGAGAAATAAACAAAAGATGAGTCGGTATGAATAGATCATAGCTTCTTTACCGCTTCATCGTATAACGCTGCCAACATGGCTATCGCATGCCCGCGATCTTTTTTGAAAACAATTTTATATTTCGCAATCTGTTGTTTAAGCATGGGCTTTTGATCTTCCAGGACACGGAGTACCGAAGCTTTGCTCTTTACCAAAAAGTAATTATTCTTCTTATAAATGAAATATCTATTTCCTTCAATAAATTTCTTTTTCTCCGCACCTGATTCAATTTTCTTTGCAATTTCCTTGCTTCTCTTGGCATAAACCTTTATGACACCATCGTATAACACATCGTAGAACCCGGATCGCACGGCTGTCACGGAAGAACTGTCTCCTGACAATTTCACAAAATCATGGCCTGACAACGAGAAGCTGCTTATCCTGCTCTGGACGAGTTCTATTTTAGAATAATCAAATGGGCTTTCTATGATGATTTTGTCAAGGATGAGGTTATATAAGATGTTGACCGGATTGTAATACTGTCCATCATAATGAATGCCGCCGGCTTCCCAATCGTCTGATTGAAAATAGGGATGACCCGTATCGTATTCCTGTACTTCATCGGGTCGGTACTGAGAGCCATTATACAGCCGTGCGTTACTTCCTAAAGTCAAAGCGTACAGCTTGATGGCATTGTTTACGCTGCTATCCAAAAATGCATCGCTTGAACCGGCCGTTTGCGCAAGGGTTGATTCCTGAAATCCAAAAATGCTGCAGAACACCAAAGCCCATGTAAAAACTTCTGATAACGGCCGCCCATGGGCATGAAAACATCGCTGTTTCTCACGCTGTATCCGGTGCTTCCTGAATAATAAAAACGAATTAATTTGCCTCTTCATTTCTCCCGAAACCAGCCAACTGCCGATTCCTGACTTTTTTAAATATAGGTATTCTAAGTTGTGTATCTACCCTTTCACCGCGAAAGCAATTTCCTAGCCAAAAGTACAATTGAAATGGCAAACCCAAAACCTGTTGGTATCGATGGTATCTCACGCGGTCAGGACTTCTTGCCGTTGAATTTTCGTCCTACCCAGTTCGATTCCGAATCCGGGTTTTTGTGGTCGTCGCAAAATACCATTCTTTGTAGCAGGGGATCCTTTTGAAAATGCAATGTAGCCCACGATTCAATCCCGCATTTCCATCTCCGGGACTGTAAGCCGGAAGGGTTGACGCCTAACGAACGCGGGAGATGTTGTCATTAGAAACAGTACCAGAAGAATAAAATTTTTCGGTCAAATATCATTAATATTAATACCTTTTCAAAAGAAAAAAGGTTGTACGATGAGGGGTTGAGTTGGATACCTTCAATTGTGTTTGATGTAATAATTCTTAAAAATAGAATCCCATGCGCCTATTCCTTATTTCGCTTCTAACACTGTTTGCCTTTAGCATGACATTGGCACAAGACGGCAAGCTCAGCAAGGAAATCAATGCGCATTCAAAAGGAATCAGCGTTTGGTGGGCTGGACATGACAGCTGGCTAATCAAATCAGGAAATCTATTGATCTCCACGGACCTCTGGCTGGAAGACGGGAATCGTTTCTTTCCTCCTCCCATTACTGCCCAGGAACTGACAAAACTCGATGTTTCTTTTGTCACCCATGAGCACGATGACCATTTTAATAAATATACAACGTCTATTCTGCTTGAAAAATCCAACTGCCTTTTTGTTATGCCCGAAAGTTGTTTAACCAAGGCCAGGGAACTTCATATTCCGGAGCAAAGGATTAGGGTAGCAAAGCCCAGGGAACTATTTGAAATTAAAGGAATTAAAGTCTACCCAGTAAGGGCCATTCATGGGAACGCAAATTTCGCAATTTACTATGAAGCCAATTTGCAGGACTGTGGGTATATGATCACCCTGGATTCCATCACTTTCTTACAACCGGGAGATTCTTATTTACTCGAAGATCACTTGTTTCTGAAGCACGTCAACGTTTTGTTTTTCTCGCCCACCGAACACAACACCTATATCGATCGATCCGTAATCATGATCAACACCTTGAATCCTGATTTCATTTTTCCCCAACACCATAGTACCATTAAGTTTGACGAATCCGATCGGTTTTGGGCAAAAGGCTATCCAGATGAAGTCAAGATACTTTTGTCACAGGAAATGAAGGACAAGTATCACATTCTTAAACCGGGGGAAGAGGTAAAAATTAAGTGAGTTAATTTTCCTTTTGCCGAAAATAAATTGCAGCCCATTGGGGTCATTTCATCTATTATTAAATATTGTCAACATCTTCTATAAACGTTGGGGTTTTTCCGTGCCAATTTGGATTGGGCTTCCAACAAGATTCTGGTGTGGCGCGGTGGACGTTGTTGTCGTAATTGATTATCTTTGAAAATGTACCTTGCGACTCAACTTCAACAGCGGCACGCGGATTTTATTAATTTATGTAGTTCCGACAAGGTGAGCAATATCTACGCGTTTGGCTCATCCGTTACAGACCATTTTGATCCCCAGACCAGCGATATTGATGTCGTCGTTAAGGTTGGCATTGCCGACCCGGCGGACAAAGGAGAGGCGTTGCTTCATTTTACGAGTGATATCAATTCATTCTCTGAATACTCCTCTGAAAGCAGAACTAAATAATAAGATTCTGTAATCGGGCCAACATTTAAAAGCTAAATGGGGTCTGGCCTGATTTTTTACCAATCCCTTCCATAAAACTTAATCATCCCAAAAGTCGTTACTTGCGTATCCCAAGGAAATACAAACCGAAATGAATTATAAGCCGATGAAATTTGGAACCAAAGCCGTTCACGCTGGTGTAGAACCCGACCCTACCACGGGCGCCATCATGACACCCATTTATCAAACCTCTACGTATGTGCAGGAGTCACCGGGTAAACACAAAGGCTATGCCTACGCCCGCGGGGCCAATCCCACACGCAATGCACTTCAAAAAAGTATTGCGGCACTGGAAAATGGAAAATTCGGGATCTGTTTTTCCTCCGGTATGGGGGCCACCGATGCGGTCATCAAACTGCTCAACCCCGGCGACGAGGTCATCACCAGCAATGATTTGTATGGTGGCTCTTACCGAATGTTTAAACGGGTGTTTGAAAAATATGGAATCAAATTTCATTTTATTGATCTTTCCCATACCGCAAACATCCTCCCTTACATCAATAAAAATACAAAGCTCATGTGGCTGGAGACTCCCTCCAATCCGCTCATGCGCATCATTGATATCAAAGGATGTGTGGCCCTGGCCAAAAAGCAAAACATTTTAGTCGCCGTCGACAATACATTTGCTACCCCCTACCTCCAAAATCCACTCGATCTTGGAGCGGATATCGTCATGCACTCGGTCACGAAATACCTCGGCGGCCACAGTGATGTGATCATGGGCGCATTGGTTGTGAATGACGAAAAACTCTACCAGGACTTAGCGTTTTTGGCCAACTCCTGTGGGGCCGTGCCGGGTCCGCAGGATTCTTTTTTGGTTCTTCGCGGAATCAAAACGCTTCATCTGCGGATGGAACGTCATTGCTCCAACGGAAAAACCATCGCCGTCTGGCTACGCAATCACCCAAAAATCGGGAAAGTCTATTGGCCTGGATTTCCCGATCACCCAAATCATGAGATTGCAAAACAGCAGATGAGCGACTTTGGTGGCATGCTTTCTTTTACACTGAAAAATGACAGCCTCGAACTCGCCACAAAACTCATGGAAAACGTTGAACTTTTTTCCCTGGCAGAATCCCTTGGTGGCGTTGAGTCGCTGATCAATCACCCTGCCTCCATGACCCATGCCAGCATTCCAAAGGACGAACGGGTGAAGAACGGCCTGTCGGACTCATTGATCCGTTTGAGCATCGGCGTAGAAGATGTTGACGACCTCATCGCTGATTTGGAACAGGCATTGTCCAGGGTATGACGCAACCCCTTTCACCCTTCATCGATTTGAGTCACGTCATTGAAAACGGCTTGATTACTTACAAAGGGTTACCCGCTCCGATCATCTGCGATTTCTTAAGTCGCGAGGACTCCAAGAAAATATATGAAGTGGGCACCCAATTCCAGATTGGAAAAATCGAAATGGTGGCCAACACCGGAACCTACCTGGATTGTCCGTTTCACCGGTACGAGCAGGGAAAAGATCTCTCAGAAATTCTGCTGGACCACATGGTGGACCTGAAGGGAACCCTTATACATGTCGACCATCGGCAAACACTTGCCATTACGGTGGAACATTTCAAAAATAAAGTAATCAGGGACCGGGCCGTGTTGATTCATACTGGCTGGGATATTTTCTGGAATACCGGGCGCTATTACACCCAACATCCCTTTCTGACAAAGGAAGCAGCAGCCTATTTAAAAGATAGCGGAGCCATGCTGGTTGGCATTGATTCTCACAACCTCGACGACACTGCTGGGAAAAGTCGGCCGGCACACACCATTCTATTGGGGGCAGAAATTCTGATCGTTGAACATCTTTGTAATCTGAATGCTATCGGCGATCGGGAGTTTACGTTTTCGGCCGTACCACCAAAATTCAAAGGGGTGGGAACTTTTCCAGTGAGGGCCTTGGCCAGATTGAGAAATAGCTGAGCGGGTGTTCTTCGTGAACTTCGTGTCCTGTATTCGCAATCAATCCTCTTCAATAAAATTCAGATCTCGCCCAAAAGTTTCGTCAATGGTGCTCAATGCAATCAACGCAATCACGATGGTTGCCATCCCCAGCCACAGCGCTCCGTACACAATGCCCACTTCTCCCCGCAAATAACGAAAGGCCAGCGTAAGCGGCACCACCGTCCACCGGATAAAGTTGGGGACTGAGGTGGCCACCGTTGACCGAAGATTGGTGCCAAACTGCTCGGCAGCGATCGTAACAAACATGGCCCAAAATCCAATACCACAGCCCATCAAAAAACAGGTTGTATAAAAAAATGTGGAGGACGTAGAGGGCATAAAAAGATAAAACACGATGAGGACACACGTCAAAATGATGTACAGCAAAACAACTTTTTTCCGCGACTTCAATAACTGACTGATCAATCCCGAGGCCAAATCTCCCACCGCCAACCCCAGGTAACAATACATAACCGCATCACCGGCAATGATCGGATTCGAGATGCCCATGGCTTTTGCAAACTCCGGAGAAAAAGTGATCAGAATGCCAATGACGAACCAGATTGGTAATCCAATTAAGATGCAACCCAGAAATCTGATCAGCCTTGCTTTTTTAGTAAAGAGCATAAAAACATTTCCACGCCGGACAGCACTTTTCTTCAATTTCAGAAAAACCCCGGATTCAAAAACACTAATCCGAGCGAGCAGCAAGAGCAGACCCAGTCCGCCTCCAATGAAAAAGGAGATCTGCCAGTCATACCTTTTGGCAATAAAATTGGCAAGTACTGCACCCATCACACCGACCGCTGCTATCAGCGCGGTACCATAACCACGTAACCGCGTGGGCAAAATCTCGGAGACCAAGGTGATGCCTGCACCCAATTCGCCGGCAAGGCCCACACCGGCAATAAACCGGAAAACAGCATATTGATTGACGGACGTCACAAAACCATTAGCAATGTTGGCCAGCGAGTAAAGGAGGATCGATCCAAACAATACCGACAACCGGCCGCGCTTGTCTCCAAGGATTCCCCAGATCAACCCGCCCAGCAACAATCCCCACATCTGTACGCGTATAAGAAATTCTCCCTGGCCCAGCATATTTACCTCGTCGACGCCAAGGGATCGCAAACTGGGAATGCGAACAATACTAAAGAGCAGCAAGTCGTAGATGTCAACAAAGTAACCCAGTGCGGCTACAATTACCGGAACTGAAAAAAGGGGCCTCAGGCTCTTATCTTCCATGGAACAATTTCATGAAGATAAAAAAATAAAGGAAGCCTAAACAACACCGGTCGAGGTCGGCAAGGCGCGGCAATCTATTTTTTCCCGATAATGTAATACAAAACCGGTCCAATGATCGGAAGAAAAACCACGGCAATAATCCAGAGTAACTTTTTCTCCATGTCCTTATTTCCGCGCAGAATATCGATGATCACCAAAGCGTCGAGAACAATTACGATGATGTATAATAATCTTCCCATGATTCCGGTTAGTTAGTTCCCAAAATTTTGAACAGCTCATCGAGGTTAGGTGTGATGATGATTTCTGTCCTTCGGTTCTTTTGTTTGTTCTGGGGCGAATCGTTGGGGCTCAGTGGTGAAAACTCTCCCTTACCCGCCGCCACAATCTGATGTGTGGATACCCCAGCTTTAATCAGAATTTTTGTAATGGATGTAGCCCGCATTACGCTAAGATCCCAATTGTCCTGCATGTAGGCCGTCTTTTTGGATATCGGCACGTTGTCGGTATGACCTTCTACCATGATCTGTAAATCGTGCTGATCCCTGATTGCCTTGGCCAACTGCTGTAGCGCTGTAGCTCCTTTTGGATCTACATCGATGCTGCCGGACCCGAATAGCAATTGTTCCGCAAGGGAAACATATACTTTCCCATTCTTAACTTTAACGGTCAGGTCATTTTCCTTGAAGTTGAGCAATGCGCTGGTGATCCTGTTCTTCAAATCAGTGACCGCCTTATCCTTATTGGAGAGAACCTCTTCGAGCTCCTTTACTTTCTTCTCCCGTTCTGCCAGTCCGGAGCTCAGTGAATCATTCAATTTACGTGTCTTCTCCAGATTGTCCTGAATGGCCAGCAATTGTTCTTTCTGCTGGGCTACATCACGGTTGAGTTTACCGCTGTTACTGAGACTATTCTTATAAAACGAATTCAGCTGTTCATATTCCATATTGAGCAACTTCAGTTTTTTGACTGAGGCCCGAACGTTTTCGTTCAGTTCGGTGGTGTCCTGTTTGAGTCTCTTCAGATGCTCACCAAGTTCAGTCAGGTCACCATTCGCTTTATCCAATTTGTCAGATTTGTCTGAGAGCTCCCCTTCTGCCTTCACTTTTTGAGCCAGCATGTCGTCATACTTCTTTTTCGACACAATGCAGGAGCCCGAGAGTAATCCGATCATTAAAAAAATAAATGTAATTGGCTTCATAGTTTAAAAAATGAGTTTAACAAATTTATCCATATTTCATTGGAAGGCAACAACGCTTCCGGCTATCTTTCTTAAAAACAAGAATATGGAAGGTATGTTAAAACCAGAATCGTTCCGTGGCAAGACCATCATCATCACCGGAGGTGGTACAGGCCTGGGACGTTCGATGGGAAAATATCTGCTCGAATTGGGAGCTCAGTTGGTCATTACCAGTCGTAAGAAAGAAGTTCTTGACAAAGCCGCGGCGGAGTTAATGAATGAAACGGGGGGAAAAGTATTGGCCGTCGCATGCGACATCCGGAAATACAATGAAGTCGAACATGTAATCAGTCAGGCAGAAAGTGCATTTGGCCCCATTCACGGGGTTCTGAACAATGCAGCTGGTAATTTCATCAGCCCCACCGAACGACTTTCACATCGTGCCTTTGATATTGTGGTGGACATTGTATTGCGGGGAACCTATTATGTAACCCTGGCAGTCGGGAAAAACTGGATTGCCAAAAAACAGCCTGGCACGTTTTTGAATATCGTCACCACTTACGCCTGGACCGGATCCGGATACGTTGTGCCATCTGCGTGTAGCAAGGCCGGCGTGCTGGCGCTCACGCGATCGCTGGCGGTAGAGTGGGCCAAGTACAACATCCGCAGCAATGCAATCGCGCCAGGTCCATTTCCTACGGAAGGTGCGTGGAGTCGTTTACTGCCGGGCGACCTTGTAAAACAATTTGATCCTGCACAACGCATTCCGCTAAAGCGTGTGGGGGAGCACCAGGAACTGGCCAACCTCGCCGCCTATCTCCTCTCCGATTATTCCGCTTATGTCAATGGAGAAGTGGTTACGATCGACGGTGGTGAGTGGCTACGAAACGGTGGTGAATTTAGTCACTTGGAAGGAGTGCCCAATGAGATGTGGGACGAACTGGAAAAAATGAGAAAATAAAGTCGGTCTTGAATCTAATTGGCGGGCGACCCTGGACGATAGCTTTGTATTTTGTTCTTGTTGACACAATACATCGAAACCTCGCCTGACCTTTCGCTCATGATCACAGGAACCCCCTGACTTTCCAAGGGCCGGGAAAAAACAGATTTCCCTGTCTCGTCAAAGAAATAAGTGAACTCTTGTTGCGGGTCGGTGAAGCAAAATAGCTTGCGCCCGCGACCCGTAGCAAAATACGTTAAGAATAGCTCATCCGATCCCGGGTTCTCCTTTTCAAAAAGAACGTCGCCCTTATTATTCAGGACCGCCATTTTAGCCTTGTCAATGCGGCTGATTGCGTAGTGATCAAAATCCGATAAAGGCGCTAACGCAAA
>JAYVXP010000163.1:0-4753 GCA_043785125.1 Bacteroidia bacterium
GGAAGAGGCGGTGCTCTAACTCCAAAATATGGCAAAGTTTTCTCCTACAAAGTAGACAATTTCGTAAAGCCCCATTAGTATGTTGTAGTCGCTGAGGGAGCCATTACCTGGTTTGTTTTAGGAAACTCAAATTGTGTTATTTGTTATTGCAGCTTAGCTGGAAATTCCGCCAGGTATAATTTCTCATAGTATTCTTTGGCCATCCTGCCTGAATCAAATTCCGGCAAGATATCCTGCATGCTGGCTTTCATCACTTTCAACCATTGTTCCGGCTTATTGTAATACATTGGGATAATTTCCTTTTCCAATAAGTCCAATAACCCTTTTGCTTCCAGCTTGTCTTTTTCCTCTGGGGTCAGGTCATCTGCAGCGGAGGGAATAATAAAACTATTCTTACCGTGCTCTGCAAATTCCGGAATCCATCCATCGGGAATAGACAGGTTGATCGAACCATTCATGGCAGCGGTCATACCGGAAGTGCCGGAAGCTTCGTGATACATCCGGGGATTATTTAGCCAAAGGTCAGAACCCTTTTTCAAATGCCCGGAAAGCCAAAGTTCATAACCGGTAACCACGGTACAATTGGGTAAATCTTTGGTCTTCCAATAAATCTCATTAAAAACATTGATGGCCGCGTAATCTTCCGGATATGGTTTGCCTGCCCAGATAATCTGAATGGGGAAATCCATATTTCCGGCCAGCTTCAAAAACCGGTCAAAGTCGGCAAGCAGAAGGTTGGCACGTTTATACCCTGCAAATCGCCTTGCCCACACCAGGGTGAGCACATTTTCGTCAAATAATTTTCCGGTCTGATTCGCGACGACGCGGAAGAGTTTATGCTTCAATGTTTTTTTACGAGTCACCAATGCCTTATCGTTTCCCAGCTCCAGGGCTTTGTCCAATTCAGGATCGCACCAATACGTTTTGTTTTGCGCATTGGTAATCGCGATGATTTGCGAAATCCCAGAATAGCCACTCCACATTTTTCTTGCCACTTCACCGTGAAGCTGGGAAACGCCATTGGCAATTTTTGCAAGCCGTAGCGCTGTAAGCGTGTAATTCAACACACCGTCTTCAGGATATACATATTCCTCTACTTGAGCTGGAGTGAGCCCACTAAAGAAACTCATCCCGCTGAGAAGTGGGATGCTGTGTTCTTCATTCCCTGCTTTTTCTGGTGTGTGTGTGGTAAAGACTACCCGTCTCTTCACTTCATTGATATCCTTGAATTTGTCAAGCAAATAAAAACACATCGGAAGGGCATGACCTTCGTTCATGTGGTAAATTTCGGTTTCCCGTTGCAGTACATCCAGCAAGGTGGCTCCGCCAACCCCCAGCAAAATGGACTGCGCAATACGGGTGGTTTCATTTGGATCGTATAACCGGTGGCTGATCGTCTGCGCCAGAAAATCGTTTTCAGGAATGTCTGTTGTAAGAAAGAACATCGGAACCGTTTTGAAGACTTCCGGCTTGAGCATAAATGCTTTCACATGCACTTTGGCGCCGTGAATGGTGATGGGAAATACGATTCCGGTATCGGTCAGAAAGAAATAATCTTTATCCCGGTATTCCACCTTCAGCGTTTGGTCCTGGTTGCGCTCCTGATCATAATACCCTTTTTTCCACAAGATGCCAATCCCAATCAAATTTTGTTTTAACTCGTAAGCACTGCGCATGTGCGACCCGGCCAGAAATCCCAACCCACCGCTATATATTTTAAGTGGCTGATCAATGGCAAATTCCATCGAGAAGTAGGCAATGGATTTGGTATATTTTTTATCAAAGGTGTAGGGGAAAATTTCGGAATGACTGATCATGCGGGAGGTTTCGTTTATGATAAAGGTCTATCCTGCGAAACTAATAAATCAAAATGAATTGATGGCAGAAAGTTGAGTTGAGTTGATCCCCAGAATTTATAAATTAGAACAAATCACCTGGCAAAACCGGTTCGCCATAATATGGATGATCCGTCCGCTGGATAAGACTGTTTTTCCCTGGGCCGATTCAAAGGTGTCTTCAAAGCCCAATAAATTGATCGAGTTGTCACTTACCTTCACCACATCCACCACGTAAATTGATTTAGCCGTGGCGATAGGGCTTACCCTGACGAAGTCCCCGCGTTCATTTAATTTAATCAGGTAGGGACTCGACTCCCCAATCTTTGCGCGGTACTCTTTCCCATTCAAATCCTTCAACACCGTATAATTTCCAACAATCAAGTATCCGTCGATCAGATTGACCAGGTTGACCAAGGATCCGGTCAGGTTGATTTCGCGTTTCCAAAGTAAATCACCCAAAGCATTAATACTTAGGATCTGGATGTTCTCCGGCGTGGTGTAATTCTGTTTTTCCGCCTGACCCTTTAATAGAATCACAAATGAGTTGCTCCGCTCAATAAAAGTAAGTTTACGGGGAAAATCCTTTTCTTTCAACCGCAGACGAAATTTATCTTCTCCTTTTTCATTGAGGTAAACGAAGGTATTGCGTTGATCTGACCTTGTTAGATGAATGGAATGAATTAGGAACGCACATCCTTCCTGGGTAAGTTGAAGCGGTCCGAGAAAATTGTTAGTATCGGCCGTAGCGCTGGCGCTGTCCATTTTGATGTTGAAGTTTTGAAACCATCCCGGCTTCCCATCGGGGTTTACACGGGCAACAAATGTGACAACGTTGTTGATTTTTTTATCGGGTTTATAAACACCGGCCAGGTAGGTACTGCCATCGGGATTCCGGAGGTTTTGCAACGTAACGGGCTCTCCTTTTTCAAGCAATTCAGGGGTGAGGAGATGGGTCAGCAGGGAAACATTCCACCTATTATTAAAACGGATGAGCTTCTCCTTTCCCTTTGCTGTATCAGGGGCACTCATCACCACCAATACCGTACGGAGCTCTGCAGTGTACTGGAGAAAGGACGTTTCAATAAAATGTTTTTCATCCGATGAAAATTTGAGCAAGCCTTCCATGCCACCATAATATTTGTTGACAAAATCCGCGTGCTTTCTCACCTTGTCTTTTTGCAGTCTGGTTTTCACTACATCCAGCAACGTGTCGGCCATTTTATTTGCATAGATCAGGATGCTGTAGTTTTCAGCGTTGCGATCAATTCTGGCTGTATCCTCGTGAAGCACTTTGCTTTTGATCAGCCAGTCTTGCTTGAAGGATTTATAATCCAGGACGGAAAGCACCAGTGACTGCTTGTCGTAGTTGTTCAGGTTGAAGACAAGTTGCTTGTCCAGTTTGAAAGGAATGATCCCCTCGCCGTTGGAAGCAGCGATTTTCAACAGACTTTCATCCAGTTTTTCTTCATTCTGGTTGAGTTTCAGACGCAGCAAGCTGAT
Source organism: Bacteroidia bacterium (assembly GCA_043785125.1). Classification (GTDB taxonomy): domain Bacteria; phylum Bacteroidota; class Bacteroidia; order Cytophagales; family Cyclobacteriaceae; genus ELB16-189. Next base: position 3,339 of record JAYVXP010000163.1, read on the forward strand.
TTCGGTATTGATGTTTTTGCGAATACCATTGACCCACGTTGTATAGTCCCACAATTCGACATCGTTGGTCAGGAAATTCATCCGGGTAATTAACCCATCCAACCGGTATGTCACAATGGGTCGAACGTGGTATTTCTGTTTGTGAAATGCGATCGGAAAAGCTTGGGTCAGATCCTGATAACGATCAAAGAAAAAACGGGCCGAATCAAAGTTCTGCTTGAGCTCCCCCAATTGCTTGTCAACGTCGCTGTTGAAGTACAGATAGAAATCATCGAGGTTTACGAATTCATCATTTAATGCGGCAAAGATTTTAACCGCCCGGTCGTAGAAATTAACACTTCTTGTAAAACTCGAATAGATCGGCGGAATTTTCTCCAGAAACAACCCCGTTGAATCGTAGCCATTCACTATTTTTCTGGAAACAAGTGCAAACTCTACATTCGGTTTGCCTCTGGCGTCCACGGTTTTGAACACTGGATTATAGTATTCGTTGTTACGGGTTACCTCGTGTTCGTCTACGATAAGCTTAGCTTTTAAAAACCGTGCCTTTGCCTGTTCTGCATTGGCCAAAGCAAATTCATATTGCGTGAGCGGATCGGCATTTTTATAATTGAACTCATAAACCATCGCAAGTCGGAAATTTGCATTGGGGTGGTCGGGGTCAAGTGAAAGATATTCTTTCAGCGAGTTTTTCTGTTCTTCTTTACTCATCCCGGCTAGCAAGGAAAAAAGATCGTGATACTTGATGCGCTGAGCCATTGCCTGCACCGTTGCACCCATTAAAAAAAGAAAGAGAATTATACGCCTCATTACCCTGGTTTGTTAAATCCCCAAAATTCTTAATTCCACTCTTCTGTTTACCGCGCGGTTGGCTTCACTATCATTGGGTACTTTCTTTTGCGATTCACCATACCCTTTCGCAAGAAAGCGCTCGGTGCTGATTTTATTTTCCAATAAAAAGTCCGCAACACTCTTTGCCCGCTTTTGCGAAAGAACACTATTGTAGCTATCCGACCCCACATCATCGGTATGGGCAGCCACTTCCACCTTCAGACCCGGGTTCTCCTGCATCAATTGAATCACCCGCCTCAACTCGACAAACGAAATGTCTGAAAGCTTGACCGAATTGGATTCAAAGTTGATATCCCGCAAGGTCAGTTTAGCATCGACTTCCAGCTTAAGTAACTTGATATCCACCGGAGCAGCTTGTCCCTTCGACAAGTCAATGGTCGTTGAATTGAAAGCGTAACCCTGATCACTGGTTACTTCCATCTCATAACGGTCTCCCGCGCGCAGCGACACCATTTGGTTTCCTGTCACCTCAATGACTTCCTCGCGGTTCTTGTTCTTCAATACAATCCTGGACTTCACTTTTGAATTGTTCGCCAGATCGGAAACATTCACCATCACATCCA
>JAYVXP010000164.1:0-80169 GCA_043785125.1 Bacteroidia bacterium
GTCTATAAATATGCCATCCATTCCAACACAGGCGAGTACCTGGAGAAGGCGGACCCTTTTGCTTTTTATGCAGAAATACCGCCTAAAACCGCTTCTGTGGTCTGGGCTCCAGACTACACATGGAAAGATCAGATGTGGCTGAATGACCGAAAAAAACTGGTTGGCAAGCCGCGTCCCTATTCGGTTTACGAGGTACACCTTGGCAGTTGGCGGAGAAAAATCGATGATGGCAACCGGTCGCTGAGCTATACTGAATTGGCAAAAGAGCTTGTCGATTATGTCAAGGATTTGGGTTTTACCCACGTCGAATTCCTACCCATTATGGAGCACCCATTCTTTGGCTCATGGGGATATCAGCTCACCGGTTATTTTGCACCCACCAGCCGGTTTGGTTCACCAGAAGAATTTATGGAGCTCGTGGATGCCTTTCACAATGAAGATATCGGTGTGATCCTCGATTGGGTGCCGTCGCACTTCCCGGGTGACGCGCATGGGCTTTACAATTTTGACGGAACTCATTTGTTTGAGCACGCTGATCCCCGCAAAGGGTTTCATCCAGACTGGAGCAGTTACATCTACAATTATGGCCGCCCGGAGGTCTGTTCCTTTCTCATCAGCAATGCATTGTTTTGGCTGGATCAATATCATATTGACGGTCTACGTGTCGATGCTGTGGCGTCCATGCTTTACCTCGACTACTCGCGTAAAACGGGTGAGTGGATACCCAATGAGTATGGAGGAAATGAAAATATGGAGGCGATCAATTTCCTAAAGCAATTTAATGAAGTGGTGTACGGTAATTTTCCTGACACCATTACCATTGCAGAAGAATCCACTGCCTGGCCGGGCGTTTCCAAACCCACCTATCTGGGTGGATTGGGATTTGGTCAAAAATGGATGATGGGATGGATGCACGACACCCTCGATTACTTCCAGAAAGATTCCGTTCACCGGAAGTACCATCAGAATGAAATTACTTTTAGCGTCATCTATGCATTCACCGAGAACTTCATGCTACCCCTTTCCCACGATGAGGTAGTCCACGGTAAAGGGTCGTTGATGGGAAGGATGCCGGGGGATGAATGGAGAAAATTCGCTAACCTGCGATTACTCTTTAGTTATATGTTTACACACCCTGGCACAAAACTGGTGTTCATGGGAGGTGAGTTTGGTCAGACTGCGGAATGGAACCATGATGGTTCGTTGGATTGGCATTTGACACAATATGAATATCACCGGGGTGTTCAAAATCTTTTTAGGGATGTCAATTCGTTGTACAAAACAGAACCGGCTTTGTATCAATTTCCTTTTGATCAGCGCGGATTTGAGTGGATGGATTATTCTGACCGCGAAAACAGCGTGATGATTTATATGCGAAAATCGGAAGTGAAGGAAGAGGCGCTCATTGTGGCCTGCAATTTTACACCCGAGACACGTTCTCATTACCGTATTGGCGTTCCCTTCCGTGGAACCTGGGCGGAGATATTCAACTCCGACAGCAGGAAGTATGGCGGCAGCGATGCATTGAATCAGGGATTACTTTACACCTCGCCCGTCAAGTACCACAGCAGGGATTATTCGGTTTCCATAACCCTTCCGCCGTTGGGGGTTTCCATTTTGAAGCTGAGTGAAGAGAAGGCAGAATTTGAAATTGAATAGGAAAACTAAACTTTAAGCTCATTCTTAGATGGCTGAGTCCGGTAAAAAATTCATTTGTATCCACGGTCACTTTTATCAACCGCCAAGGGAAAATGCATGGTTGGAAGTGATTGAAGTACAGGATTCTGCCCATCCCTACCACGACTGGAATGAACGCATTACTGCAGAGTGCTATGCCCCCAATTCAGCGTCGCGGATTCTGGATACCAAAAGGGTAATAAAGAATATCATCAACAACTATTCGAAGATCAGTTTCAATTTTGGGCCCACCTTATTGTCCTGGATGGAGATCTATGCCAAAGAGACGTACGATGCGATTCTGGAGGCCGATCGGGAAAGCATTGAATACTTTGGCGGACATGGTTCTGCATTGGCGCAGGTTTACAATCACATCATCATGCCGCTCGCCAATCTTCAGGACAAGACTACGCAAGTGATCTGGGGTATTCGGGATTTTGAATCGCGCTTTAAGCGAAAGCCGGAAGGAATGTGGCTGGCTGAAACCGCAGTGGATTATGAGACATTGGAAATCCTGGCTGAAAATGACATTCAGTTTACGATTCTCGCCCCCCGACAGGCCAAGACAGTACGAAAAACAGGCAGCGAAGATTGGGTTGATGTCAATGATAAATCCATTGATACCCGGAAGGCCTATTTGTGCAATCTTCCTTCTGGAAAACACATTAACCTCTTCTTTTACAATGGCGAGATATCTCAGGGCATTGCCTTTAACGGACTGCTCAATGATGGAATACGATTTGTCGATAACCTTTTGAGCTCCTTTGACGCTCAAGAAGAAGGACCCCAGTTGGTAAATGTGGCTACGGATGGAGAAACTTATGGTCACCACCATAAGCATGGCGAAATGGCATTGGCTTTTTGCCTGGATCGCATTGAAAAAGACCAACAGGCCAACCTTTGCAACTACGCGCAATACCTGGCACTTTTTCCGGTAGTCAACGAGACGCAGATTCTTGAGGATAGTTCATGGAGTTGTGTTCACGGCGTTGAGCGTTGGCGATCAGACTGTGGGTGCAATTCAGGGGGCCATCCCGGGTGGAACCAAAAATGGAGAAAGCCTTTGCGCGAGTCACTGGATTGGTTGCGGGATACGGTGAGTGTAATTTTTGAGCAAGAAGGAGCAAAGTTGTTGAAAGACCCATGGAAGGCAAGGAACGAGTACATCAATGTGATCCTTAAACGAAGTGATGAAAACATCAAGCGTTTTCTGCTTAATCACGCCTTGGCGGATGTCAGCCAGAACAGGGTGCTTCGCATTATGGAAATGCAGCGTCATGCGATGCTCATGTACACTTCTTGTGGTTGGTTCTTTGATGAGGTGTCGGGCATTGAAACCATACAGGTCATGCAATATGCTTGCAGGGTTATTCAGCTGGCCAATCAAACGGGGGAGGTGGATTTGGAAATGGAATTCATGAAGCAACTGGAACTCGCTTCCAGCAATGTGCAAGCGTATGAAAATGCTTCCCAAGTGTATGGAAAATATGTACTTCCATCCCGAACCAATCTTCAACGTGTGGGTATGCATTTTGCGGTATCATCGCTGTTTGAAGATGAACCGGAGTCACTCACTATTTTTAACTACAGTACCGCAAATGAGTTCTTCATAAAAAAAGAAGCAGGGGAGCAAAAACTTGCTTTGGGAATTACCCGGGTTAAGTCAACCGTTACGTTGTCTGAAAAGAAGTTTGCCTTTGCCGTTGTGTGTATCGGTGTACACAATATCATTGGAAATATTTCGCTCGATATGGACCCCGAACGATTTACCAGCATGCAATTCCGGATGGTCACGGCATTCAATGAAGGCAGGTTGGGTGATGTGATCGGGTTGATGCAAACTTATTTTGGCCCCGACAAGTACACGATCTGGCAACTCTTTCAGGATGAGAAGAGAAAAATTCTGGATCAGATTGCGCAACAGAGTTTACAAGAACTGGAAGAATCATTGCGTAGAACTTATAACCGGGATTATCCCCTGGTGAATGCGCTGGCCAACAATGCTATCCCCATCCCCAATGCATACAGGACGACCTTTGAATACATCTTGAATGCGGACCTGATCGATTGTTTTCAATCCGACAAAATCAACATCAAGGAACTGGAACGGATTTCCGGAGAACTGGAACGTTGGAGCCTAAAAATCGAAGATGTCGGAAAGCTGGAGCGCCTTGCAGGAGAAAGTATTTTCAAAGAGTTGAAGCGCATCAGCGGTGAGCGAGAAAACGTAAAACGTATTCAACGACTGAACCGATTATTTCCTCTGCTCATTAAATTTCACATTGAACCCAATCTCCACAACAGCCAAAATCTCTATTTTGAAATTTCGATGGAGAACAATGAGAAAGGCTCCGAGCTGAACAAAGAATGGTTAGAACAATTTAATGCGTTGGGCGATAATCTGGGAATTAAGGTCGGATAGGAGTGTCCTCAGTGATTTATTTTGGCTTCCTGCATTTTGTCCAGAAAATCCCAGACCAAGCTGCTGGCACCCAATATCGGCGCTGCCTGATTTTGCAAAGCGGAAGGAAGCAATTTTACCTTTCCACGAAATAACGGCATTAGATTTTCCTCCATGTGTCGGTGCGTAGGTTTGAAAATAAGGTCTCCGGCCATGGACAAACCACCAAATAGGAAAATGGATTCCGGGTCGGTGTGAACGACGGTCTCGGCCAGTTTCATCCCCAGTATGCGCCCAGTATATTCAAAAGCTGCCTTGGCTACGATGTCTCCGCGATGTGCGGCTTCCGTGATCATTTTGGTGTTCAGATTATCAAAACTGATACCGCGTAATTCGCTTGGCTCCAGATGATCAGCAAGCAGTTTATAAACTGTGCGTTTGATTCCGGTGGCTGATACATACGTTTCAAGACAGCCCCGCTTTCCGCAATTGCAATAGCGGCCAGTAGGGTTTACGGACGTGTGGCCCAGTTCTCCGGCAATGCCGTGATGTCCGTTGAGCAGCAACCCGTTGCAAACAAATCCACTTCCCAATCCGGTGCCCAGCGTGATGACCACAAAGTCCTTCATGTTCTTGGCATTGCCGTAGATCATTTCGCCAACCGCCGCGGCATTGGCGTCATTGGTGAGGATGCACGGAATACCAAATTCTTCCTTGAACATGCTCGCGAGTGGGAGCACGCCCTTCCACCTGAGGTTGGTCGCGCGTTCTATGTTGCCCGTGTAATAATTTCCGTTGGCTGCACCCACACCGATTCCAATGACCCTTGCATCTTTTTCCAGAAAGTGAATTGCCTCACGCAATACGTCGACCATCGAGTCAAAGTAGTCTCTGAACTCTTCATAATCCGGTGTGGCAATGTTTCCCTGGTGGTGCACGTTTCCATCACGATCCACAATCCCGTATTTCGTACTGGTTCCTCCGATATCGATCCCGATGGTAAGTTCTTTCATGGGCGTGTGGTAGCGTGGTTAGATGGAAAGGATTTTTGCAATGCGTAAGAGTTCGCTGTCAATTTCATGATGACGCAAAATGATCTCATCATAGAGGTTGTACACAATCTTATTATTGCGAATGCCAACCATGGCGTCACTTTTGCCATGGAGAAGACCTTCGACGGCGGCGATTCCCATTTTGCTGGCAAGCACCCGATCAAAATAGCTGGGCGCTCCACCACGTTGCAAATGGCCTAAAATAGTCACCTTGATGTCGAAGTAATTGTTGCGTTCTGAGACCTTCCTGGCCAACTCCAGCGCTCCCCCGATCTTACTTCCTTCGGAAACCACGACCAGGCTTGACTTGCGATTATTGCGTTCACCTTCATCCAATTTGGCAAACAGCTCATCCATGGTCATCGATTCTTCCGGAATGATCGTGGCGATGGCACCTCCCGCAATCCCACTGTTGATGGCAATGTATCCGGAGTTTCGTCCCATGACTTCAATAAAAAAGAGACGATTGTGCGATAGTGCGGTATCCCTGATTTTATCGATAGCTTCTACCGCAGTATTGGTTGCGGTGTCATAACCAATCGTGAAGTCGGTTCCAGCAAGGTCATTATCAATGGTACCGGGAATGCAGATAACTGGAATTCCATGTTCTTCCCAGAATTTGTGAAGTCCTGAAAATGTGCCATCCCCGCCAATGGCGACCAATCCATCGATCCCGTTTTTCTTCAAGCTTTGGAAAGCCTTTGTTCTGCCTTCAGCGGTCCGAAAAGATTCACTGCGCGCCGTTTTTAGAATCGTGCCACCGCGCTGAACGATATTGCCTACGGAACGGGCACCGAGTTTTACAATGTCGCCGTCAATCATGCCTTCATAGCCGCGCATGATTCCGTAAACTTCTTTGTTATAGTAAATGGCTGCGCGCACGACAGCGCGGAGTGCAGCGTTCATTCCAGGGGCATCTCCTCCGGAAGTGAAAACCCCAATTTTTGAAATCGTATTCTCCATTAGCTAGTATGAGGGTTCAAAAATAGGGGTTGAAAAGCACTTTTCAAGAATGCTGAAATTAAAGGTGCTTCAATCGTTTGAAATAGTTAATCAACCCGTTGGTGGAAGAATCGTGACGTAAAATGGGCTCAGTGGTAGTGAGCTCTGGCAGGATCTTTTTGGCAAGCACTTTGCCCAATTCGACGCCCCATTGATCAAAGCTAAAAATGTTCCAAATGATACCTTGTACAAAAATCTTATGCTCATACATTGCGATGAGACTTCCCAGTGTGCGGGGTGTGAGTTGTTTAAATAAAATTGAATTGCTGGGCTTGTTTCCGGCGAAGACCCGGAAGGGGGTATGAAAACGAATTTCCGCTTCGCTCATTCCAGATTTACTGAGTTCAACTTCCACTTCCTGTTTTGTTTTGCCCATCATCAGCGCTTCGGTTTGGGCAAAGAAATTAGAAAGTAACTTGGGATGGTGGTCGCCAAGCGGATTGTGGCTGAAAGCCGGAGCGATAAAATCGCATGGAATCATCCGTGTGCCCTGATGGATGAGCTGATAAAATGCATGTTGTCCATTCGTACCCGGCTCACCCCAAATCACCGGACCGGTTTGATAGAGCAGCGGCTGTCCGTCCCGGTCTATTGATTTTCCGTTGCTCTCCATGTTGCCTTGCTGGAAATACGCCGCAAAACGATGGAGGTATTGGTCGTATGGCAAAATCGCTTCTGAACCCGCATCAAAAAAATTGCCATGCCAGATTCCAATCAACGCAAGCAGGACGGGGATATTTTTTTCAAAAGGCTGATCTTTGAAATGAAGGTCCATGGCACGCGCACCTTCGAGAAGCTGCACAAAGTTGGCAAAACCAATCGTGCAGCATATAGACAGGCCGATAGAAGACCACAAAGAATACCTACCGCCAACCCAATCCCAAAACACAAACATGTTCTCCGGGGCAATTCCAAATCCTGTAACGGCTTCCGTATTGGTAGAGACCGCGACAAAATGTTTGGACACATCCCCCTTTCCTCCGGACTTTTCGAGGAACCAACGCTTGGCACTTTCGGCGTTGGTCATGGTTTCCTGTGTGGTAAAGGTTTTAGAAGCGATAATAAACAACGTAGTCTCCGGATCAATTAGTTTAAATGTTTCAACCAACTGGGTACCATCAACATTGGATACAAAATGAGGATGTATGGTGGAGTGATAAGGACGGAGTGCTTCCGTCACCATAAAAGGTCCGAGGTCAGAACCGCCTATCCCGATATTGACAATGTCCGTGATTGCTTTTCCAGAATAACCTTTCCAGTTCCCTTGAAGAAGCTTGTCCGAAAATCCTTTCATCTGTTGTAGCACAAGGTTTACCAGCGGCATCACATCCTGGCCATCTACCAGGATGGGCTCATTGGACCGGTTCCGCAAGGCCACATGCAATACGGAACGGTTTTCAGTCTGATTGATCTTTACGCCTTGAAACATGGCATCCATCGCCTCCCTTAGCTGGCACTCTTCAGCCAGTTCATGTAAGAGGTTAAGCGTTTCATGGCTGATGATGTTTTTGGAAAAATCGACGAGTACATCCTCAAAGAGCAAATGGAATTTTTCAAATCGTTGTGCATCTTCTTCGAATAGTTCGCGAAGGTGAGTGGCTTGCATAGTCATAAAGTGGGCAGTGAGTTTTTGCCAGGCCAGTGTTTCTGCGGGATTATTTTTCGGCAACATGGGTTAGTGTAATAAGGTTAATGGAATGATCAGATTTGCTCCTGAAGAAACAAAAATGCGGCAAGGGAAAATTAACCACCAACGACCGATTTCAAATTTTCTACTAATCCGTCCCAAAGGTCTTTGAGTTCTGCGAGATCATCAAAATCGGAATAGTCGGTCACTTTCAGGAAGGTTGTTTGAGTGAGCTCATCCAGTTCCAGACGCAATTCGAAATAGGCAGGGTCCTTTTTGTCTTCGGGCGATTCAGGTACAAATTCAAATTTGGTAAAATGATTAATTCGGTGGGCACTCATAACAGCCTTGTGTTGGTCATGGTCCCACACAAAGTTGAAAACCTTCTCTGGGCTGATCTTCACATCATCGGCAAACCATTCTGCAAGTCCACTGGCAGAATCGATGTACGGATAGAGCATTTTAATTGAGGCATGGATCTCATAGTCTGTCGTAAAGAGTTTTTTCTTGGCCATGCTGGGGTGATTGGTTTTTAAGATATGCTATTTTTTGGTGAGGGGCAAATTATAAATTTAGAATAGCTGAAAATCTTAAAAGTTTGTAAGTTTGCGCCCCTAAACAATGGCGAGGTAGCTCAGATGGTTAGAGCGCAGGATTCATAACCCTGAGGTCTCGGGTTCAACTCCCGATCTCGCTACGATTAACAAGGAAAGGGCTTTAATGGGTCCTTTTTATTATTATTACATTGGGTCACAGGTTGATCATTAGGCATGGGTCATTAGGTTAGTCATTAGTGATTAGGTTGATCCGGCCTAAGATTAAGCTAGAAATACCTTCTGGAGTAAATTGACCCAATTTGTTAGTTCCCCTTCCCAATGACGAATTACCAATGACCAATTAATTGGCCCTGTTTTTGAAGGGTTAGATTTACGTACCAATTGCTTTTGATGAAAAAGATAGATAAACTCATTCTTTCGTCCTTCATTGGTCCGTTCATCCTCACTTTTCTGGTTGTTGTCTTCATATTGCTCACGCAGCATATGCTCAAATATTTTGATGACATCATCGGAAAAGACCTTGGGTGGGGTGTGCTGGGGACGCTGCTTTTTTACTTTGCCATCTTCATGGTGCCCGTAGCCATGCCGCTCGCGGTGTTGTTATCGTCACTGATAACGTTTGGCAATTTGGGAGAACACTTCGAACTCACCGCAGTGAAAAGTCTTGGTATATCCCTGGTCAGAAGTCTTATGCCCATTTTTGGATTTGTGCTCATCCTTACCGGAATTGCCTTCTGGGCCAATAACAACCTTGTGCCTAAGGCGGCACTGGAAGCGTATAGCCTGCTTTATGATATTAAGCAAAAAAAACCGGCACTGGATCTGAGAGAGGGTGCATTTTACAGCTCCATTCCCGATATCAGCATTAAGGTTAACGACCGCCTGCCCGATGGCAAAACATTAAAAGGTGTGATCATTTACGATCACCGAAACCGTTCCGGAAACAAGGAAGTAATTATGGCTGATTCCGGAAAAATGTTCACGGTGCTAAATGATCAATACCTCAAACTTGAATTGTTTAAAGGGATCCGCTATACCGAAGGGTCTACTGCAGAACAGGGAATTTCCAGTCGGCAAACAGTGAACGAGAATTTAAGCAAAACAAAATTCTATAAGATGTCGGTTATCTTTGATCTTTCTTCTTTTGGACTAAACCGTACCGACAAGAAGTGGTTTCAGGGAAATCGCATCATGCGGAATATGGCGGAGCTGGATGACGACATGGATTCAGTCCGGAGAGAAATCAATAACCAGAAACTCGCCATCTACAAAACAAAGGACATTCTTTTTAATTACCATTTTAAAAGAGATTCAATAAAGTTACCCCCCGATCTGGAGCAGTACAGAAAGAGGAGGGATTCGCTCAACCAGGTTAAGATTGTTCCTGCCAAAGGAGTAACTGCCACAAAGCAGACGCCGACGGTCGTGATGCCGGTTGCCGGGCTAAATATCAATCCGGTATTGGATGCGAGAACAAAAGCAAAATCAGATAGCCTATTTCAATCTCCACCTACACGTCCCGAAATTAGCAGTGCAATCAGTGGCGCAAGGATGATCAAAAGCCAGTTACTTAATTTCACAACAACCATGGTTGACCAGGATTCCAAGTATACTGAATTTCAAGTACAGTGGCATAAGATCATTGCCAATTCCCTGGCGTGTATTGTCATGTTTTTAATCGGGGCACCCCTTGGGGCCATTATCAAAAAGGGTGGATTGGGCGTGCCTGTTCTGGTTTCTATATTCTTCTTTATCATCTTTTATCTGCTCACCATGATAGGGGAGAAGTGGGCTAAGCAAGGTCTAATTTCAGTTCCTTCCGGTATTTGGGCCGCCAATACCATTTTATTTAGCGTAGGCTTGATTTTCCTAAGGCAGGCCAGGGTGGATGCCAGGCTCTTTGACGCTGATTTCTACAATGTCGTTTGGGACAAGCTAAAAACGCGCTTTTCGAAAAGAAAAATAGTCGAACCGACAGTAGCTTAAATTTGCTAATTCATGTGAATTCTGTACTTTTGCCGGATTAAAATGAAGGATTAAAGAAAAAATCTGTAAGCGATGTATCTGAATTTAGAAAAGAAGCAAGAGTTATTTAGTAAGCATGGGTTTGCTAAGAAGAAAACAGACACCGGATCACCCGAGTCTCAAATTGCGCTGTTTACGCACAGGATTAATCACTTGACTGCCCACCTGAAGGGTCAGAAAAAGGACTATTCCACCCAGCAGGGATTGCTGAAATTAGTAGGTCAGCGAAAAAAGCTTTTGAACTACCTGCAAAAGACCGATATCAAGCGTTACCGGTCGATTCTTACAGAGTTAGAACTCAGAAAATAACAAAGAATATCAAAGCGGACAGGGAACTGAAGCACAGGTTCCCTTTTCGCTTTTTAATTGTTCAGGAAGTTGGGCGTCCCGCTTCCTCTTAAAAATACATTTATGAATAATACCCCTACTGTAATATCAAAAACTGTTAAGCTGCCTGATGGCCGTGAGATTATAATTGAAACTGGAAAACTGGCGCGCCAGGCTGATGGAGCTGTTGTTGTGAAAATGGGAAAGACCATGCTTCTCGCAACCGTGGTAGCCAATCAGCATGGAAAAGAAGGTGCTGATTTTCTTCCGCTTTCTGTCGACTATCAAGAGAAATTTGCTTCTACCGGAAAAATCCCTGGCGGGTTTTTAAGACGTGAAGGAAGACTTTCTGATTATGAAATCCTGATCAGCCGTTTGGTGGACCGCGCTATCCGTCCGCTTTTTCCGGATGACTACCATGCCGAAACCCAAGTTAGTATTCAATTGATTTCCGGAGATGAAGATGCTTTGCCAGATGCTTTGGCTGCTTTGGCTGCATCGTCGGCGCTCTCTGTTTCGGATATTCCATTTCAAGGCCCGATTTCAGAAGTGAGGGTTGCACGCGTTGAAGGTCAGTTTGTTATCAACCCTACATTAGAGCAAAGGGGAAAGGCCGATCTTGACTTGATCGTCGCCGCATCGATTGAAAACATCCTCATGGTTGAGGGTGAATCCAAAGAGGTAAGTGAAGACGACATGCTCGAAGCGTTGAAGTGTGCGCATGAAGCCATCAAGGATCAGTGCAAAGTTCAAATTGAATTGACCAAGGCAACAGGAAAAACCCAAAAAAGAGCCTATGATCACGAGGCTAAGGATGAAAATCTGAAGGCAGAGCTTCACAGTCTTTTATATGATAAGGTATATGCGGTAGCCCTTCAGCAAGTTGCCAACAAGAAAGTTCGTTCAGAAAACTTCAGCAAGGTGCTGGAAGATTATCTGGCCAGTCTTCCTGAGGATACCACCGTCAATAAGGACCTGGTTAAAAAGTATTTTAAAGACATTAACAAGAAGGCTTGCCGCGACCTCGTATTGAATGAAGGGGTAAGACTGGACGGGCGCAAGACGCGTGAAATTCGTCCGATTTGGTCGGAGATCGATTATCTCCCTTCGGCTCACGGTTCGGCGGTGTTCACCCGCGGTGAAACCCAATCATTAAGCACGGTTACCCTCGGCACCAAGCTCGACGAGCAAATGCTGGATGGTGCCATGTTTTCCGGTTCGAATAAATTCCTGCTCCATTATAACTTTCCTGGTTTTTCAACTGGCGAAGTAAAGCCAAACCGAGGCCCGGGAAGAAGGGAAGTGGGTCATGGAAATCTGGCATGGCGCGCACTTAAACAAGTACTCCCACAGGAGGAGAATAACCCCTACACCATCAGGATTGTATCCGATATTCTTGAATCAAATGGTTCGTCTTCTATGGCTACCGTTTGTGCAGGTTCTTTGGCATTGATGGATGCCGGTATTCAAATAAAATCTCCCGTTTCAGGCATTGCGATGGGTATGATTTCAGACAGTGCTACGGGCAAATATGCTATTCTCTCCGACATTCTTGGGGATGAAGATCACCTTGGTGACATGGACTTTAAAGTTACGGGTACTGAGAAAGGTGTTACTGCTTGCCAGATGGACCTTAAAGTAGAAGGGCTGACCTATGCGGTATTGAAAGAAGCGCTCGACCAGGCAAAAGAAGGTCGTCTTCATATCCTCAGCGAGATGAAAAAGACGATTTCAACGGCCAAAGCCGATCTGAAACCGCATACTCCACGTGCTTATACTATTTATATTGATAAAGACCAGATCGGGGCAGTAATCGGTCCAGGCGGTAAAGTGGTTCAGGAGATACAGAAAACAACTGGCGCAACCATCGTTATTGAAGAAACAAACAATAAAGGTGTCGTCAATGTATTCGCTAGCAATCAGGCTGTTATGGATGCAGCGGTGAGACGCGTTAAGAATATTGTTGCCTTGCCGGAAGTTGGAGAAATCTATGATGGTGTTGTAAAATCCATCATGCCCTTTGGTGCTTTTGTTGAATTCATGCCCGGTAAAGATGGGCTGCTTCATATTTCTGAAATCAAATGGGAAAGACTTGAAACCATGGAAGGTGTCCTGGAAGTGGGCGAGCAAATAAAAGTGAAATTAGTGGAAGTAGACAAAAAAACCGGGAAATTCAGACTTTCGCGCAAAGTGCTTATTCCACGTCCACCAAAGAAGGAGGAAGCTGCTAGTGCCTGAGTTTGCGAAAGCAGGATTTTGGAGCTAATTTTTCATTTTTACGTGTTCATTTTAGGCTAAACTGAAATACGCTCGATGAGACAGCTAAAAATCAGTAAACAAATCACCAACCGCGAGAGCCAATCGCTGGATAAGTATCTGCAGGAGATTGGAAAAGTTGATCTGATTACACCCGATGAAGAAGTAGAACTTGCCAAGAGAATTAGAGAAGGAGATCAGATTGCATTAGAGAAACTTACCAAAGCCAACTTGCGCTTCGTGGTGTCTGTGGCTAAGCAATATCAAAACCAGGGTCTTTCGCTTGGTGATCTGATCAACGAAGGAAACCTGGGCCTGATCAAAGCGGCCCAACGATTTGATGAGACGCGCGGCTTTAAATTTATCTCGTATGCCGTATGGTGGATTCGTCAATCTATTCTTCAGGCGCTGGCAGAACAATCGCGCATCGTGCGCTTGCCCCTCAACCGCGTAGGATCATTAAATAAAATTTCTAAAACATTTTCTGAGCTCGAACAGAAGTACGAACGTGAACCTTCACCGGAGGAGCTTGCTGACGTATTGGAAGTCACAACGGCTGAAGTCGTTGACACGATGAAGATTTCTGGCCGGCATGTATCCATGGATGCCCCGTTTGTTCAGGGTGAAGAAAACAGTTTACTCGATGTACTGGAAAACAACAGCGAAGAGACGCCCGATTCAGGTCTGATGACTGATTCATTGCGAAGGGAAGTACAACGCGCGCTCGCTACTTTGACACAAAGGGAGTCGGACGTTATCACGCTTTACTTTGGACTCAACGGGGAGCATGCGATGACACTCGAAGAGATCGGAGAAAAGTTTAACCTTACCCGTGAACGCGTCAGACAGATCAAGGAGAAAGCCATCCGCAGACTGAGGCATACCTCAAGAAGCAAGGCTTTAAAACCTTACCTGGGTTAATAATGTATGTTTCGGTTAATATGGGAGGCCTTATGACTCCTGACAAAATAACTGTCACAACAGCAAACGATACACCGGTCTCATGAAATTGGGGCCTTTTTTATGAACCAGGACCTATCCCACGCACCAAGAACTAATCCCCATGAACTAATTGTTAAATAGACATGACAACAGAAAAGGTTAAAGTTTTGATTATTGGCTCGGGCCCGGCAGGTTATACGGCGGCGATTTATGCTGCCCGCGCCGGACTCAAACCCATCCTCTTTACAGGAGGTCAGCCCGGCGGACAATTAACGATCACCAACGAGGTGGAGAATTTTCCAGGTTATCCTGATGGAATAAACGGACCTCAGATGATGGTGGATTTGCAAAAGCAAGCTGAACGGTTTGGCACCAAAGTTAGTTTCGGTTTGGTGACCTCCGTTGATTTTAAGGTGTACCCGTTTCGGATTACGGTGGATGAGAAAAATATTTATGAAGCCGAGGCGGTGATTATTGCCACCGGAGCTACGGCAAAATACCTGGGCATTCCTTCCGAAGAAAAATTTGCAAACCGTGGCGTTTCGGCGTGCGCAGTTTGTGACGGATATTTTTATCGGGGACAAGAAGTTGCGGTAGTAGGAGCGGGGGACTCCGCCGCAGAAGAATCTACCTATCTGGCAAATCTTTGTACCAAAGTTCATTTGATTGTACGACGTGAAGAGATGCGCGCTTCGAAAATTATGCAACAGCGCGTCATGGATAAACCCAATATTGAAGTGCACTGGAATTCCTCGACCGATGAAATACTCGGTGATGATCAGGGCGTCACCGGTGTCCGGCTTTTAAACAATAAGACAGGAGAGAAAAAGGAATTGAAGGTGAAGGGGTTCTTTTTGGCCATTGGTCATAAACCCAACACCGAGATTTTTAGTCACGCCGTCGAAATGGATGAGTCTGGCTATATCCGCGTTGTACCCGGTACAACCAAAACCAACGTGGAAGGCGTGTTTGCAGTAGGGGACGTGGCCGACAGAGTCTATCGCCAGGCCATTACTGCAGCGGGTACCGGTTGTATGGGTGCACTGGATGCGGAAAGGTTTTTGGTTTCCAAAGAAAATGAACTGACCTACGCGTGAGTATGAAGCTCGATATCCTTGTTCTGGCTGCCCACCCCGATGATGCGGAGCTGGGTTGTGGCGGAACGATCCTGAAACACGTTTCACTGGGGCATAAGGTGGGCATTGTGGATTTTACTCGTGGTGAGCTGGGTACACGGGGTACACCGCATACCCGTGAGCAGGAGGCCGCAGCCGCTATGCAGATCCTGGGTATCTCTGCAAGGGAAAACCTCAATTTGTCTGATGGGTTCTTTCAAAATGACAAAACTCACCAGCTGGCCGTTATCCAGGCCATTCGCAAATACCAACCGGAGATTGTTCTCGCCAACGCTATTTATGACCGCCATTCCGACCATGGCAGGGCTTCAGAGCTGGCCCATGATGCCTGCTTCCTTTCGGGGCTGGCCAAAATAGAGACGCTGCAGGATGGCAAGCCCCAAACAGCCTGGCGACCCAAAGTATTATATCATTACATCCAGAGTCAGATGTTGCAGCCTGACCTCATCGTTGATATTTCCGGATTTTGGGATAAGAAAATGGAAGCCGTCAGGGCTTTTAAAACCCAGTTTTATGATTCCACCAGCAAAGAGCCGGAGACTTACGTCTCCAACCCTGATTTTCTAAAAATGCTGGAATCCAGGGCATCTGAATTTGGGCATGCAATAGGAGTGAAGTACGGTGAGGGATTTACGGTGAGAAGGTTTATCGGCGTAAAGAGCCTGTTTGATATTTTCTAAAGAAGTCGATTCGTGTATTGGGAGGCATTTTTTAAACACACAGGAGGCACATAAGTTCTAATAATTTTGCCGTCACTGAATCATCGATTTGAATACCGATTCCGCTCATGGCGCCAACCTTCCAACGCTCCACTTCCCGTCGACCAGGTTATAGATAATCCTGTCGTGCAACCGATTCACCCGGCCTTGCCAGAATTCCAGTTTGAAGGGAGTCACCGCAAAGCCACCCCATTGGTGGGGTTTGGGTAAAACGCCTTTTCCCTTGAAACGCTTTTCAATCTCTTTTACGCGTGCTTCCAGAATTTCCCTGTCCTTGATCGGTGCGCTTTGAGGTGATGCCCAGGCGCTCACCTGGCTATCGCGGGGACGGCTTTGGAAATACTTTTCAGAGGTTTGCATATCAACAGGGGCGGCGGAGCCTTCAATCCGGATTTGCCGTTCCAGCGGCGGCCAGAAAAAATTCAGCGCGCAAGCCGGATTCTTTTCCAGTTCCTTTCCTTTTTGACTTTGATAGTTTGTGTAAAACAAAAACTTTCCCTTCTCAATGCCTTTGAGTAAAACGATGCGCGAGGTAGGTCTGCCCTCTCCGGAAACGGTTGCGATGTTCATGGCATTGGGTTCCGGCACCATCGAATCGATCGCCTCTTTAAACCATTTGTCGAATTGCCGGATGGGATCACCGTTCACGGATTTAATATCCAGCGTAGACTTCGTATATTCCTTCCGAAGGTCCTTCATTTGGGCATTTGAAAATTAATAAAAGAAGTCATTTGCAAGTGTTCGAAAGGTATGGTTTATTCAATGCTTCAAAAAGCGGGTGTACTTAAATTTTCAACTTCGTTTTTTTTGTGTAATGGATTTCTTTAAATACAGAAATAAGCTCACACCGGAAAAAGGCAGGATATTGGTCTCCGAGCCTTATCTTCCTGACCCGAATTTTGACCGTACCATCATCCTTTTGTGCGAGCACAGCGAAGAAGGATCGCTTGGGTTTGTGCTTAACAAGCCTTCCGAGGCTTCTGTGGATGACATGCTCCACGACATGAAGGGCTACCCTGGAAAAATGTTTGTGGGGGGGCCGGTGCAACAGGATTCGCTTCACTTTATCCACCGCTATCCTGCCCTGGAAGATTCAGTGGAGATCGCAGAAGGTATTTTTTGGGGAGGTCACTTTGAGCGCTTGATTTTTTTACTTCAGACAAAACAAATTGCGCCCGAAGATGTTAAGTTCTTTATTGGTTATAGCGGATGGTCGGAGGGGCAGTTGGAGGAAGAGATGGAAAGCAACTCCTGGATTGTGAGCGATCAGGCGACGGAAGAATTAATTTTTGAAACTAGTCCGAAGGTGATGTGGCAAAAGGTTTTAAAAAATATGGGGGGGCGTTTTTCCGTTTATTCGAATTACCCCGAAGACCCCCGTTTGAATTGAATGATTTTAGTATTTTTACGTTAATACTGGTTTAAGAATGGGCGCAAGGCATGGAAAACGAGAAAGAATTAAGTGTGGAGAGGGTATTGGAAAATGGAACGCCTCACGTTGCGACCGTCGATTCGTCCCCTTTTTTGGGTGAGCCTGTACAAGATCATGCTGATCATGAGGCCCCGGATGAGGGTGAAGTAGATCACAAATACACGGATTATTCCCATTTTACCAAGAAGGAATTTGTCACAATAGTCCAGGAACTTTCCCTTAGCGGCGATTTCAAAAAAGTTGATGCAATCCTGCGCGAGATCAGGCCCTTGTACGAAGAGATCTTTAAAAAAGAAAGATCAGAAGCCCTGGCGCGATACAGCAGGGCCGACGGTGTGGCGGATGGTTTTGAATTTAAAGGCGATGAGTCAGACCAGGCTTTTGAGGCCACGCTCAAATTAATTCGCGATAAGAAAAATCATTTTTATAAATCCCAGGAAGAGCAAAAGACGGGAAACCTCTATAAAAAAACAGAAGTTTTGGACAAGCTGCGGACCTTGGTGGATACCGAGGATTCAGAAAATGGCTTTCATCACTTCAAGCAACTTCAACAGGAGTGGAAGAGCATTGGCCCCGTGGCCGTCGCACAGGTAAAAACGCTGTGGGCGAATTACAGCGCATTGGTGGACCGTTTTTATGATCACCGCAGTATCTACTTTGAACTCAAGGAACTCGATCGTAAGAAGAACCTCGAAGCCAAACTCGAACTCTGTGAGAAGGCAGAGCGGCTCCTCAGCGCCGGGCAGATGAAAGATGCCGTGCGCGAACTCAACGAACTCCATTCGGAATTCAAGCACATCGGACCGGTACCAAAAGAAGATCAGGAAAATGTGTGGCAGCGGTTTAAGGCTGCCTCAGATGCACTCTATGTAAAGCGGGATGCTTATGTTTCCGGGTTGCAGGCAGAACTTCAGAAAAACATGCAAGCAAAATTGGCGATAGCGGAAGCACTTTTGGTTTTTGCTGCTTTTCAATCCGACCGGATCAAAGAATGGAATCTCAAGACGCAGGAAATCCTTTTGGTGCAAAAGAAGTGGGAAGCCGTCGGAGCCGTTCCCCGTGCGAAGTCCAAGGAGGTCAACAAAAAATTCTGGTCCGCCTTCAAAACCTTCTTTACCAACAAGAGTGTGTTTTTCAAGAAACTGGATGAAGAGCGCGAGAAAAATGTGCAGTTAAAAACAGAGATCATCCGGAAAGCGGTGGAACTCCAGGGCAGCAGCGACTGGGACCGGACAGCAAATGAATTAAAAGAGCTTCAGCGTCAGTGGAAGGAGGTTGGCCCGGTACCCGAAAAACTGCGTGAGAAGATTTTCCAGGAATTCAAACAGGCGTGTGATCATTTCTTTGAACACCGCCGTGAACAATTTGACAAGGCCGACCGTGATCAGGTAGAGAACTTGCGCGAGAAGGAAATTATTTGTGCCGAGTTGGAAAAGCTGACCGCAGAGAAAACGGGGACCTTAAGTCAATTGGCAGTATTTCAAAACAAATTCAACTCTTTTGGCTTTGTTCCCAAGAAGTCGATCAACGAGATCAAGGTTCGGTTTAACGCAGCGGTGGAGAAATTTCTGGCTTCGATCGAACTCACGCCGGATGAAAAAGACAGGGCGATACTGGAGATCCAGTTGGGCAACCTGAAGAATGACCCCGACGCCGACCGCAAGCTTTATCAAAAGGAACAGATCATCCGCAAGCGCATCACCAAAGCAGAAAACGACATCGCCGTTTTGCGCAACAACCTCGAATTTTTCGGCCGCTCCAAGAACGCCGCGAAGTTCAAAGAAGAATTCAACGCCAAGATTGCCGAGTCAAATGATCATCTGATTCAGTTGAAGAACCAGTTGAAGATGTTGAGGACGGTGACGTTGTAGAGAGTCCAGAATCAGGTTAACTTGGCCTTTAAGAGTCCCAAATATTATTCTTACCAATTCTCAATAAGTTTGTAATCCCGGTTCCTTCCCTTATTTTTGCGCCTTGCCCACCGGAGCCTATGGCGCTGGCGGGGTTCGCTTGCCAAGCTTTGCTTGGCGTAGCATATAGATCGTCACGTTTTGAGCAATCGCTGCAGGCTTGCCTGCCGAAGCCTTAGCGTATACAGGCCTCCTTAGCTCAGCTGGTAGAGCAACTGACTTGTAATCAGTAGGTCGTTGGTTCGATTCCGACAGGGGGCTCTTGATAATCAAATAGTTACATTCGTAACTATTTTTTTGTTTTCCCAGTTTAAAAACATTTTCAAAACATTTGCGAAAGCCCCCGGCCAGGAACATTTGGTTCGGAATTGCAGGTTTTCGATCCTCAAAACAACACCAAAGCGCTGAATTCTTAATGTAAAGTAATTCTTAGTAACTTAGCATACGCCTGCGAGTAAAATGGTTTTAATGGACTGCTCGACGGTAGTTTCTGCTAGAATTAATGAATCCAATGGACTCCGAATTCTTTATTAACTGATATGATACCCGATGAATGAAGCTGAAACACGAGCTGAGCTTATCGACCCAAAACCAGGGAAATGCATTGGAGACCTGAAAGAACCAGAAAGCAATTCAATATCCGGTGCAGGCGTGAAGGAGATTCAGATTCATAATTGTTGCGAGGAGAAGTTCTATTTGATAAGGCCAAATTTTCCTTGACTCACAATGTGTTGTACCAACACATTATAAAATTTCAAAGTCAATTTTTTTCAAATCGTTTTAGGCACTAAATCTTCGTAACTCCAATGAGGTTTTATTAACTTAACTACTATTCTAAAATAAACTTGAATTGCCATCCTTGTACCCGCAAAATGTAAAGACCGGGGGAAAGATTGGCTGCGTCAATCGCTGCTTTAAGCAGGCCATCTGAATCCGTATTAGCCGTTGATTCGTTAACTTTGTTGCCTTGCATATTTAGGATTTGGATTTCTGTGGGACTATTGGCTTGAAGCATGTTGATCTCTATATGTAGCAATTGCTGTTTGGATACGGGATTTGGGTAAATTTTTGCCAGGGGATTAAGGCTTAAAACGTCCACCTCAATGAGCTCGGAAGAAGTAGAGTGTCCGTCAAAATCCGTCTGCGTCAATTGGTAATAGTTTTTTCCGATCTTTGGTTTGTAATCGGTCAGCGTATAAGTGTGGGAAGCAATGGTAGTGCCGTTGCCTTTTATTGTTCCGATGTCTTCAAAATGAGTTCCCGCGCCGGATCGTGAAACGGTAAAATGATCATTGTTCAGTTCGGAATCCGTTGTCCACCGCAAATCAACTCCATACGGTTTCGCTTCGCCGGAAAAACTGACAAGCTCTATGGGTAACGGAGATGAAGCGGCATTCGTTGAGCCTACAAAAAATTGATTCCCACCAGTCGTCGTTACCTGCAGCAGGGTAAGTCCAGTGCGATGAAGTCTAGGGTCTGCCGTTGTATTAGTCGCAATGGCATTGGTTCCAACTACCGAGGCAGACTTACACAAACGAAGGTCTGCTAGAGAGCCAATTGTACCAAACCCCGTTCCTCCCGCTACCAGGTTATAAGTTCCTCCTGCCATTCCGGCAGGGGCCACCGTCCAGGATGCTTGATGTTGAACAACAATTGTTGCAACTGGGTTGGTGTCAGGAATTGAAACAACCGTGGTGTTTGTAGCCGCGCTGTGGCTTAGTGTAAATGTACCTCCTGTAGTTATTCCACTCACAGGACAAGATAAAAAGAAAGGGCGAAAATTGGTGGCATTACCCATCGGGAAAAAGCCCGTAACAGACCCATCGGCAATCGTACCTATATTAAAAAAACGAATCAAATTCCCCCCGTACATCCATCCAGCTGCAGAAGCAAGAGTATGAACCAGGGATCCAGGTGTCGCTGCGGCTTTGCCAATGGTCAAGGTGAATGAATTTAAATTAATGTTTCCTTGCGTCATGGTGAGCGTTGACCCTACCACCACATTACCACTGTTAAGCGTTATCTGCGGGGAGGTTCCAAATGTGTTGAAAGTGGTCACGTTGTTGAAAAAAGTACCGTTGGCATTTCCTGTATTTGTGATCGCTTGAGCAGCAGCACCATTGAACGTTACCGTTTGAGCGCCCTCTACCAGCGGATCCGCATTTGAGCTGGAGTTTGTCCAATTGCCGGCCACGGAAAGTGAGAAAGTACCCACGCTGAAGATAGCGGTATTTTGAATGGAAATGTTGCCACTGAGAATCGTGTTTGCAGAAAGGGTTTTGGTAATGTTGCCTATTCCGGATAAGGTCAAATGAAAATATGTTGAGGCCGATGGAGTGAATACAGTTTGAGCTACTGTAGTTGAATTATAGTTTACAATATTTCCAGAATTTGAAGCATTTAGTGTGGTAATGGTTATAGTGGCACCAGCATAGTTAAGCGTGCTGTTTACCCCTTGTGTCCATGTTCCCGTGCCTGCCAGGGTTCCAACAGCGGTATTTGTCATGGTTACTGAGGCTGTATTGGTATTGCTCAC
The DNA here is from genome assembly GCA_043785125.1 of Bacteroidia bacterium. Taxonomy (GTDB): domain Bacteria; phylum Bacteroidota; class Bacteroidia; order Cytophagales; family Cyclobacteriaceae; genus ELB16-189. Next base: position 21,600 of record JAYVXP010000164.1, read on the forward strand.
CGTGATTCCAGTAACGATGACCGAGTTGGCAAAAGAAGCGCCGGTAGTACCAGATACCGACTGAGCATTGGTGTTAAAAGTTGCTCCTCCAGCAACGAAGGAAGTGCCACTGCTGGTGACTCCACCTTGAAATATCAAATTTGCTGTGGTAGTGACCGCGGTAGTGTTAAAGTCGCCAGTCAGATTTACATTTCCTGTAAATGTATCGATCCCGGCGTTGTTGGAATCGGTAAAACTACCTGTGCCGCTTGTAGTCCCCGTAATAGAAAGGTTATTTGTATTTGAGTAGGTGATTATGATGCCGGTGATGGATACGTTATTGGCAAAACTGGAAGCTGTGGTACCGCTGATAGCTTGGGCATTGGTATTAAACGTTGCGCCACCGGCTGTGAAGGATGTGCCACTATTGGTAATGCCTCCCTGAAAAACCAAGTTGGCAGTTGTAGTTACTAAAGTGGTAATAAAAGAGCCGGTCAAATTTACGTTGCCTGTAAAAGTATCTATACCGGCATTGTTGGAATCCGTAAAACTGCCTGTGCCTGAAGTGGTACCAGTAATCGTTAAATTACCTGTATTGGAATTGGTAAGTGTAACCCCGGTGATGATTATATTATTTGCAAATGAAGAGGCAGTTGCGCCAGACAAGGCTTGATTGTTTGTGTCAAAGGTTGCACCACCTGCAGTAAATGCAGCCGAACCGTTCACTATGCCACCACGAAAAACTAAATTGGCACTCGTGGTCACTGCGGTGGTAGTCCATGTGCCAATGCCAGTGAGTGTTACGGCTCCAACAAATCTGGAAAGACCTCCATTATTGTTATCAGTAAAAAAACCATCAATCTGTGATGTGCCATTGACGATGAGGTTGCCGGTTCCTCCAAAAGTCATGATATCCAAAGCCCCTAACGCGAGGTTACCGTTTAATGTGAGATTAACATTTCCTGTTGTTTGAAGAGTACCAAGGAAACCTGTACTGGAAGTGAGGTTATTTAAGTTAAAAATTGGGCTAACATCAAGTGTAAGGACCGATAAAGGACTTATGTAGGTTACCGTATTGGGGGTACCAAATTGACCTGGATACCCCTGAAGTGCAGTCGGTGTTACCCAAGCGCCATTCCATCTCTGCCAAGTTGCCAGGGTCGACCAGTTTCCAGCGCCAAGAATGCCCAGGTTGTCCCTATAATCCCCCACTACTTGTGCGGTTGCCAGATTGGCCGCCAGCAAAAACAAGGAAACCAAGAAGAATTTCAATTTAACTTTTGTAAGGCTTATATTCATATGCAAAATTTACAAATATACAAACGTTTAGGAACAAAAAGGTAACCCGCTTTCTGCCACGTAGGACCTAGCTGCGATTTAATTATTGTAATCCTTGATTATGGAAATAAGCCTAAATTATACAGGAAGAAAACCGTCCGTTCAATCGCCCAAGAATCCAAATCACCCTATACTTTGTAGAATATTTACCCGTTGTTTCAAATCCGAGGTTATTCCACATAAGCCTGGCGTTAAATGGATAGCCCAAAATAGCAACGGCGTTACAGGGTTTCTAATCATTGTTAAAAATTTAAATCATTATCCAAAAAAACCCTCATGATCTGATCGATTATTCTTCAATACCGGGGGTTTCTCTCTTTTGTTGTTGTGGAATTTATTGGCCAAGGAAAAGAAGACCGCGAAATGAATAAATACTGACAATGCGCACAAATGGAACATATACGTCGTGGTGTTATGTGCAAATATCACCATTCTGATACCGCCTAATTCTGAAGAGCCAAAAAGGGAAGTACAGAAGTAATGTTTTTGATATTTTCTCGGAATTGCAGCATCTGGATAAAGCACTGCTGCCCCAAAAGTCAGGGTTGGAAGAAGAACTATCATGGGGCCGACTAGTAATTTTGTTTTGTTGAAGATATGCTACAAACAGGAGGCTCCCAGGGAGCCAAAGACAGGGAAACCGCCTACGTCATCAGAGATGTCATTCATTTAAGGAGACATTAGCGAAATCACCCATGCCAACATAGAGTAGAAATCGGCGTAAAGGCAGGCCACAGAGGGGCCCCGTGTTTTTAGAAAATCATAACACGCATATCCTGGGCTCCAGAGGAGCCTCCTCGTTCGCGTTCTATTTATTATGAAAATTACATCACCCGTTTTCCTATTTAGAATCAATTTATCCGGACGTCATCATCATTGATAAATTTAAACAAGTATTTTTCTTCAAAGGAAATTTCTACAAGTTTTACTACTTCAGCGGTTAGATGAGTTGTATTTACTCAACGGCAAGAATGTAACAAATCGCAGAGCCGTAAAATTTTCGTTCTTCAATTTCCACAATAATCAAGAAAAGAGCAGGCATCCGCTTTGCAATCTAGGTGTCATAATCGAATTAGTCGACGGGGCCCACGGGAGGTACTATCAAATATCCCACGAGTTACGGTAATTCGAAGGAAGGAATAGTATATCTTACATTCAGCATAATTCAGCATAAATCCAATCCTCCATGACCGCGAAACTGATCTTCGTGCTTTTTCTCTCAGCCCTTATGGGCAAACTATCTTACGCACAAACCCAATTTGATGTTCCTGAAAACATCGTTCTAAAAACGCCGGCTGATTATGCCAGTTATGAAAGCACCATCATCGACGCAGCGAAATGGCTTGAGGGAAATGACCTGAACAAGGAGCCGGACAAGAGACAAGCCACAATCGACTTTGTGCTCCGTTGGCTGGAGGGAAGTACAGCGATCGTATTGGAACTGACCGACCCCGTTTCAAAATTGTATGACAAGAACGATCCGCTGCTCGGCGTCTTTCTGGCAAGCTATGCGCGCAATGCACTGGAAAATAAAAGCACGCCCAGCAAGTTTAACGCAACCAAAGCAGCCGTTATCTCCATTATGATGGTTTATAAGAAGGGGATTTCCATTGAGAAAAATAAACAGATGGAAAAGGCAATTAAGATGGCCAATGAAAATAAATTGGATGAGTTTATAATGGATGTACTAAAGGTTCAGAAGGATTATTAGTGCCGTTCCAAACCCCCGCTTAAATTTTATGGCAAACGCTCTTTAATAAATTTCTCTATTTCTGGGGTCCTTCAGTGCGGTCCCCATCAAGAATCATCCCCGGACTCCTAAATAAGAATAGCTTATTCATTATTTTTGCAAGAAACCTTGGATATGAAAAGAGTTATTCTTTTTAGTTTCATCTTATTTCTTTCATCCGAATATCTGTTTGCGCAGCTTGGAGCGCCGATTTATAAGACTTATTGTGCTGGCTGTCATGGTGCTCAACTGCAAGGGAACACCGCAGCTAAATTAATCAAGACGGATTGGAAATATGGGAGAGGGCGCGATGCGATCTTCCGCAATATCAAATTTGGTATTCCATCCACCGAAATGATCCGATGGGGGGCGACATTAAAAGATGAAGAGATCAAAGCAGTGGCTGATTATATTATTTCAGCACAGGAAGTTCCACCCAATACAGTAAGACCGATCCCAGCGAGATTGACTACTAAAGATTATGTCCTTAAAGTTGAAAAGTTAGTCACTACCGATCTGCATACTCCCTGGGGTATTGAGTTTGTGGATAACCACCGCGCGCTCGTCACTGAACGAACGGGCGCAATTCGCTGGATGGTTGATGGTAAATTGGATCCTCAACCCATACAAGGAGTGCCTAAAACATACGCGCAAAATTCTACAGGCGGCTATATGGATATTGCCATTGACCCTGGGTTTTCAAAAAATGGATGGATTTATTTTGCTTACAGTCACACCAAAGGAAACCCTTCTGCGAGAGATGTTGTGGGCATGACGAAAGTGGTACGAGGCAGGATCAAAGGTCATCAGTGGATAGAGGAGCAAACCTTGTTTGAAGTTCCAGACTCTTTAAAAATATCCGGCGGCAACAGGTGGGGTGGGCGATTGATGTTCGATAAGAAGGGTTTTTTGTATTTTTCTATCGGCGACATGGCCAGGGCTAATGATTCCCAGAACCCAGGAAAGCCATCCGGAAAAGTTTTCCGTATTCATGCCGATGGATCAATTCCAAAAGACAACCCATTCGTAGGAGAGAAGAGAAAATTACCCGCTATATTCACCATGGGTAACCGCAATGTCCAGGGTCTTGCGCAGCATCCGGTAACGGGAGACCTATGGGCAACCGAGCATGGGCCAATGGGAGGTGACGAGGTTAATATTTTGAAGAAGGGGGCAAACTACGGCTGGCCGGTAATCACTTATGGTATGGATTATGATGGATCGGTGGTTTCAAAGGAGACAAAGAAGGATGGGATGGAACAACCGGTCTTGCAGTGGACTCCTTCTATTGCCGTTTGTCCGGCTGAATTTATTACCAGCGACCTTTTCCCCAAGTGGAAAAACAATTTATTAGTGGGCGCTCTTGCTTTTGAAGAAATCCGGCGGCTGGTTATAGAAAATAACAAAGTGACCGAACAGGAATTGATCCTGAAAGGGGTTGGTCGCGTAAGGGATTTAAAAACCGGCCCCGATGGAGCTTTATATGTTCTCTTAAACGATCCGGATATCATACTTCGGATAAGTCCGGAAAGGAAGCCTTGATCCTGGCGACAGAAAAACAAGACAGCGAGGCACAGCGGAACTCTCCGTGAACGTTGTGTGAATTCTTCTATGGTAAAAAGCCGAATCGAAAAACTTACTGCAAATAGACCACAAGTGCCATAAAGCGCGTGGCCTCAACTGGCTCTTAGATTTTGTGCCGAAATTTATCCGCAAATCAAACTTTTTAGGGCGTTGTGTCTGATTTATTTGTATAATTCGATGAATTTAACTGGTTATCATGGACAATGTCATAGTTGGAGGCAAAGCCCTGTCGTTGCAAGATTTTGAGCGGATCGTTCTAGACAAATCACAGGTTGCACTTGAACCTCAGGCAATCAAGAAGGTAGCAGCGAGTTTTTCCTTCCTGAAATCGTATGCAGCAGACAAAGTGATCTATGGAATCAATACGGGCCTTGGCCCTATGGCGCAATTCAAGATCAGTGAGGAAGATCATTATCAGCTTCAGTATAACCTGATTCGGAGCCATTGCTCCGGTGCAGGAAATGCCTTTACTGAAGAATTGGCCCGTGCTACCACACTGGCAAGATTAAACTGCCTGGCTCAGGGTCATTCCGGCGTTCATCCAGACACGCTCACCGTAATGCTTCATTTCCTCAATCACGGTGTCTCTCCTTGTATCTTTGAGAAGGGTGGGGTTGGGGCCAGCGGCGACCTGGTACAATTGGCTCACCTTGCTTTGAACCTCATCGGTGAAGGAGAAGTCTTCTTCGAAGGGGTATTGCAACCGGCCGGGGCGGTATTGAAAAAACTTTCTATCACGCCGGTGAAAATTTATTTGCGCGAGGGGCTGGCTTTGGTAAACGGCACTTCGGCCATGACCGGCGTTGGTTTGCTGAACATTCTGATGGCAAAAAAACTGTTGTACTGCGCCACGGCACTCTCCTCCATGACCAACGAATTGATGAAGTCGTTTGACGACCACTTCTCTGCGGAACTCAATCAAGCCAAACACCATGAAGGTCAGCGGAAAGTCGCTGCCGGTATGCGCTCTATTCTCAGCGACAGCAAATTGGTGCGCAAGCGATCAGACCATCTCTACCACAAAAAAATAGAAGAAGCGGTTTTTACCGATAAGGTCCAGGAATACTATTCTCTGCGGTGCGTTCCCCAGATCCTCGGGCCTGTTTACGACACACTCCTTCAGGCGGAAAATGTCCTGATCAATGAAATCAATTCGGTGAATGACAATCCAGTCATTGACCATGAACAAAACAATGTTTTCCACGGTGGAAATTTCCATGGTGATTATGTTGCGCTGGAAATGGATAAAGTGAAAACAGTGATCACCAAACTTTCCATGCTTTCAGAAAGGCAATTGAATTATTTGCTCAACGATAAACTGAATCAAAAACTGCCCCCTTTTATCAACCTGGGTAAACTCGGATTTAATTTTGGGATGCAGGGGATTCAGTTTACGGCTACCTCCACGACAGCCGAAAATCAAACGTTGTCCTATCCCATGTATCTGCACAGCATTTCAAATAATAACGATAATCAGGACATTGTAAGTATGGGTTGCAATGCAGCCTTGCTCACCCGTCGCGTTATTGAAAATTCATTTGACGTTCTGGCGATCCAGGCGCTGGCCCTTGCACAGGCTGTTGATTTTCTGAAATGCCAGACGCGGTTGTCGTCTGTAACGCATAAATTATATGAAGAAATAAGGGCCATCATCCCAACTTTTGTTGAGGACCAACCCATGTACAAGGAGTTGAGAGCGGTAAGAAAATATTTGATTTCACAGGATCCTGCTTCTATTTTTTAGTTGGATTAATTTTGAATTTTGAATCTGAGATTTTGAATTGACTGCAATGAAATATGCTTTAGTTACCGGAGGCTCTCGTGGCATTGGCAGGGCAACTTGCATCAGGTTGGCTGAGCAAGGCTATTGGGTTTTGATCAATTTCAAATCCAATGAAGCCGAAGCAATGAAAACATTGGAGGAAGTCAGGGCCAAAGGCAGCGATGGTGAGCTCATGAAGTTTGATGTTTCGAATAAGACAGACGTAGATGCTGTTTTGGGTGGATGGATAGAACACCATAAAGACAAAACCATAGAAGTGTTGGTGAACAATGCCGGCATCCGTGAAGACACACTCATGATTTGGATGACCGAAGTGCAATGGAAAAATGTATTGGGCTCAAGTCTTGACGGTTTTTTCTATGTCACGCGACTTGTCCTCACAGGCATGCTCACAAAAAGATATGGCCGTATAGTTAATGTCGTTTCGCTATCCGGCTTAAAAGGAATGGCGGGCCAAACTAATTATTCCGCTGCTAAGGCAGGAGTGATCGGGGCTACCAAAGCGTTAGCGCAGGAAGTTGCTCGCCGTGGTGTCACTGTCAATGCCGTGGCGCCCGGCTTTATCCGTACCGACATGACCCAGGATTTGAATGAGGCAGAATTGAAAAAGATGATTCCCATGCAGCGATTTGGGAGTGCTGAAGAAGTGGCCGATGCAATTGAATTCTTTGCCTCAGGGAGAGCATCTTATATCACCGGAGAAGTCTTGTCGATCAATGGGGGGCTGTATTCCTGAGTCACGGAAGGGATTTTCCGGTAGCGCAACGGCCCCAAATGACGATATGTTTTTTCTTGTCTTTTGATGAGAATGAACTTAAAAACCCATTATTTCATTATTTTTGATCTTACTGGTTTGGTAAGACTTTTACGGAATGGAAAGAGTAGTTATTACAGGTTTGGGGATTTACTCCTGTATCGGAAAAAACCTTGCTGAGGTTACCGATTCATTGTACAACGGTAAGTCTGGCATCATCCTGGATAAGCTGAGAAAGGAGATGGGCTATCGATCCGGTCTTACCGGCTTTGTTGAGAGACCCCACCTTAAAGGAGTATTAGACAGAAGGGCGCGTGTAATGCTTCCTGAACAGGGAGAATATGCCTACATGGCCACGATTGAAGCGATGGCTCAGGCAGGAATCACTCAGGATTTTATAGATCAGACTGAAGTAGGAATCATTTACGGCAATGACAGCTCCGCTAAGTCGGTCATCGAGGCCATCGATATCATCCGGGCCAAAAAGGACACCATGATGGTGGGCTCGGGTTCAGTTTTTCAAGTGCTTAACTCCACTATCAATATGAACCTCGCCACGATTTTCAGGTTGAAGGGGATTAATTTCAGTGTCAGTGCCGCTTGTGCGAGTGGTTCGCATGCCATAGGATTGGCTACCATGTTTATCCGAAATGGGCTTCAGAACTGTATCATTTGCGGCGGGGCGCAAGAGACAAACATTTACTCAATGGGCAACTTTGATGCCTTGGGTGCATTTTCCATACGTGAAGACAACCCCCAAGCCGCCAGCCGCCCTTTTGACCGGGATCGTGACGGACTCGTACCCAGCGGGGGTGCCGCAACAGTAATTATAGAAAGTCTTGAGTCAGCCAAGCGAAGAGGGGCAAATATCTTGGCTGAGGTAATCGGTTATGGATTTTCCTCCAATGGTACACATATCTCTAACCCAAGCGTTGACGGCCCTGCCCGTTCACTTTCCAGGGCCCTCAAGGATTCCGGTTTGAAAGCAAGGGACATAGACTATATCAATGCCCACGCCACCTCTACACCAGCCGGGGACGCTAGTGAGGCCAAAGCCATTCATTCTGTTTTTGGGGAAGCCAGACCGCTGGTGAGTTCAACCAAATCGATGACGGGCCACGAATGCTGGATGGCGGGTGCCTCCGAGATCGTTTACTCCATGCTTATGATGCAGCAATCGTTTGTGGCGCCCAATATCAACTTTGAGAACCCAGATGAAGATTCCGCTAAGTTGAATATTACCAGTGAGCGGATAAATAAAAATATTGATGTATTTTTGTCGAATTCTTTTGGTTTTGGGGGTACCAATTCTTCCCTGATTGTTAAAAAATGGATTAGCTAAGACAATGGATAACGCGAGCATCATAGAGAAAATTAATGGGTTCCTGGTTGAAGAATTTGAAATCGACGGTCATAAAATAACTCCCGAGGCCAATCTTCGTGAAACTTTGGAACTGGACAGCCTCGACTACATCGATCTGGTTGTTGTGATTGAGGGTAATTTTGGATTCAAGGTAAAGCCGGAGGATTTTGCCGGTATCATAACCTTCCAAAACTTTTATGATTATGTTATTTCCCGCGTTGGTGTTGAGGTAAAAGTCTGAACATGCCTCGTTGGCAGGGAAAATCAAAAGGGAATAAACTCGGATACAGGATTTTTGTTTTTGTCTGCCGTAGGTTGGGAGTCCTTCCTGCCTACTTTCTTTTGCGATTTGTCGCCTTTTACTTCTTTCTATTCTCGGTGTCCTCGTCCCGCCAGATTTATAACTACTTTAATCAAAGACTAGGCTATGGACGCCTCAAGTCGCTGCTAAAACTCTATTCCAATTACTACGTCTTCGGCCAGACGCTTCTGGACAAGGTGATTGTAATGGCAGGCATTGAAAATAAATTTACCTACAACTTTGACGGCGAAGAGTACCTCCATAAGATTGTGGAGCAAGGTCGTGGTGGAATTCTCATCAGTGGTCACGTCGGGAATTGGGAAGCTGCAGGACATTTGCTCAAGCGCCTGAATACCCGCGTGAATGTGGTCATGTATGACGGGGAGCACGAGAAAATAAAGGATTATCTGGAGGGCGTTACGGGTGGACATAATTTCAGAGTGATCGTGGTGAAAGAAGACCTGGCCCACGTGTACGCGATTGGCGAGGCATTACAAAATAATGAGCTGGTGTGTTTGCACGCTGATCGCTTTACCGAAGGAAGTAAAACTGTTGTGCGTCCCTTTTTGGGTGCTCCGGCCCATTTTCCAATGGGACCTTTTATTCTGGCTTCAACGTTTAAAGTTCCCGTTTCCATTGTCTTTGCATTCAAGGAATCGGCCGTCCATTATCATTTTTATGGTAGCCCGCTGATCACTTTTCAGAATCAACCTGACCGTGCTGTGGCAATCGATGATTTAATTAATATTTTTGTACAAAACCTCGAACAAATGATCAGGAAATACCCAGAACAATGGTTTAATTATTATAACTTTTGGGAGGAAGTATCCACGAAATGAAAGTCTCAGGTAGCGATATATTGCAATACATCCCTCAACGATCGCCCATGGTCATGGTGGACACATTGTTGGATGCCGATGAGACTTCGGCCGTGACAAGCCTGAGCCTGGAGGATGACAATATTTTTGTCATCAATGGGTTGTTTCTGGAGCCGGGTATTGTCGAGCACATCGCCCAATCCGCTGCATTACAGGCTGGGTATAGGTTTGCCAAATCCGGGATGCCGGTTCCGATCGGATATATAGCTGCGGTAAAAGACTTGAATATTTCTGCACTTCCCAGAGTGAAGTCTAAATTGGTTACCCGGATCGAAATTATTAACCAACTGATGGGGGTGACCCTGGTGAGAGGAAATGTAACGGATGAAGGACAACCGATCGCAACATGTGAAATGAGAATTTTTATTAAGGAATAATCGGAAACTATGAAAACAAAGACTTTACTCTTTTGTTTCTTGTTTGCCGAAGGCACATTGAATAGGATGTACAAATACCATTGCGCACAACCGTCGACTCAAGAAGTGAGATTATGATCTGTGGCGAAGAGAATATGCGCTAAAAAAATAACTTACCGGAAAGAACTATTTAACTTACTATCCTTGCTTCAAAATCAAAAAGAAGTAACCGTACGCTTCAATGAAGCCGATCCGTTGGGAATTGTCTGGCACGGGCACTATATCCGTTACTTTGAAGATGGTCGTGAAGCGTTTGGTAAGAAGTATGGCATTTCTTACCTCGATTTTTATCATCAGGGATTGGCCGTTCCCATCGTGTCGGTTAACTGCGACTATAAAAAGCCCCTGCGCTATGGTCACCAGCTAATGGTGGAGAGTACCTTTATTAATGACCTGGCCGCCAAAATGAAATTTAATTACCGGATTTTTGAAACAGGAAGTGGTAATCTCGTTGCTACGGGGTCTTCACTTCAGGTCTTTGTGGATGTCAAAACATTTGAGCTTCAACTGACCATACCTCCTTTTTTTGAAGCCTGGAAAAAGAAAATGGAAGCCGAACTAATTTGATCAAAGTGAGAACTACCTGGATCGCTGCGGATCAGATTATTTCGCCGCTCGGCATGACGGCCGAAGAAAATTACAGGGCGGTAAGGGATGGCCGAACCGGGATCAGCTTGGTAGAGAATTCGGTGTATTCAAAAGAGCCGATCTATTTGGGTAAACTATATGATGCTCCTTTTATGATGGGGGAAAACAAACTCAAGGGATACACCCGGTTTGAAACGCTGGTGATACTTTCTATTCAGGATGTGCTCCAAAAAACAGCGCTCGATCCAGCCTCACCGAAAGTAGTTTTCATCTTGTCCACCACCAAAGGAAATATTGATTTGATGGAACAGGGTAATCGGGAAAGTCATCACATTCATTTACCGGAAACCGCCCGCACAATTTCAAATTTTTTTGAAAACCCGAATGCACCGCTGGTCGTCTCAAACGCTTGCGTCTCCGGTGTCACCGCTATGCTCCTTGGAAAACAATTGTTGGAAGGTGGTCACTATGATCACGCTGTGATAACCGGTGCAGATATACTTTCGCGATTTGTTGTCTCTGGGTTTCAATCTTTATCAGCACTCAGCCCGGAACCTTGCCGGCCCTTTGATAGCAAAAGAAGGGGGACTACGTTGGGAGAAGCTGTTGGCACAGTCGTCCTAACCAGTGACCCTGGCAAAATTGGTGTAGAACCTAAAATTCAAATTTTAGGAGGGGGCCTGAGTAATGATGCCAATCACATATCCGGCCCATCCCGTACTGGGGAGGAATTGGGAATGGCAATCCAGCGAGCCATTCGTGAAGCAGGGATTCGAAAAGAGGAGATTGATTTTATTTCAGCTCACGGCACGGCTACGCTCTTCAATGATGAGATGGAGGCAAAGGCGTTTAATCTTTGTGGGTTAAAGGAGACGCCGTTGAACAGTTTGAAAGGTAACTTTGGGCATACATTGGGAGCAGCAGGAGTGGTGGAAACCGTGGTAAGCATTCACGCTTTGCTCAACAATGAGCTTATGCCGACTTTAGGATTTGAAACGCTTGGCGTTTCCGTTCCGATTAATATCAAATCGCAATGGGAGTCGCTGCGATTAAAAACTTGTCTGAAGACAGCTTCCGGTTTTGGTGGATGCAATGCGGCGATGGTTTTGCGGAAGACAGGATAAGTTGAACCGAATTTAATGATAAAATATTCGTTATGGAATTAGAAACAACCGACGTATTGGTAATCGGTGCCGGCCCGGCCGGAAGTATTGCTGCCGCTAAAATTCACCAGTCGGGGCTTCAGGTAAGGGTAGTAGAGAAGGAAAAATTTCCGCGCTTTGTGATCGGCGAGAGCTTGCTGCCACGCTGTATGGAAGTACTCGAGGACGTGGGGTTGTTGGAAGCGGTGAAGGCTAAAAATTTTCAGGAAAAATCTGGAGCCAAATTTCTCAGGGGAGAGGAAATATCTGACTTTAATTTCAGCGAACAATTTACCGATGGCTGGACCTGGACATGGCAGGTACAGCGCGCTGAGTTTGATTCTACGCTGATTCAGGCTGTTCAGGATAGGGGAGTACGAGTTGACTTCGAAAGTACCGTAACCAGCATTCAGTTTTTTGAGGATGAAACGTCCATCACTACCTATCAACAAAAAGATGGAACGATCCGTCAAATAAAGGCAAGATACATTGTTGACGCAAGCGGGTACGGCAGGGTAATCCCCAGGCTATTTAAATTGGATAAACCCTCCAATCTCGATCCGCGTAAAGCGGTGTTTGCGCATGTCCATGATCAACACCGATTGAAGTTTGAAGAACCTAACCGGATTGTTATTGTCGTCTATGAACCCGGCTTTTGGGTGTGGGTCATTCCTTTTTCTACCGGTATTACCTCCCTCGGTTTTGTCGGGGGTCATGATTTCTTTGAGAAGGTTGGGGGAGACCTTACGAATCAATTCAAAACGCTCATTGACGGAAATGCATACTTGAAGGATCGCTTCGGAGATCAGAAGTGGGTATTCGAGCCACGTAAACTGGAAGCGTGGTCAGCTACTACGGAATCCTTTTATGGAAAAGGCTTTGTACTCACTGGAAATGTTACCGAATTTCTTGATCCTGTCTTTTCATCGGGGGTTATGTTTGCCACAGTGTCAAGTCACCTGGCAAGTAAATTGGTTGTTAGAAGGCTCCGGGGTGAGCACATTAATTGGGAGATTGAATACACCAAGCCGATTAAACAAGGCGTTGATACATTCCGCTCTTATGTCATGGGGTGGTACGATGGCACCCTGGAAAAGATTTTCTTTAGCAAGAAACCGAACCCGGAGATTAAGCGGCAAATTTGTTCTGTCCTTGCAGGGTATGTCTGGGACGAAAACAATCCCTTTGTAAAAGACCATGCAGCGCAATTGAATCGGGTGTCGAAATTTATCAGTTTTGAAGAAAGAATTGCACAATAAAACTCCCGGTTGGGGCAACGAAAGCTAATCCGTGAACTTTGTCAATGGATATTGTGTGGTCCGGAATAACCGGATTGTGAAGGATCATCAATTGATCTTTGAGAGTGCAGGAGCTAACCTCTCCGCTTTTCTCAATGGATCCTATACCTTGCTCAATCCGGAATATCCTAAGTTCTATAAAATGAATCCGCTTTCGCAGCTTGGAATACTGGCAACGGAAGTTTTGTTAAAGGACCGGGCCTTAGCAAAGGAATATTTGCCGGAGCAAATCGGCGTGGTCTTATCGAATGCGACCTCCAGTCATAATACGGATAGAGAATACTTTGAAACGCTAAAAGAAATTCCAAGTCCATCTCTGTTTGTCTATACCTTGCCCAACATTGTGGCCGGTGAAATTTGCATCCGCAATTGCTTTAAAGGGGAAAATGTTTTCCTTGTATTTGATAAATTTGACGCACCCTTTCTTTCCCTTTACGTTGACATGATGATTGGGAAAGATTCAGCCCAGGCTTTTCTCGCGGGCTGGGTAGAGGTGTTGGGCGACCAATATGATGTTTTTATCTATTTGGTAGAAAAGACAAAGAAGGCTTTTGGAGTAGAACATACTGCGGAAAATCTTATAAAACTCTATATTTCGGAATGATCGAACAGTTGAAGGCTGACTTGAAAAGTCAGATTATCGAGGCATTGAAGTTAAAGCACCTCAAACCGGAAAATATTGCGGATGATCAGCCTTTGTTTGTAGATGGCCTTGGTTTGGATTCGATCGATGCGCTGGAGCTTATTGTTTTGCTTCAGCAGCACTACAATATCAAAATTGCAGATCCACAGGAAGGCCCAAAAATCTTTCGCACGGTGCAGTCCATGGCGGAATATATCCAGGCCCACAAAAATTCCTAGCCTTGAAAGGCAAAGCCTATGTTGTTGGCTTGGGGGTTGTTTCGGCAATCGGAAATTCCGTTGCCGAAAATCTACATGCGCTCGCAATTTCACACTCCGGAATTGGCCCCCTCACTTTATTATCCTCCCAACTTAAGTTGCCAGTCGGGGAAGTAAAACTCAGCAATGAAGATCTTTCTAAAAGGTTAGCGTACAAAAGGAAAAACACCTCACGCACCGCTTTACTGGGAATACTGGCTGCGCGTGAGGCCTTGCAGAACGCCATGCTCTCACTAAAGCACTGGCGAACCGGACTTATTTCTGCCACAACAGTTGGCGGGATGGACAAAACTGAAAATTTCTTTATTGATTTTATTCAGAATCCGCAGCGCGGAAGACTCCGTGATGTGGTGGACCATGAGTGTGGCAGCAGCACAGAACGCATAGCCGATGAGCTGGGCGTGAAAAATTTTATTGCGACCATCAATACAGCCTGCTCGTCGTCTATCAATGCAGTGATCTATGGAGCGCGTCTCATTCAGCATGGCCATCTCGATGTGGTCATTGCTGGTGGTACGGATGCCCTGACTAAATTTACCCTCAATGGATTCAACAGCTTAATGATCCTGGATAAAGAACCTTGCAGACCGTTTGACGCCTCCCGTGCCGGACTCAACCTGGGTGAAGGCGCCGGTTTTCTTGTCCTCGTTTCAGAAAAAGTGCTTCAGGCCGAAAAGGCAAAACCCTTTGGTTTTGTTGCTGGGTTTGGGAATACGAATGATGCATTTCATCAGACTGCCTCATCACCTGAAGGCCGCGGATCATTTTCAGCGATGCAGCACGCTCTGAAGATGGGCGAATTGAAGCCCGAAGCCATTGACTACATCAACCTGCATGGCACGGGAACAAAGAACAACGATAGCTCTGAAGGGGCGGCGATTCAACGACTTTTTGATTCGACGGTGCCAAGGCTGAGTTCCACCAAAGCCTTCACGGGTCATACGCTGGGAGCAAGTGGAGGAATTGAAGCAGTGTACTCCATGCTTGCCATCCAAAACGGATGCGTATTTCCCAATTTGCGGTTTGCCAATCCCATTCCCGAAATGAATTTCACACCGCAACAGACTTTTGAGAGAGATTTACCGATACGGAACGTACTCAGCAATTCCTTCGGCTTTGGCGGAAACTGCTCATCTATTATTTTTTCAAAAGCATGAGCAAGGTTTATATTAACGGCATCGGCAATATTTCCCCACAGAAGACCTTTGATCAGAGTTCTTTTCTGGACGAGGTCATTGAACCATCGGGTACGAAGTGGACCTGCACCGAACCGGACTACACACTTTGGATTGATCCGAAAGCGATAAGAAGGATGAGTCGTGTGATCAGGATGGGAGTGGCCTCGGCAGGGATGGCGTTAAAAGAGGCCAACCTTTTGAAGCCCGATGGAATTATTACCGGTACGGGTTACGGATGCCTTGAGGATACCGGAATTTTTCTTTCCAAAATGATCTCGAATAACGAACAGTCTCTAAACCCGACACCCTTTATACAATCGACTCATAATTCGATTGGCTCGCAAATCGGATTGTTACTGCAATGCCTCGGCTATAACCAAACGTATGTGCAAGGCGCGTTTTCACTGGAGTGTTCGTTGTTGGATGCGTTGATGAAGTTGCAGGAAGGCGAAGAGCAGCATCTATTGGTTGGGGGAGTGGACGAGATAACCGAAACCAGCCACGCGATTCTCAGCCGGTTTGGATTGTACCATCACGGCGCAAGGCAAGGTGAAGGTGCAGCGTATTTCTTACTTTCTGCACGGCAACAGGAAAGTAGTTACGCCGTGCTAAAAGATGTGCGCATGATGTATTGTCCGGAGGATGAAGTGGAGATCATTGATCAGTGCAAAAGTTTTTTGGAAAATCATTCGATGACCACAAAAGATGTTGACCTGGTTCTCGTTGGGCAAAGCGGAGATCTGCGATATGATGAAATGGGGAAAAGGGTTGTGCAGCAGTTATGGAGCGGAAATGCCGTGGGAGGCTATAAGCATCTTTGTGGTGAATACCCAACGTCCACAGGGTTTGCGCTGTGGTTGGGAGCAACGATTTTAAAAAAGCAACAGATTCCGAAGGCCTTGGGTGCAAGCCATTCAGATAAAATCAAAAATGTTTTGATTTACAATCCCTATTTCGGAAAAAATCATTCCCTTATCTTGTTACAAGCGTGCTGAGATATATTGTTAATATTGTTTTCCTGGTTTTACTAAGCCTTATTCTGATCCTGAACTGGATTTATAATACCCATCTGTTTTGGGCTGTGATTCCACTGATCATTATTTATTTAGCTATTCACGCTTATGGAGCATTTTCGGTTTCATCTCAGTTTTTTGCTCCCATCCTCTGCCATGGCCCTGAAAAGAGCGGGGCTATTTCAATCACTTTTGATGATGGCCCTTTGCCGGATAAGACACAAAAGATATTGGACATTCTGAGAGCCCACCAGGCGCCCTCTGCCTTTTTTTGCATTGGAAATCGGGTGCAGAAAAATCCGGAACTGGTTAGGCAAATTCACGCTGAAGGTCACATTGTAGGAAATCACACCTATTCGCATTCGGGCACATTTGATCTTCAGTCATCCAATAAAATGAGCAATGAATTGCAGGCTGCTGATCAGGCGGTGGAAGACATCCTTCAACTTCGGCCCCGGTTCTTCAGACCACCTTATGGGGTCACCAATCCTAACCTGGCCAAGGCTATTCGCACAAGAGAATACATCACGATCGGTTGGAGTGTGCGATCTTTTGATACGATCATCCAGGACAAGGAAAAACTCTTCAGGCGTGTAACCCGGAACCTGAAGGCTGGGGATATTGTTTTGTTTCACGATTATTGTGATTCCACCATCGCGATGCTGCCGGATTTTTTAAACCACGTTTCAAAACTTGGTTTGAAAGTGGTGAGGGTGGATCAATTATTGAATGAAAGTCCCTATGCATAAACATCCGTCCTGTGCTTTTTTATTTAGCCAGTCACAAACCAGACCCCTACGTGTTTATGGCGTGATGATTAAAATCGGGTGTACGTTCACTTTCATTTTGATGGGCATCACCGGGTTTTCGCAATATCCCGGATACAAACCCATAGCCGATCTGGAGTCTCTGAAGAGACAATTCTCAACTGAAGCCGGAAAAATTACTTCCATCAAAAGTCATTTCACTCAGGAAAAGAACCTCTCGATGCTTTCCGAAAAAATTAATTCAGAAGGCGATTTCTGGTTTAAGCGGACTGACAAAATCAGGCTGGAATACACAAAGCCTTTCCGGTATCTGGTGATTTTGAACCAGGCGCAGGCCCTCGTCCGGGACGAACAAAAAGAAAGTAAAATTCCGGTGCAGGCAAGCAAGGCGTTGCGTCAGGTCAATCATTTACTGGCGGATGTCATGGAAGGTAAAATTCTTATCAACAGTGACTTTACTTCCAGGGCATTCCAGAATGAAAAAAACTATCTCATTGAACTGACGCCGAAATCAAAAGTCTTGTCAGGCATCTATCAAAACATCAATATCTTTGTTGACCGGAAAGACTTTACCGTGTCGGTTATGGAAATGCTGGAACGCAACGGTGATAAGACGGTGATGAAATTTGTTCAAAAGGAATTCAATGCAGACCTATCGGAAGGGCTTTTTTCTGTTCATTAGTTTTTTCGTTTGGATCGGGTGCCAGGCGCCTTCCTATGCACGGAAAGCGGGGAAATTTGATCGGGATTGTTTTAAGAGATTTGTGCCTGATTTTCGAACCCAATGGTACAAGGCTACAATAGATGTCACGGGTAAGCACTTTAGCGGCTTGTTATTGTTTAAGTCTTTTGGCGACAGTGTGACCAGGGTTGTTTTTACCAGTGAGGCGGGCACGACTTTCTTTGATTTTGAATTCGGCGCCAGACGGAACAAGGTCAACTTCATTTTGCCACAGATTAACAAAGGTCCTGTAATCCGTACCCTTCAAAATGATCTTTACCTGGTGCTGATGCGCTACGAACGCGACCCGAAGGCAACACTTTTGGTCGATCAGGATAGTAAGTATCTCCAGGTACCCAGGGGTAAGAAAACAATTTACCTTGTGACCAGCGACGACTGCCAGCATTTGAAAAGCATCCGGGAGGAGTGGGGCGGAAAGAAAAAAGTGGAGGTGACACTAGGCGGATATACGGCCGGCGTTCCCGACTCGATTTCCATTACTCATTTCAATTTTAATATGCAGATTAATTTAAGGAAATTGCAACAATGATACTGTTGAACAGTTTATTTTATCTTCGCAAGCTTCAACGAGAGGAGGAAGAAATCCATGCTGTATTGGGGATCAATGCAGGCCATGAAATCCTGACGGGTCATTTTCCAGGGTTTCCGGTGATGCCGGGTGTCTGCATGATGCAAATCGTCAGGGAAGTCTTTGATGAGGCGACTGGGATTTCTGCCAGGATCGTCAAGGGAGATAACATGAAGTTTTTGGCTGTATTGGATCCGGGTAAGCACAGTGAAGTGAAATTGAATATTATTTATAAAGCGGTCGACTCAGCCTTTGAGATTGTCGCCAGCTTGATTTCGATGGAAGCAGAGCCAGCAACTGGAGTGCCCATAACCTTTTTCAAATTCAAAGGAATTTATCGTGCGGGGAGCAGTTTCGTGCAATGAGCAGGTTGGAATTAAACCGACAGTTTCAAGACAGGAAATTGGGCATACTGGTGCCCACCTATAACAATGCGGCCACGTTGCCCCGGCTTCTTACAGATCTGCTCGAGTATACCGACAGGATTATTGTGGTTAATGATGGCTCCACCGATAACACTTCAGAAATCCTTTTCGCATTTACTTCTCTTCATATCATCGACTACCCCAGAAACAAAGGGAAGGGTGTCGCACTAAGAACCGGATTTACCGCTGCGCGCAGTTTGGGTTATGAAAACCTGATCACCATCGATTCGGATGGTCAGCATTTTGCGGATGATCTTCCGCTGTTTTTGAAAGCAATGGAAGAATACCCCGGCGCATTGATCATGGGTGCGCGGAATATGGAACAATCGGGTGTGCCGGGAAAAAGCAGTTTTGGAAATCGCTTTTCCAATTTTTGGTTTTGGGTACAAACCGGACGGCGATTACCGGATACGCAATCGGGATATCGGCTCTACCCGGTTTCACGCTACCCGAATACCCGTTTCTTTTCAACCAAGTTTGAATTTGAAATTGAAGTCCTTGTACGAAGTGCCTGGAGTGGAATTCCCATTCACTCCGTGCCAGTCAAAGTTTACTATGCTCCGGCAGACCAGCGTGTGAGTCATTTCCGGCCGTTAAAAGATTTTAGCCGCATCAGCGTGTTGAATACCTTCCTCACGATCATAGCAATTGTCTATTTTATACCAAGAGAATTTTTCCGCAGCGTCAACCGGGCCAACCTGAAGCGCTGGACAGCACGATACCTGCTTGTTCCGGGAGAGCCGGATTCCATCAAAGCTATTTCGATAGGATTTGGAGTGTTTATGGGTATTGTTCCCATCTGGGGTTTTCAGATTGTGACCGCCCTTGCCATTTCCATTGTATTTAAGCTAAACAAAGTCCTGGTGCTGTTGGCTTCGAATATCAGTTTCCCTCCGTTGATTCCGTTGGTCATCTATGTCAGCCATTGGGTTGGTGGCCTATGGCTTGGTGATAAAGCTGTCGCCATTGATTTCAGCTCCAATTTGTCACCGTTTGAATTAATCAAGGTCCACTTCCTGCAATATGTGACCGGTGCTGTGACACTGGCCACCGTAACAGGGCTGGTAGCGGGGCTTAGTGTTTTTGTTTTTCTCAAGCGCAAACAGGCAACAAAAACATAAATTCAAAACTCCCGTTTCATTTTTTGCATGATCTCTACTATCCTGTTACTTTGAACGATGCTTCTTCGTCTTTACGACTATTTTAAAGCGCACAAAATCATTTTTTACCTGTTTTTGGGTGTTTCCTATTCCATTTTGCTTTATCTCGCTCTGCAGATAAAAATTGAAGAAGACGTTTCCAAGTTTTTCCCCAAGGACAAAAAAATTGAAAGCCTGAACACTGTTTTCAAAAACTCCCGGTTTGCAGACCGGCTGATCTTTATGCTTTCATCAAAGAATCTGTCACAACCTCTCTCTCCGGATAGTTTGCTTCAGTTGGCCGAACAGTTGACACAACGCATCAACACCGTACCGGGCGTGAAAGAAATCAGTTTCAGGATAGACGATGCGTTGGCACAAAATCTATTGGAAGAAATTTATGCACATCTGCCCGTTTTCCTGGAGGAACGTGATTACAGGCTAATGGATTCCCTGGTGCGGCCTTCTGTTATTGCCGAAACTTTACGAAAGAATTTTAAAACACTGAGCTCGCCCAGTGGCGTGGCATTGAGGCCATTTATCGAGCGGGACCCGTTGGGGTTGGCAAGACCGGTGTGGCAGCGAATCCAGGAGGTGCAGGTATCGGGAGAATACATCCTTTACGACAACGCTGTTTTCTCCAAAGATCTTAGCCATCTCATTTTCTTTGTTCATCCATCCTTTGCTTCAAGCGAAACCAGCAAGGCCCGTTTGTTTTTTGATCAGGTTGATCCCCTTCTCAAGGAAATGCAGTCGTTAAATCCCGGTTTTGATGTTCGGTATTTCGGAACCCATGCGGTTGCAGCGGGCAATGCCACACGTCTGAGGGATGATACCGTGTTGACGATCAGTATTATGGTCTTGTTCCTGATTGCCTTTCTGGGCTTTTTCTTTAGGCGAAAGCGCGCTCCGTTTATTTTGCTTTTGCCCGTGGTAGTGGGTTGCACATTTGGTTTGGCGATGATGTTTCTAATTCAGGGAAGTATTTCCATTCTGGCTTTGGCAGCCGGGGCGATTGTATTGGGTGTAGCCGTGGATTATGCTCTTCATTTCATTTCATATTATCATTATCAGCCCGATGCCCGTGAGGTCATCAAAGATCTTTTGTTTCCACTCACAATAGGAAGTGCTACAACGGTGTTGGCATTTTTTTCATTGCAGTTTGTCAACGCTGAAGTGCTAAAGGATTTCGGGCTTTTTGCAGGCTGCACTTTGATAGGTGCGGCCCTCAGTACGTTGGTTCTGTTACCCCACCTTGTGCGGCCAGGCTTTCTGGCTTCATCGCCAGGACGGTTTGCAAGCATATCTTCTTTTCGCTTCGACCAGCATGGCTACATCGTGGCGGGCATCCTGTTGTTGACGCCGGTGTTCCTCTATTTTGCATTTCAGGTCAAGTTCAACAGCGACTTAAATCAGTTGAATTATATGACCGACGATCTTCGGGTGGCCGAAAAGGAATTAAACAGCCTCAACAGTGCGGGTATAAAATCAATCTTCATTATTTCGGAGGGGGCCAATTTGGAAGAAGCACTCAATCACAGTCAGGCGGCTCAGGTTGAACTGGAGGTACTCAAAGGAAAGGGGGTCGTTTCGCATTTTACGCACCTGACCTCTTTTTATCCATCAACCAAAATACAAGATCAGCGAATCAAGCTATGGGATTCATTTTGGAAGAGAAATAACAAGGACAAAGTGATTGCCAATTTGAGTGAGGCGGGAAATAATGCGGGATTCAGTCCTTCTGCATTTGATCGGTTTAATTCAATGGTAAGAAAAGAGACAGTTGTACTTCCGATGACATCTTTTCAAATGTTTCGCGACAATCTTTTTGTCGATAACCTCATTGTGCAAAAGGATAGGGTACTCGCTGTGATGTTGGCCCAATCCAACGACAGGGGAAGGGTGTACCAGACATTGGGGGATACGCCAAACACCGAAGTGGCGGACCGCCAATTAATCACTTCGCGGCTAGTGGGGTTAATCAATCAGGATTTTAATTTCATCGTTACCAGCACATCTATTGTGGTCTTTATTGCGCTGTTGCTGGCCTACGGGCGGCTTGAGCTTACCCTGATCACTTTTGTACCCATGCTCATTACCTGGATTTGGATTTTAGGATTCATGGGTTTGCTGGGGATTGAATTTAATATTGTCAACGTCATCGTGTCAACCTTCATATTTGGCTTGGGTGATGATTACAGTATTTTCATTATGGATGGCTTGCAAAAAGAATACCGCTATGGCAAAGATCACCTTCCGTCGGTAAGGGTTTCCATTTTTCTTTCTGCTGTGAGCACGCTGGCGGGCCTCGGAGTCCTTATTTTCGCCAAGCACCCTGCGCTTCGGTCGATCGCATCTATATCCATCATTGGAATTGCGTGCGTTGTGGTGATGTCGCAGACATTGGAACCATTTTTTTTCAGGCTGATGATCAGCGGACCCGCTTTACGTCAACAGCCACCGCGAAGGGCATGGGGTACGCTCAAGTCGGTAACTCCATACGTCTACTTTGTAGTGGGGTCATTTATTTTAACTATCCTGGGTTTTCTGATGCTTAAAGTATGGCCTTTTCATCGGGAAAGAATGAAGCTGGCATTCCACTTTCTGATGAGTAAAGTGACAGGATGGATATTTCCAATTTCAATGAGCAGCAGGAAAATAGTGATGGATATAAATGCCGCTACTTTCAAAAAACCGGCAGTAATTATTGCCAACCATCAATCTATTCTCGACATCCTTTCAACCATTTCGCTGAACCCAAAAATTCTTTTGGTCACCAACACCTGGGTCTGGAATTCGCCGGTGTTTGGGTTTGTCGTCCGTTTGGCTGAATATTATCCGATCATGGATGGAGCAGAAGAGAACATCAGCCGGATGCAGGAGCGGGTGGAGCAGGGATACTCGATCCTTGTCTTTCCGGAAGGAACACGAACTACCGACGGTCGTTTAAAGCGGTTTCACAAGGGTGCTTTTTTGATGGCCGAAAAATTAGGCTTAGACCTGTTACCTTTGGTTATTCATGGATCGGGGAATCTGATACCAAAAGGGGAGCTTTATGTGGAGAAGGGAACCATGACATTAAAATTTTTACCTCGGATTCCACTGCAGGTTGGTCGCTATGGAACAAACTATTCGGAGCGGACTAAAAAGATCAGTTCCTATTTCAAAGAGGAGTATTTAAAACTGGCGCGTCAAATTGAAACGCCGGAATACTTTAACAGGAAGTTGATCAGCAACTATCTTTTCAAAGGCCCTGTGCTGGAGTGGTACCTTCGAATCAAACTCAGGCTAGAACATAATTATGAACTATTTCATCAAATGATTCCGCGAGAAGCACATGTCCTTGACCTCGGTTGCGGGTATGGTTTTTTGTGTTACATGTTGCATTTTCTTTCGGAAGCACGGCGGATTACCGGTGTGGATTATGACGAAGATAAAATTGAAACAGCCAAACACTGTTACTCCAAAACCGATGACTTGACTTTTGAGTTCAGTGATATTACTACCTACTCGTTGGCAAAATACGATGTCATTATTATTAGCGATGTGCTCCACTACCTCAATCCTGTGCAACAGGAGGCCATCTTGAACAATTGTTTTGGAGCATTGAACGCAGGGGGAAAAATCATTATCCGGGATGGCAACAAGGACATGGTAAAAAAGCACAGGGGTACACAGCTGACCGAATTCTTTTCTGTTAAGCTCATGAAATTTAATAAATCAAATCAGGCGTTGAGTTTTATATCGGGCGAAGCGATTCATCGTCAAGCCATAGCGCATGATTTTGAAATGGAAATGGTGGATGATACGCGGTTTACTTCCAATGTC
The DNA here is from genome assembly GCA_043785125.1 of Bacteroidia bacterium. Classification (GTDB taxonomy): domain Bacteria; phylum Bacteroidota; class Bacteroidia; order Cytophagales; family Cyclobacteriaceae; genus ELB16-189. The sequence continues at coordinate 45,313 of JAYVXP010000164.1, forward strand.
ATTTTTGTTCTCAAGAAAAAAGCGGGAGTGTATGAGCAAGTTTGATGCAGTGGTGATCGGCAGCGGCATGGGAGGATTGGTCTGCGCTACGATTATGGCCAAGGAGGGATACAAAGTTTGTGTTGCAGAGAAAAACAAGCAAATCGGTGGAACATTACAAACCTATGCCCGCGATAAGGTTATTTTCGATTCTGGAGTCCATTACGTGGGGGGGCTTGACAAAGGGCAGAATATGCATCAGCTTTTCACCTACCTGGGAATTATGGACAAGGTGAAGATTCGCAAAATGGATGAAGACGCCTTTGATTCTGTTACTTTCGGTAACGATCCCAAAATCTATAACTATGCGCAAGGATATGAAAGATTTATTGAAGTGTTAACCAAGGACTTTCCTGATGAAGAAAATGCAATCCGGACGTATTGCAAAGCCATTCAAGACACTTGCGCCAAGTTCCCGCTCTATAACCTAAGAAGTGGGAATTTTATGGAGAAGAGCAGTGTGTTGGAGTTGGATACCAAAACCTACATCGATTCGCTTACGCTCAACAAAAAATTGCAAAACGTACTCGCCGGCAATAATCTGCTGTACGCTGGCCAGGCATATAAGACTCCCTTCTATGTTCACGCCCTGGTGATCAATCATTATATTGAAAGCTCGTATCGCTTTGTCGATGGGGGCTCACAAATAGCACGTCTGCTCGCAAAGGAAATTGTCTCACGTGGCGGAGTCATTTTGAAAAATACGAGAGTGACGCGACTGGTAGAAGAGGGAGGCATGGTTCAGTATGCTGAAACGGAAAAGGGGCAAAAAATATATGGAGACAAATTTGTCTCAAACATTCATCCAAAAAAAACAATTGAGATTACGCAAACGGAAATGATCAAGAAGGTTTATCGCAACCGCGTTAAAAGCCTTGAAAACTCCATCTCTACATTTTGCGTAAATGTGGTGATGAAGAAGGGCACATTCCCTTATCTTAATCGCAACTTCTACTGTTTTACGGAGGATAGCGCGTGGTCGGCCATCAATTATACGCCCGAGAACTGGCCCAATGGATTTGCTATGTTTTTTGTGGCTTCCTCCCGGGCGACAGATTTTACAGAAGGTGTTACACTCATGGCGTATATGCGATTTGATGAAGTTAAGCAATGGGCACACACGTTCAATACCGTTTCCGAAGAAGATGACAGGGGGCCGGAATACGAAGAATTCAAACTTCGTAAAACAGAAATACTTTTCAACGATGTCGAAAAAAGATTTCCGGGATTCAGGCAATGCATCAAGAGCTATTATGTGGCCACGCCACTGACCTGGCGTGATTACATTGGAACCGATGATGGCTCGATTTATGGTATAGTGAAGGACTACCAGGAGCCGCTGAAGACTTTTATTTCGCCGCGCACCAAGATTCCCAATCTCTATTTGACGGGGCAGAATCTGAATTTGCATGGTTTGCTGGGCGTAACCGTAAGTGCGGTGGTTACGTGTTCAGAAATTTTTGGTGGTGATTACCTTGTCAAGAAGATTAATGAAGTATAGGTTTATTCGGGTCATTCTCTTTGTTTTTGCAGGCTTTTTGGTCCTCGCAACCTCGCTTGTTGTCTACATACAAATTGTGGCAAGAGTCCAGCCTCCAAAAGTGGAGGCAAGTCAGATGGGGGAACGAAACAAAATAGGAAAGACATATTATGGGCTGGGCAACAATCGGTTCAGGAAAAGTGAAAGCGGTTTATATGAATTGTATGTTGAAGGTGAACCCTATAGCCTAGGCGTTGCCAACGGCAAATTGACAAAGGAATTGGTCCAGCATCAGGAAGTGGTGTTCAATGCGCAAATCCATCGCCTGGTTCCTTCAAGGTTCTACCTGGGAATACTGCGGTATTTTGTTGGTTGGTTCAACCGGGATCTGGATGAAAACGTACCCGCAGAATACAAGCAGGAAATTTTTGGCGTTTCACAGGCTGCGTCCCCTGAATTTGATGACATTGCGCCTTCCTATCAGCGGATTCTGAATTATCATGCAGCCCACGACATTGGTCATGCATTGCAAAACATGTCGTTGGTAGGATGCACGGCCTTTGCTACCTGGGGCAGAAAATCAGAAGACAGCACACTCATTGTTGGGAGGAATTTTGATTTTTATGTCGGCGATGAGTTTGCAAGAGACAAAATCATTGCATTTTACAATCCTGCTCAGGGCCACAAGTTTATGATGGTGACTTTTGGGGGAATGACCGGTGTCCTTTCGGGAATGAATCAGGAAGGGCTCACGGTTACGATCAACGCCGCAAAATCAGAGATACCTGCAGGTTCTGCCACACCGGTATCGTTGGTAGCTCGTGAAATTTTACAATATGCATCCACTATCAAAGAAGCTTACCAGATTGCGCAAAAGAGGCACATGTTTGTTTCAGAATCTTTTTTAATCGGATCGGCCAAAGATGGAAAGGCGGCGATCATAGAAAAGAGCCCTGAAGAAACCGTACTCTACGATCCCAATAAACAGTATATTATTTGCACCAATCATTTTCAAAGCAAAACATTGGGAGACACCCCCCTCAATCGCGAGCATGTAAAAACCAGCGCATCACCCTATCGCTACAAAAGAGTGGAAGAATTACTCGGGCGCAATGGAAACAATTCCATAGCGAAAACGGTAGGAATATTGAGAAATCAACTGGGTATCGGCGGCAAGAACATTGGCCTGGGTAATGAGAAAAGTGTTAATCAGTTGATTGCCCATCATGCCATTATCTTTCAACCTGAGAAGCATTTGGTGTGGGTGTCCACAGCTCCATGGCAGTTGGGCAAATTTGTTTGTTATGATTTGAATAAAGTTTTCAAGGACAAACTGAGCAGCGACAAAGAAATTTATGAGCAGGACAGGACTATTTCCACAGACTCATTTCTAACCAGTCCACAGTTTCCTGGTTTTGTCAAATTTTCAGGTTATCGATTTCCATTTCAACCCCACGATATGATGCAGCCAGATAGTCTGGTAAAGTGGAACCCGGATTCCTATCTTACGTATTTGCTCGCTGGCGATTTTTTGTTCCAGAAAAAGGAATATTCAAAAGCCGTGCAATATTATGAATTGGGATTGTCAAAGGAAATTGCCACTGAACAAGAGCGTGATCACATTAGAAAAAACCTAGGGCGCTGCAAAGAAAAACTGAAATGATTATTGGCATAGGAATAGATATCATTGAAGTAGATCGTGTTGGAGAAAAGATCCATAAGGGAAATGGCTTTCGCGAAAAAGTTTTCTCATCCGGGGAAATAATTTTTTGTGAATCCAAAACCAACAAGATGGAACACTACGCCGCCCGGTTTGCAGCTAAGGAAGCATTTTTGAAAGCCGCAGGCAGTGGATTGACAGTTGGTTATACCTTGCATGAGATTGAAGTGGTATCCGATGAACTTGGCAAACCATCCATAAATCTCCAGGGCACTTTCCTTACGTTGGCTAACGGCAAAAGCTGGAACAAAATTTATCTTTCACTTTCCCATATACAGGCTATGGCTTGTGCTGTGGTTATCATTGAGCAATGAGTACGATTCCAAAGATAGAAACTCAACCTCGCCAAAAGATCAAATCTTTTCAGGAAAAAAAACTGAAAGGGCTGTTGATTTATCTGGAAAAGTATTCTCCATTTTACCGTCGCCATTTTGCACGGCATAAAGTCAATATTGATTCCATCCAATTCCTGGAAGACCTGACGGCAATCCCGCCAACCACCAAAAATGACTTGCAACTTTTCAATTGGGATTTTTTATGCATGCCAAAAAGTGAAATCGCGGAATATACAAGTACCTCAGGAACGCTGGGCAAACCCGTAATTGTGGCGCTTACCGAACATGACGTTCAGCGGCTTGCTTACAACGAGGCTATCTCATTTCAGTGCGCAGGCTGTGGGGGTAGTGATATATTCCAGTTAATGCTTACGCTCGATCGCCAATTTATGGCTGGTATGGCCTATTATGAGGGCATTCGGAAATTGAATGCCGGATTGATCCGCACAGGACCAGGTCTTCCAGACATACAATTTGAAACCTTTGAACGCCTCCAGCCGACCGTGTTGATTGCCGTACCTTCCTTCCTGGTGAAGTTGACGGAATATGCCAACGAAAAAGGGATTTCATTAAATGGAGGTTCGGTTCAAAGGGCCATTTGCATCGGTGAAAGTTTCCGCACTCAGGATTTTGAATTGAATGCGCTCGGGAAAAGAATTAAACAAGATTGGAGCATCCAGTTGGCGGGTACTTATGCTTCCACAGAAATGCAAACGGCTTTTACAGAATGTGAGCATGGCGTGGGCGGTCATCAACATCCCGAATTGATTATTGTAGAATTGCTGGATGATGACAACCAGCCTGTTTCGGAAGGACAACCAGGTGAAGTAACGGTCACAACACTGGGGGTAGAAGGAATGCCATTGGTGCGATATAGAACCGGGGATGTGTGCAGGGCCCACAACGATCCTTGCCCATGCGGTCGCACGACATTACGACTGGGACCGGTGATGGGAAGGAAACAGCAGATGATTAAACTTAAAGGAACAACACTTTATCCGCCGGCTATTTTCGATGTGATCAATCATGTGCATGAGGTTGCCGATTATGTGGTTGAAGTATTTACAAATGAAATGGGATTGGATGACCTTCGCATTCATATTTCTGTTGATGAAAACGTACAAGTTCCGGCAGCAATAAAAATAAAAACAGCTTTTAATTCCCGAATCCGTGTAACGCCTGAAATTATTTTTTCTTCAATCGAACAAATTCAAAAAATGCAGGTTATTGGTAACGGACGAAAGATCAACCGGTTGGTTGATTTGAGAAAGCCGGCGTTGAAGAAAGATTAGTCCCTTTAACCCTGGCCTTAAGAGCAGGGTCAAAGGGAAAATCCTCAATTTTGTCGTTAATTCGCATAAAGAAAGTTAGTATTAATGAGAATCGCCATTGCCCTCTTTTTGCTGATCACCAATTTGGCCGGGGCCCAAACCAGGAAACAACCCGACGCAGCGCAAATAAAACTGGACTTAAAAAAACTGAATTCTTTAGGCTCGGTATTGTACCTCGCCGCGCACCCTGACGACGAGAACTCCAGGGCCATTGCTTACTTGGTCAATGACCGGTTTGTGACTACGGGATATCTCTCCCTCACCCGGGGAGATGGAGGTCAAAATTTAATTGGCCCGGAAATCAGGGACCTCCTCGGATTAATAAGAACCCAGGAATTGTTGGCAGCCCGCAGGATTGATGGGGGTCAGCAGTTTTTTACGCGTGCCATTGACTTTGGTTATTCCAAGACCGCCAAAGAGACCTTTGCGATTTGGAACAAACAGGAAATACTTTCAGACGTGGTAGGGGTCATCCGGGAATTTCAACCAGATGTGATTATTACTCGCTTTCCACCCGATGAACGTGCAGGACATGGTCAACACACAGCTTCCGCGATGCTGGCCATAGAAGCGTTTGATATTTCCAATAACCCGACTGTTTTTGCCGACCAGGCAAAAAAATGGGGCACCTGGCAAGTAAAGAGAGTGCTGACCAATACAGGGCGATGGTGGAATCAGACTATCAATGAAAACACTCCTGGGATATTGTTTATGAATGTCGGTGTTTACAACGCATTGTTGGGGAAATCTTCCTCTGAACTGGCCGCTGAAAGTCGAACGCAACACAAAAGCCAGGGCTTTGGCTCGCCTGGTCGGCGTGGCGATGCCTCCGAATTTTTTGAGCAGATGAAAGGGGAGAAGGCTGAGAAAGATATTTTTGAGGGTGTCAACACGGGATGGAGCAGGCTTAAAGGTGGAGAAAAAGTGCAACCGCTTGTCGAGAAAGCCACCCGCGACTACAACATAGAAAATCCAGCTGCCTCGGTTGAATTGTTATTGCAAATCAGAAAGGAGATTTTATTGCTTGAGGGTAGCCAATGGAAAACCCGGAAGCTGGCCGATGTAAACAGCCTTATTCAAAATTGCCTCGGACTTTTTGTAGAAGTTACGTCGGATAATTTTTGGGTTGCGCCAGGAGAAAAGGTGACCTCCAACTTTGAAGTATTGAACCGGTCGGATAGCGAGGTTAAATTGGTCGATATCCATTCTTCGGATCTTGGGTTTGATACGGTCTTGACTGCCGTACTGAAGAACAATACACCCCTGGCTTTCAAAAACAATAAGACGATTAATGCAAATAAGGATTACTCCGGGCCTTACTGGTTAACAGAACCTCACGATCAGGGACTTTTCAAAGTTTCTGATCCGAACATGGTTGGTCGGCCTGAGAATGGCCCAGCCGTAAAAATCGAGTTTACTTTTTTGGTAAATGGAGAAGTTTTAATTGTTTCTTGTCCATTGATTTACAAATGGACTGATATGGTCAAAGGCGAGTTGGCCCGGCCGTTTGAAGTTGTTCCTCAGGTCTTTCTCAACCTTTCTGAAAAGGTCGTTGTCTTTCCAGATCAATCCCCCAGGAATATTACGGTGCTGGTTAAATCAGCGTCTGAAAAAATACAGTCCGGGTCAATAAAACTATCCTTGCCGGTTGGTTGGAAAGCAGAGCCCTTGCTGGCACCCTTTGAACTAAAAAAGCGAGGCGATGAAATAGCCGTCACATTTAAAGTGCTTCCAGGCAAAGAGGATCTGACTGCTCCGGTTCGCGCCATTGCTATCGTGGGAGACCGGGAGTTTGATCAATCGGTTCAATTGATCAATTATGATCACATACCCATTCAAACCCTTTTTCCCAAGGCTGAAACCAGACTGGTTCATCTTGATTTGAAAAAGGAAGGAGGTCTGGTGGGATATATAAAGGGCGCCGGAGATGAAGTTCCTGCAGGGTTAAGAAACATGGGCTTTCAGGTTTGGGAAATGAAAGATGAAGAAGTCACTCCCGAAAACCTGAAGAAACTGGATGCCGTCGTGCTGGGTATCCGGGCACTCAATACCAATGACCGCATCCGGCATTTCATGGATGATTTGCTGACTTATGTGAAAAATGGGGGCACCATGATTGTTCAGTACAATAACAATTTGGGTTTGGAAATCGATGCGGATAAGATCGCACCCTATCCACTTTCGCTTTCGCGTGATCGTGTGACGGAAGAAGGGAGCGAAGTACGTATTTTACAACCCAACCATGCAGCGCTGAATTATCCCAATAAAATCAACGCTAAAGATTTCCAAGGTTGGGTGCAGGAGCGGGGGCTGTATTTTCCGGACAAATGGGATGCTCATTTTGAAGCCCTGATATCCATTCATGATGAAGGCGAACCCCCACGCGATGGAAGTTTGCTTGTTGCGCAATATGGAAGAGGGCATTATGTTTATACCGGGCTTTCGTTTTTTCGCGAATTGCCGGAAGGTGTACCCGGAGCGTATCGATTGTTTGCCAACCTTGTATCGCTTGGTAAAATAAGAAAACCGGTGAATACAAAAGTAAAATCGAAGATAAATTAATGGAGACGGAAGAGAAACCTCCTGTATTCAATTCCTGGAAAGGCTGGTACTGGCTGGTTATGTTAGTTCTGGCAGCTCAGGTACTTTTGTATTTTCTCATAACCCGGTCGTTCGCATGAATTGGATCGATTGGACTGTTCTTTTCGGCACCCTTGCAGCGATTGTGGTTTACGGTACCTGGAAATCCAGGGGCAGTAAAAACATGCAAGGCTATTTGTTGGGCAACAACAGCCTTCCCTGGTGGACGATTTGCCTTTCCATCATGGCTACGCAGGCCAGCGCGATTACTTTTCTTTCTACACCCGGTCAGGCTTATGAAGACGGGATGCGTTTTTTACAATTCTATTTTGGTTTGCCGCTGGCAATGGTTATCCTGAGCATCACCGCAGTACCGTTATATCACAAGTTGAAAGTGTACACCGCATATGAATACCTCGAAACGCGGTTCGATCTTAAAGTCCGTTCGCTGGCTGCATTTTATTTTTTGTTGCTGCGGGGAATTTCGGTGGGCATTACCTTGTATGCACCCGCGTTGATTCTTTCGGCAATTTTGGGCTGGAACATTACACTGACGTCAATTCTGATTGGTTCGCTGGCCATGATTTATACGGTATCCGGCGGAACAAAAGCCGTTAGTCTTACGCAACAATACCAGTTAACCATCATTATGGCTGGAATGATTACGGCAGGGCTGGTTGCCTTTTCAATGCTTCCGCCCAGTGTTACTTTTTCCGATACTTTTCACATTGCGGGGGAAATGGGAAAGCTTAATCTGATCAATCTGTCATTTGATCTTACCGATCGGTACAACATTTGGTCAGGATTGATAGGAGGGTTGTTTTTATTCTTGAGCTATTTTGGAGCAGATCAATCGCAGGTGGGTCGGTACCTGGGCGGTAAATCCGTCACACAAAGCAGGTTGGGATTGATTTTTAATGGATTGCTGAAGATCCCCATGCAGTTTGTGATTCTGTACATCGGCATACTCGTATTTGTGTTTTACCAATTTCACCAGCCTCCGGTTTTTCATAACCTTCCGCTGAAGGAGAAGGCGATGAGCACGGCCTATGCTCCGGAAATCAAGCAACTTGAAAAGGACTATGGAAAAGCCTTTGAAGCAAAAAAGGAAAAAATGGAGAGCTTGTCGAAGGCGGTTGCATCAAATAACCGGGGTCAAATCGAAAGCGATAAAAAGCAAATAAAGCAAATTCAGGAATCAGAAAAAGCAATCCGGAGCCAGGTTAAAGAGGCTATTGGAAAGGCCGTGCCTGGATCCAATACGCTCGACAAGGATTATGTTTTTATCAACTTTGTGATGACCTATTTGCCGCACGGGCTGGTAGGACTTTTACTGGCAGTGGTTTTTTCTGCAGCGATGTCCTCGATGTCCTCCGAATTAAATTCACTGGCATCAACCACCGCCGTTGATATCTACAAGCGATCGATTCATCCCGAAGGAACTGATTTGCATTATGTCAAGGCCTCAAAATACTTTACTGTGGGGTGGGCTATTTTTGGAATGGGGTTTGCCTCGATTGCCAACCAGGCCGAGAACCTTATTCAGTTTGTGAACATTGTCGGTTCTTTATTTTATGGAACAATTCTTGGAATTTTTATTAGCGCATTTTACATCAAATACATCAAGTCGAAGGCTGTCTTCTTCGCAGCAATTATTGCTGAATTCGTAATTCTGTATTTGTATTTTTTCAAAAGGGGAGAAGTCGCTTTTTTGCTATACAACATTATTGGTTGCGTGGTGGTGGTGGGTTTATCTGTTGTATTTCAATTTTTTTTTACTTCACCTCCGGCCCCCCTCCAGATGGAGAGGGGGATGAAATGAAGGGGTTACTTCAATGATTTGATCAGCTCTTCATTCTGTTTTGAATAAAAATCGTTGGTGGCCTTTTTGGACAAGTCAAGTGATTTCTGAGCAGATGCCAGGGCACCGGCTTTATCTCCCAGCGCTTTTTGAATCTGGGCTTTGAAGTTAATGTTCCAGAATTCTCCGGCATGCTTCGGGTCAGACAGATATTCATCAGTCCATTTCAACGCTAGCTTGAGGTCCTTCTTCGTATTAAAATAGTAGCGGGCAGCCGTGATGGGATTGCTTTCAATTTGTTCCATCACCTTGCTATCGTACTCTGTGAGAACGCCGAATTTCACTGAAGTATTTTCCCATGTCAGTTGAACTTTGGCCTTGGTGTTGTCTTCACTGATGTCGCCGATGGAGAAAGTAAGTGTTTCCACTTTTTCGGCAAGCTTTTCAGCGTTAATCATAAATTTGGCTGCGTCTTTTGTGGCATCGTAGTTGCCTTCATTTGCTTCAAGATCTTTGCTCAGCGCCACAGTCCAGGAAGTCGCGCCAGGCCAGGTAAAGATCAGGTAGCTCCCTTTTGGAACAGCGATGCCTTCCACTTTCACATCATCAGAGAAGGTAATTTTGGTACCCTCATTGGCACCGCTTCTCCAGATTTTGCCAAATTGGAGCAGGAAATCACTCCCTTCACCAAAGATTTTGCGGCCCTTCATTTTGGGGCGTGAATACTCGATTTTTACATCGGTCAAACCCACCACACTGGAAACCGTGCCGGCGGAACTGTTCTGTGGGATTCGCATTTGCGCTGTGGCCACGAGGGTCAAGGCAGTGAGTAAAATCGTTAAAATGTTTTTCATATGAGTTGGTATGTTTAAAATTAAGGATCAAATGTAGAATACTTTGTCAAGACTGAAAACCCGTCAATTTATCGTGCAATTCTATGAAACTGACTGAATCATTTTATTTACGGCCGGATGTGGTGAAAATTGCCCGGGATATTCTTGGAAAGGTTTTATTTACCCAGATCAAAGGGAAGGTTACAGCAGGAGTCATAGTCGAAACAGAAGCCTATTCTCAAAAGGAAAAGGGTTGTCACGCTTATCGGGGGAGGACAGAACGAAACAAAGTGATGTTTGGATCTGGCGGTATGTCTTACGTTTATCTATGCTACGGAATTCATCATCTTTTCAATATCGTCACGAATGTACCGGGCATTGCCGACGCCGTACTGATCCGCGCGGTTGAACCTTATCTGGGCGAAGAACACATGCTGGGCAGGACAAAGGGCAAGTCATTGAGCCGGATTGGTTCGGGACCTGGCAAACTAACGAAAGCTTTGGGGATTGACCGGGGTTTTAATGGAAAATACCTTTTAAGTGATGAAGTTTGGATTGAGGACGTTGGCATCAAATTGGCCCAAAGAAAAATCGTTTCAGGCAAAAGGATCGGTATCGACTATGCGGGGCAAGATGCTTTGCTCCCCTGGCGGTTTAGCATCAAAGACAACGCATGGGTAAGTAAACCGTAACATTCTTTTACCTTTACGGGAATGAAGTATTTGTTTTTCTTCTATTTGTTGACTGCCATCACGTTTTCGGGGATAGCCCAAAAGTTTACGATGTTAGCGCTGGATCCGTTGAACTCGGCCTTTGATGAACAAAATCCGTTGCTCAGCCGTGATGGTAAAACGCTTTGGTTTACGATAGCCAACCATCCACAGAATATGGGTGGCAAGAAGGATCTGGGCGATATCTGGTATGCTACCTGGCAAGGACGCCAGTGGTCATCGCCTGTTCACAGTGGCTCCGTTATCAATAACCGGGGGTATAATGCTATCGCCGGATTGTCTGACGACGGAAGCTGGTTGTTGCTTTTCAATCACTATGATCAGCATGGCGATCCCGCCAAAACCCAGGGGATTTCATTATCCAGGAAAACAAATTCAGGTTGGTCGGTACCTGAAAATATTCCGATCCCTTATTTTCTGAATCGCTCACTTTCCCTTTCCGGTCAGGTTAGTGCCGAAGGTACGGTGTTCGTTTATGCAGCAGAAGCATATGACTCCAGGGGTGCGGAAGACCTCTACGTCAGCCTTAAAAATAGTGCGGGTGTATGGAGCGAACCCAGAAATCTGGGATCGGTTATCAATACCTCCTTTCAGGAGTTGAGCCCAGCACTCAGTGCCGACAAGAAGTACTTGTATTTTTCTTCCAACGGTCGAAAAGGTTATGGTAGTTTTGATGTTTATTTTTCCGAAAGACTGGATGATACGTGGACTCATTGGTCGGTACCCTCCAATATGGGCTCGCGGGTAAACTCGGATGGGCGAGAATTATTTTATCACACCTTTCCCGAATTCAACCTTGCGCTGTTTACGACGACCCAAAATAGCGATGGGTACGGTGATATCCGACCTTACCTGGATACATTGAAAAACAATGTACCCGATACGCTCATCAAGATAGTCGAAATCAAACATGAAAACCTGCCGGGCAAGGATGAGAAGCGCACCACGGTAAAAGGAGTCGTCACCAATTCAAAGACAGGCCAGCCGGTTGCTGCCAAATTGCTTTTCAAATCGGATTCCGTTTACCATACTTCATCGAATAACCGGGGAGGGTATTCCGTCAGGATATCGTCAACCAATGTGTACAACATTGTGGTAGCGGCGCCGGGTTATGTTGGGGTTTTGGAGAAACTGGATATTCACACTTTTGAGATGCAGGTGGTTGAATTAAATTTTAAACTGCAGCCCATTGAAATTGGAGCAACGGTTAACCTCAAAAATGTGTTGTTCCTGGTCGGGACAACCAATTTACTCGGAGAGTCTTTTGACGAGTTAAATGTGGTGGTTGATTTGTTAAGAACCAATCCAAAGATTGAAATAGAACTGGCGGGCCATACCGACAATCGGGGTGATGCCCGACTGAATTTACAATTATCTCAGCGACGTGTGGAAGTGGTAAAATCCTATCTTGTTTCTAAGGGTATCAATGCCAAACGTATCAAAGGCAAAGGATATGGAGGGCAAAAGCCCATTGCTAACAGCGACACGGAAGATAGCAGAAGGCTAAACCGGAGGGTGGAGTTTACGATTGTGAAGGATTAATCCTCCTTCATTGGTAGCACTGCATTTGGAAAAGCGGGAGGGGAGAAGCAATCCCCTGTGGGATCAGACAAACTACCCGTTTACTGAAATTGCAGCCGAGCATAAAAGCCGCAATTCCATTTTTGCAGGTATTTATTATTTCATAAACTGCTCTTTTACTTTTGATGTATTCAGGTACCCAATAAAAAAAACTCCAAGCGCCGACCAAAATAGAGCAACGCTGGGAAGTGAGTCCCTCGGTAAAGAGTACCGCTTCGCGACGTTGCGCAATATCCAGCGCCGGTACGCGCAGTGACGATTGGAGTTACTTTACTTACAAATCTTCTTCCTCAAATCGTTCTGAATTTTTACCGATAATCTTTCCGCCTGGACCAGATCTTCGCAAGCCTCTTTCAGTTTATTCAGTTTCTGTTTGGCCAGAGCCCGATTGTAAAATGCCAGCCCATAATCAGGGTACCAGGTAATCGCCACGGAATAATCTTCTGAAGCATCTGCAAGGCGGTTGAGTTTGACGAGCAAATTGCCGCGCGTAAGCCAGGCTTTGACATAATCATTTTTCAATGTAATGGCCTGGGTATAATCCACAAATGCGCCATCATTATCTCTTAATTTTTCCTTCACCATGCCGCGGTAAAGCCAGCTTTCTTCATCCTCTTTGTTCAATTCAAGGACCTTATCGTAATCCTCCAGCGCGGCTTTGAGGTCTTTGTGCTGGAGTCTGTAAAAGGCCCTGGCGGCATAGGGATAGGGGAGGCTGGGGCTTTGACGGATTGCTTCATTTAGAAGATTTTCGGATTCGTATTGTTGACCCCGGGAGCGTTTGATTACGGCTATGTTGTGAATCGCTTGCCCTTCGGAAGGATCAAAGGTTAATGCCCGCTGATAATCAACTATCGCGCCAACCGTATCCAACACATGCTCCTTAACGATGCCGCGGTTGACATAATAATGGTCCTCCTTGGGGTCAAGTCTGATTGCTGAATCCATATACATTAGCCCCTTGTTGTAATTCTTTAGCTTGGTCTCAATTAAGCCCAGGAAGTTGAAGATAGCTGCATGATTGGTGCCCTGGAGCGTAAAAATTTTGTCCGTTCCGGCGTTGGCATCCTGTCGAAAAAAAACTTTATTGGTTGCTCCAGGAGGGAGTGTAAGCAATTTTACAAAATCTTCCCTCGCGGGAACATATTGTTCAAGTTTGTACCGCAATACAGCGCGACTAAATAATGCGTCCGATTGTTCAGGTTTCTTATCAACGTAAATGCTAAAATCCGTGAGGGCACCCTTGATGTCGCCAAGACCTTCCTTTGCCGACGCGCGGGAGTGATAGGCTTCCATATAATATGGGTCCAACCTAAGGCATTCGTTATAGTGAGCCAGAGCTTGTTTGAACTTGTTTTCTTCCAGCGATTTTTCCCCCTCAAAGAAATAAAAATCGGCGCCTTTTTTTTGGGCTATTCCCGCCGAGGGCAACAAGATGAATAGAAGAAAAATAGAGCTGGACACTTTCATTGTTCTTGCAGTTTTTCGTGTCTGCGGACGCTTACTTTGAAGTTGAAAAGTAGCTGTTTGACAAAGTTTGACAACAATGATTAAAGATAAGAATCCACCACACCATCCGTCATTTATCTGGCTCTTCGAATGATGGAGTATTTTAAAAAGAAGATAATAATGTTTGAATAACACCTCATTATCAATATCTTAGTGCCTACTATCTCATTTTTTAGACTAACTGAATATTTTTTGCTATGAGAGCCATTTGGAAAGGTCACATTCAATTCTCGTTGGTCACCATCCCGGTCAGGATTTACAATGCTATCGACGGCGGGCAATCGATCAGCTTTAATTTGCTATCGCGTGAAGGACATAACCCCGTCAGTTATGAAAAGAAAGACAAAGTAACGGGACAACCTTTGCGAGCCGAAGAGATTGTGAAAGGCTATCAATATGAACCGGGCCAATTTGTCATTATTGAGCAGGAGGACCTCGACAAAGTAAAATTGAAGAGCACCAGAGTAATTGAAATTGAAGGGTTTGTGAAAGCAGAAGAAGTTCATCCAACGCTATTTGAAGCACCGTATTTTATTGGTCCGGATGGCGATATCGCAGCCAAGACGTATGGCCTTCTGTGCCAGACTTTGAAAGATAGCGGCAAAATTGGTGTTGGCAAAGTAGTCCTTCGCGACCGCGAAACCCCAGTGTTGATTAATCCTCATGAAGGGGGCATGATGATGTATAGATTGCGTTACCCCAATGAAGTAAAGAGCATGCGGGAAGTACCACAGCTCCTTGAAGTAAAAGCCGACAAGGAGCAGTTAAAGCTGGCCAAAACCCTTGTTGATTCCATGACGACAAAGTTTTCCAAGATCGAAATGAAGGACCACTACTATGATGCACTCAAGGCAATTATTGACGCCAAAATCGCCGGCAAGGAGATTGTAAGCATAACAGAAGAAGAGCCAAAGGTGATCGATATCATGACCGCCCTGAAAGAAAGTATTGAGCAGGCCAAGAAGAAGCCCATGGAGAAGGCAAAGGGTGAAGTTGCCAAGAAGGCCAAGAAAATTCAAAAAGAAGTTAAGACTGCCCGGAGAAAAGTGGGGTGACCCGACTAGCGATCCACGGGCGCTCGCTTTCACTGCACGCTCATTTAGGTTCTGCCCGGAGTCGGATGCAATCGAAGCAAAGGCCTGCCCAGGGCTTAAATTGTAACGATAAAACCATTAACTTTGGTCCATGGCCAAAGTGGTTAAATTCCCGATTCAAACCCCTGAGAAGTTCGGATTCAAGCCCGTCAGAAAAAAGAAGGCGAGCCGACAGGAAAAACATGGCCAGCTCAATTTATTTGTTGGAGGGAAACTGGTCAAGCTCAATCAGCTTTCTCCATTTGAAGAGGCTTTGGTAATGGATGAGCAGGGTGACCCCAAAGCAAAAGGATTTTATCAGAAGGCCGTTGAAGCCGGAGATTGTATCGCCGATTCGTTTTGCAATATGGGCATCCTGGAATCACAGGAAAATAATTATAGCAAAGCCATCGACTGCTTTACACTTTGTCTGAAAGAGGAACCGCGTCATTTTGAGGCGCATTATAACCTCGCCAACCTCTACGCCGAATTGGGTAATTTTCCCCTGGCCAAAGTTCACTATCAAATGTCCATTGAACTGGAGCCGGATTTCCCCAATAGTCATTTTAATCTGGGCCTGACGCTGGCCATGAATAAGGAAATTGAAGAGGCTATTTTATCATTGATGAATTATAGGAGGCTCGCTCCACCCGAAGACCGCAGTCATGTGGAAGAATTAATCGAAAACCTTTCGCGGACAGTTCAGTAAGTCAAAGCTGATTTACAACGTCCACATGGTGATAAAGAAGAGCACTGCCCTGTAAATTTCCAGCGCCAATTTCAGCAGAAGTAGCATAAAAACCGATTTCACTGCTAACTTCCAGCCTTTCTCCCTGTAGAAATTGATTCCAGACATCCACAAAAAGTAGAGATTGGTCGAGACAAACAGGAAGGTCAGCACCTGCTCATCCAGGTATAGACCCAGTCCCGACAATTTGATGACGAGCGTCAAAAAAATAGCATTGACAAAAAGGTTAAAGCAGGCTAATTCCACCATGAGGCCTACGTGATCAGCGAAGAACCGGTTCTTCTTGCGATGGAGAAAATTCAATGGGAGGGATGCGATCAAAACAAAGACCATGACCATCAGTTTGGCCAGCCCTGTTGTCTTTTGGTTGTAGATCAAACTAAAGGAGATAATATCCTTCAGTTTCATGCTCACCATTTTATGCGCAACCATTTGCTGAACCAGGTCACGCTGGACCGTTAACAATTGGGTGTTCAGCGATGCGTTGAAAAGCTGGATCACAGGGAAAAGAAAATAGATCAGATTGAGAACAAAGAACAGCGATAATGGTTTGAGATAGTTTACGCGTCGGCCTGCGGTGTATTCATTTGAGAGAAATCCAGGTTTGGAAATGACCAGCCATAAGGTCCTGATCAACTTGCTGTCGGCGAAGGTGATGGCGCTGAGAATGGAACTCAGGAAAGCCTTAAATGACCGGTCTTCTGCAAGCAGTACTTTCTCACCGCATATATTGCAATAGTTTCCTTTAAACGGGTTGCCGCAACTTCTGCAAAGATGTTCTGAATTGGGATCTTCCATGAAAAATAAGCGGGTGCAAATTTACGCCAATTGTTTTAACACCATCCGTGCACGTGAAAGAAACCCGCCGGATGCAAAGGGCAATTGTTTTTCAATCCGCATTCTTAATTCATTCTTCAAGTCGGGTTGCTTCCAGGCAATGCGGGCTAAAACGGTCATTGAAAATACCCTTATCGCAATAGGCTCCTTTGGGTTTTGAAAAAGAGAAAAGCAGATGGCCGCGGTTATATCCTGGAGTGATTTGGGAATGGTAACAAACTGGAGGAGCCGGACCGTGTTGCGCTTGACGGCGTCAGGGATTCCATCTTTCTTGAGATTTTTAATTATCCTCTTCAGATGCGGTTTTATCAGTTCAGGATATTTCTCCGCGCAATGACTGAGTGGCCATGCAGCTCTTTGTGTGATACGATAAGGGCCTTCAAGAAAGCCTTCAACCAATCTATCAAACCTTGCAGCATCCTGGCCGATGTACGCCACAATTATATCACGTTGTGCTTTGGAATGCTCTTTTTCGATGACCTGCACTAAATTCATTCTCAAGTAATTATAGATTAGAAATAAGATAACTAGCTGAAAATTAGGATAATTATGACAGTTTTATTAAGTTAGGGTTCAACTTAACGATGTGTTGTATGCTTTTATTTTTTACCATCGCGGCTACCTTCCTATTTCAACTGAGCTTTTGTCTTTTTTGCTTCCATTTAAAGGAAGCCAAGGCGGCATAAATGCGAAGTTGTAAAGTTAGCGTATCAACTCCTTTACAGATTGATTTTCAGGCTGGCTATTGAAATAGCTAACGATCTGCTAACTTGCGGCCTTTTAAAAATCGCAAGTGAATTATTTATCGGCTGAAAACATTTCCAAGTCATTTCATGACCGTTGGCTTTTCAAGGATATCTCAATAGGGATTTCCCAGGGAGAAAAATTTGCCTTGGTGGGGGAGAACGGAACCGGGAAAACAACCTTGCTCAGGATACTTACCGGAGAGCTGAACTCTGATTCTGGCGGGGTGAGCGTGCGCGACGGTATCAAGATCGGTTACCTCACCCAGCAACCCAACATAGAAGGAGCCGTGACAGTCAATGATATTCTTTTTAACGAGAAGAATGAAGTCGCGGCGGTTGTAAAAGAGTATGAAGATTGTATTCACCATCCCGACATTTCCCCCGACAGGATGCAGAAGGTTCTCGAGAAAATGGAAGAACTGAATGCTTGGGATTACGATGCCAAAGTACATGAGATCACCAGTAAGTTGGGCGTGACTAACCTTGATCAAAAATTTGCTGAGCTCTCGGGTGGCCAGCGCAAGCGGGTATTTATGGCCCAGATGCTTTTGACCGAACCGGACCTGATCATCATGGATGAGCCCACCAACCACCTTGACCTGGAGGCTATCGAGTGGCTTGAGTCCTACCTTGCAGGGCAGAACATCACCCTGATCATGGTTACCCATGACCGGTATTTCCTCGACAACGTAGCCAATGAGATTATAGAACTTGACCGGGGTAAACTTTTCAGGTATAAAGGTAAGTACGCCTACTTTTTGGAGAAAAAGTCAGGGAGGGAAGAGCTTCTTAAAATAGAGGTGACCAAGGCCAAAAGTCTTCTGAAAAAGGAATTGGATTGGATGAGAAGGCAGCCCAGGGCACGCGGAACAAAAGCCAAGTACAGGGTTGATGCCTATTATGAACTCCAGGAAAAGGCTTCTCAGAATCTCAAGCGGGACCGGATGGAACTGGACGTGCAGGAAGCCCGACAAGGCGGAAAGATTCTGGAGCTTCATCACGTGTCAAAAAGCTATGATGGCAAACCCATGGTTGATAATTTTTCTTATGTTTTTAAGAAGAAAGACCGGATCGGTGTGGTGGGAAAAAATGGTGTAGGTAAGTCAACATTCCTCGATTTGCTGACCGGAAAAACGCGACCCGACAAAGGAGAAATCATTCCTGGGGTGACGACGAAGATTGGATATTTTACACAGGAGTCCGAAGATCTTAATCCCGATCATCGTGTGATCGAAGAAGTAAAATCAATTGCAGAGTTCATCACTCTTTCTGATGGTACCAGTATTTCCGCTTCAAAATTTCTTGACTTATTTTTATTTCCTCCGGAGAAACAATACACCTTCATCGAGAAGTTAAGCGGAGGAGAAAGAAAAAGGCTTCAGTTGTTGAAGGTGTTGGTGACCAATCCAAACTTCCTGATCCTGGATGAGCCGACCAACGACTTTGACATTGATACGCTTAACGTTTTGGAAGATTTTCTCGAGAAGTTTACAGGATGTCTGGTGCTGGTTTCGCACGATCGCTATTTCATGGACCACCTGGTGGATGAGCTTTTTATTTTTGAGGGAGAAGGGAAGATCAAGCCATTTAATGGAAACTATAGTGACTACCGTGCACAGGACGAACCCGGACTGGAAGACAAGGACAAGAAGCCATTAATAGCGATAGCCGATACGGCCCCAGCGACGCTGTCAAAGCGGAAGCCTTCTTTTAAGGAAAAGCAAGAATACGACGGAATCCAAAAGGAGATACAGGCCTTGGAAACTGAAAAGAGCCAATTGGTTGAAAGACTGAGCGGCAATAGTTTAACCAATGCAGAACTGATCGCTTATTCATCCAGAATCGAGCTCATTACCGGGATGCTGGATGAAAAAACATTTCGATGGCTTGAATTGGATGAGCTTACCAAATAGCATTCTGACGTTCCATTTGGACCACCCTTTTAATTCGGGAAAAAGGACGTATCTTTGCGCTATTCGTATACTGTGAATCAAGCTCAAACCATATCATTGTACCAACCCATACTTCATGCCGTTGCCTTTAAGATACTTAAATGCAAGGCTGATGCGGAAGATATTGTTCAGGATACATTCATTAAGTGGCTCAACGCCGAGCAGGAAAAGATTCTGAATACCAAAGCCTATCTCATTCAGGCGGTGAGAAACAATTGTATCAGTCACCTCAATGCTTTGCGCAAGAAGAAGGAGGAATATCTCGAAACACTGGATTTGTCTAAATTGGCAGGAAAATTTAGAGAGATTGATTTTTCGCATCTTGATCTGGAAGCAGAGTTGAGCAAGGCCTTTGCTGTATTGCAGCATAAGCTGGAGCCGCTGGAAAGGGCGGTTTACCTGCTCAAGGAAGTTTTTGATTTTGATTATGAATCAGTCCAAAAGGCCCTGAACAAGAAACAAGAACACTGCCGCCAACTTTTATCACGGGCTAAAAAGAAGTTGAGTAGTCTTGAAACACCCAAAATGAACTTCCAGTTGCCGAATAAAGATAGCTGGATCCAAAGCTTTAAGAAGGCTTGTGATTTGGGCAATGCATCAGGGCTTGTCGCAGATTTGCAGAAAGACATCACATCACCCCCTATAAAGAATTAATATTTCTTTCCTATTTTGTCACAAATAGCCTCTTTTCCTGTCTTTATATTCAGGTTAATTTAAGCCGACCTGAAAGAGTTTGTTTTACCATTAAAACCTTAATTATTCATGATTGTCATCTTATCATTTTTTATTGCCCACTGGTATCTGTCCCTATTTTTTCAAACCTTTTTTCTGCATCGTTATGCAGCGCATAAGGCCTTTACCATGAACAAGTTCACCGAAAAGGTTTTTTTTGTGCTTACCTGGATATTTCAGGGCGCCAATTACCTCAGCCCTTTTGGTTACGGGGTAATGCATCGCATGCACCATGCTTTTGCCGATACCGAAAACGACCCCCATTCTCCAAAATATGATGAAACCATTTGGAATATGATGTGGAAAACCAAAACGATTTATTCAGCGATCGCCAATAAGAAAATGGTAGTTGAGACACGCTTTACAGAAGGCGTACCCCAATGGGAAGCGTTTGACAAGTTTGCCCGTTCCTGGCCTTCAAGGCTTGTTTGGGCGGCAGCTTACATTGCCATGTATTGGCAGTTTGCTACCGTTTGGTGGCTTTGGTTGTTGCTCCCGCTCCAATTCCTGATGAGTCCGATTCATGGAGCGATCATCAACTGGTTTGCCCACAAATACGGCTATCGCAATTTTGAAGTCGGAGATACCTCAAGGAATTTTCTTCCGGTCGATGTATTGATGATGGGAGAGAGCTATCACAATAACCATCACAAGTATGGATCGCGGGCTAACTTCGGAGGTATCCGCTGGCACGAAATTGATCCTACCTATCAGGTTATACGCCTGCTGGACAAAATGGGGATCATTGAGATAGCCGGCCAAAAGGAGATTAAAATGCAGCGCGTTCAAAAAGCCGCATAAACCTTTAATTTCAGGGTTTTAGGGGTTTCCAATTATTATACCTACCTTGCGGCATATTATTTTATTACCAATTATTATTTATTAACAATTTATTATGAAAGAAGGAACAGTAAAGTTCTTCAACGAAGCCAAGGGATTTGGTTTTGTAAAAGAAACTGAAACCGAAAAGGAGTATTTTGTACATGTTTCCGGACTTGTTGATCAAGTTCGCGAAAATGATCAGATCACCTTTGAGTTGAAAGAAGGAAAAAAAGGTTTGAACGCAGTAAATGTGCGTTTAGCCAACTAAATCGAACCAGCGATTGTAAAGCCACGCCAAAAGCGTGGTTTTTTTATGAATACCCATTAAAACCAGCCATAACAATATTTCATTTTGACATTTCACGATTTCACTTTTGACCCCAAAATTCTTGAGGGGCTATTCTCCATGGGTTATACCAAACCCACACCGATTCAGGAGCAAACCATTCCGATTATCTTCAACAACCAAGATTTGATTGCTTGTGCCCAGACTGGAACCGGCAAAACGGCAGCTTATACTTTGCCGATCCTCAACAAGATTATCCACGCAGATCACCGGCATTTAAACACCCTTATCCTTGCACCCACCCGGGAACTGGCACAACAAATTGATCAACAAATAGAAGGATTTGCCTATTATGTCGGTGTCAGTTCAATTCCTGTTTATGGTGGTGGGGATGGCGCTACCTGGGAGCAGCAACGCAAGGCCCTGGACGAAGGCGCTGATATTATCATTGCAACACCCGGCCGATTGATAGCGCTGCTGGCAGCTGGTACGGTTAAACTGGATCACCTTCAGCACCTGGTTTTGGATGAGGCTGATCGCATGCTTGACATGGGTTTTTATGATGATCTAATCCGGATTATCAATTACCTGCCAAAAACGCGGCAGACCCTTTTGTTTTCAGCGACCATGCCACCTAAAATCCGGACGCTGGCCAGCCGCATTCTTACCTCCCCGGTTGAAGTAAACATTGCCCTGGCCAAACCGGCAGAAGGTATTTTGCAGCAAGCTTATATGACTTATGATCAGCAGAAAGTGGGTCTTATTCAACATTTACTGAAGGGAGGCACGTATAGCAGTGCCCTGATCTTTGCCTCGACGAAGGAAAATGTAAAGAAACTCGATGCTACACTCCGACGAATTGGACTGCATGTAAAAGCCATCCATTCTGATCTCGAACAAACCGAGCGGGAACAAATTCTACGCGAATTTAAGAACAAACAACTTCCCATTCTTATCGGCACAGATGTGTTGTCACGCGGAATTGATGTGGATGGGATCAGCCTGGTTGTAAATTTTGATGTACCCCCTGATCCGGAAGATTATATCCACCGCATCGGCCGGACGGCGAGGGCGGAAAGCAAAGGCACCGCAATCACTTTCATTAATGACAAAGATCAACGTAAATTTTTGAGCATTGAAAAATTAATTGGTACAATCATTCCCAAGCTTGACTTGCCGGCAGGTCTGGGTGAGGCCCTTTTGTACCAGCCGGAAGCAAGGAAGGATAACGTATTCAAGAAGCCTTTCCATAAGAAAAGTAATGGATTCAGGCGCAACCGGGCTTGAGTTTCAAAACGTACTGAAATCAAAATTTTCATGCCCTGTGCCCAACTTCACAATGGGCTTCTCTACCGTACCGGAAATGTGAAAAGGTATTTTGATTTTGTTCAGTGGCGGTACGCTGATTCGTAAAACATAGTTCATCGTATTTTTAAAACTATAGCTGCCTTCCAGCTCAGTGAAATATTTTCCAACCTGAAATGAAAAGGGTTTAACCCGGACCATCCCACCTTTAATCTCCGTTTGCATAATAATGTTCTGAACCCGTGGGGCAGTCAGCGCATCTTTCCCAGTGATCTTGCCAACATGATTAAATACCTGCATCCCTTTGATCTGAGCATCATCAATAATGATGGTGCCATGGCCAGTAAGCGTTTCCATCACGGGCGAAAAATCGGGTGAAAGTTCACCCTTCAGGCGATATGATGTAGAAAAAAGCCCATCTGTATTTTGCGCAGCGGGCGCAGCATTTTTAACCGTCTCAAACATCGCATAGGCTTTGTTGATGTCCAGTTTTTCAATGTCGATCAACAGATCAAAGCCAGGATGTTTAAGATCGCGGGTATCATAATCACCACTCAGGCCGAACTTAGCGCCGGCGGCAGTAAAACCAGTTTCGTTAAGCGTAAGTATTTTGTCTTTTATCCTAATTTCACCGTCCAGGTTTTTGATTTCCATTTTACCAAACGTCGCAAAACCGATTCTTGCGTCAAACGAAAACTCGAGGTAGGCCGGGATTTCGATAATTTTTAGATTTGATTTAGCGGTATCGCCTGGACTGCTGCCGGAGGTCAGTTGGTTGAGATTCAATGTGTCGCATTCCAATTCAAGATCACCCTTTATTCCCTTCCCTGTCCCTAATAATGCAGGCAAGTAATCAAACAGCTGTCCCTTTATGAAGAAATTGCTGCTTCCGATTTTTGCTTTCAGGAATGGCAGAATGATTTTCTCTGGCGTAAATTCCAGCTTAGCGTCGCTAATAGAAATGGATTGATGCAGGTCTTGACCAGAAAGCATGACGTTCTTGATTTCAATTGAGCCAGAGGATTTCAAAGCGCCAAATCGCTTTGCTTCCAGATCGGACAATTTTCCTGAGGTCTTAACATCGATATCCATCGTGCCGGACAAGGAAGCGCCTTCCAAAGGATAAAGCTTCGTTAGCTTCTCAAAATCGAGCAATCCGTCAATGGTCAGATCATAATTGTAATCCACGAGGTTGCTGATGGAGCCGCTTACCTTGAATGGTTCTCCTTCCAGTTGGTAGGTCATCTTGTGGATGTCTATCCGGGTATCTGAAAGGTTGCCCGACTTGTTCATCACTTCCGCATCAATGTGAATGTGTTCCATGGGGACAGCATACTCACTTGACTTGATATAACCGCTTTCCAGTTTCAGTCTTGCATCAATGACTGGAAACTGCTTTGCCGCTTTGGCGTATTTGCCCTTTACTTTGATATCTGTCCAAAGTTTTCCTTTCAAGGTAATTCCTTTGACGGGATACAACTTTTCCACCTCAGCCAGATCAATATCTGCCTTGATGTCGGCATCAATAAAGGGGTTGCTTGTTCCGTAAATTTTTAACCTGCCGCCGACTGGATTTTTGTCAATATCAAAATGAAAATCACGGAAATCAAAAGTAGTCGCATCCGGTACGCCCGTGTCGTTGGTCATAATAAACTCCACATTGATATTTTCCATTGCCTTGGGGAGCTGGTCATACTTGAAGCCTCCATTTTTGACTTTCAGATCTAGGGCGAAGGTCGGAATGCGATTTGCAGCAAAGTCGTATACGCCTTTGATATGACCGTCAAGGGTAAAATCGCCAGTCACGGTCATTTTCCTGAAATCGTCTACATAAAATCCGGGCATCAATGAAAGAAAATTCTTAAAATCCGTTTGGTTGACGAGCAGCCTGAGGTCCACTTCATAGCCATGCTTTGGAAATTTCAGATACCCCTCAAAGCCAAATTTGAAATGATTGATTTCAAAAACATGATCCTTGAATGTAAACTTGCGTTCTTTCAGATCCATTTCCATCACCAGATTGGTGGCCAGTTTTTTTCTGTCGAGGTACTTGATTCCATTGAGTGAATAACTGATGGCTTCCACTGTTGTGGCAATTTTCAAATCAGAAATATCCTGTGTAAAATCCCCGTTGCCGGAGTGGTTAATTCCTTCCAACTCAAGATAAGAGCGTTGTGGCCGGTCGTACAAAATAAACCGACCGTCTTCAATTTCCCATCGGTTGATATTAATATTAAATCGGGATGTATCCCTGGCCATAGAATCGGAATGAAAGATGGCATAATTTGCATCACCATTAGATAGAATACGCATGTTCACCAGGGGTTTGGTGAGGTGAATACTTTTGATTTCAATTTCCTTTCCCTTTACAATGCTCGCGTATTCAAATGATACTGCTGCCAATTTCGCATAGGCTAAGGTATCGCCAATAAAATCTTTTTTGCCCATAATGAGGAAGTCATGAAGTTGAAGGGTCATATGGGGAAAATGCCGGAATGAAGAAACACTCACATCACTAAAGAAAACTTCGCCATCAATTCTCCGGTCGATTTCTTCCAGCAACTTGGCTTTAATCTGGTTCTTGAATAATAACGGGACGACCAGCACCAGGGCCAAAAGCAACCCAAGGAAGGCAAAGAAAAAAAGAATTACTTTCTTCATTTTAATGATTGAAATGCTTGTCCATTTACAAATCTGACGTAAGAATTTGAACACCGCAAGTTTGTGTTTTTTTGAATGGATCACTTGGTTAGGATTACATTTTATTTTGCAGATGACTTTCTTCACAATTCACCGGCCAGCACCGAATTGTGTATAGCTTCCCGTTAATTTTAGCGCTATTTTTGCGCCTCAGAGCACGGATGTAAAAACTTGACTTATGGCACAAGGATTATTGATTGATATGGATGGGGTGGTTTACGGGGGCGATAAATTGATTCTTGGGGCGGATCATTTTATCAACCGGCTGGTACGGGAAAACATACCATTCATATTCATGACCAACAATAGCCAGCGAACCCCCCTGGAAGCGGTTAGGAAATTGAAGAAATTCGGAATCGAAGTAACCGAAAAGCATATTTACACCAGTGCAATGGCTACGTCCAAATTTTTGGCCGCACAGGAGCCCAATGGGACGGTGTTCATTTTGGGGGAAGGTGGATTGCTGACCAGTTTGCATGACCATGGATTGAGGATGGTAGAAAGCGATCCGGATTTCGTGGTTCTGGGGGAGGGAAGGAATTTTACGCTGGACATGGTTCAGCGTGCCATTGATATGATTCTGGCCGGAGCGCGATTTATCACTACAAACCGGGACCCATCTCCGAAGAAAAAGGGGTGGAATAACCTTGGTATTGCAGCTACGACAGCCATGATTGAAGAAGCGACAGGGCGAAAGGCCTTTGTGGTAGGCAAACCGGGTCCAGTGATGATGCGGTCCGCACGAAAGGCATTGGGCCTGGAGACTGCAGAAACAACGGTTATCGGTGATACCATGGATACTGACATTCAGGGTGGAGTGCAAATGGGATACAAGACAATTCTTGTTTTGAGTGGAATGGCCAGGCGTGAGGAACTCGGTTGGTTTGCCTTCAAACCGGATATGATTGTAGAATCTGTCAATGAAATTCAGCTTCCATTGCCCTGGTGGAAATAGAAATAGCTGCGTCGAAATGGCCGCATTATGACCTGAGACTACCTTTTATTTTGATAGTGAGGCAAAGTGCTTTTGAAATGCCCGTTATAGGTCCCGTTTGAATAGGATGGACAATACGTATTCTTCGCACAAGCGACCATCATGTTCAGCGTTACCAAAACAAGGAGGCCCAATACAATTTTTTTCATAGTTTCTGGGATGTACCGCCTAAATATTCTTATGACTACTTCTACCCGGACCGCTAATCGCTGTATACGTTCCAAAAGGATTAGGTAAGCACGATTTCGGATTTCAATTTGGTTTTACCGTATGTATCTTGAAATTTCTGTATTCTTACCTTGCAATCCATTGAGATCCAGAATATGAAAGTATTAATTTTTGCTGCAGGAATGCTCGGCATATCCATGTTTGTTTTTGTGGCCTGCACACCTGAGGAGAAAAAAGAAAGTCTGCACGATGTCTTTCTGCGCATCAATACCGAAGTGATGTTAAACAGCAAGGCTTATTCTTCATTGAGCGAAGCGACATCTACAATCGGGCACCGGCTTACAGGCTCTTCGAATGGACACAAAGCAGAGGAATACGCTTTCCGCAAATTCAAAGAATATGGATTTGAAGATGTTCAATTTGATGAATTTAAAGTTAGGGCGTGGTCGCGCGGCGAAATTTCTGTAACCATTGGAGGAATACCAGTACCAGCCGTGACCTTGGGCCATTCGCCTTTGCAGGCTGACGTTACGGGCTTGCTCGTTGATATGGGCAACGGGCTTGAAAGTGATTATGCGCTCAATCAAAATGTGGTGAAGGGCAAAATCGCTTTGATCTATCTGGGGCTTCTTGAAGGAACCGCCAAAAACATTCACAATCTTCATCGTAGTGAAAAAACGGCCTTAGCGATCGCTCACGGAGCCATTGGTGTAATCATGTACAACCAGGTGGACAAGGGTGTGTTGCTTACCGGTACCGCCTCCGTTACTGGAAAGTTAATCCCGATTCCTGCCGTTTGTATTGGAAAGGAAACCGGAAATGCTTTAAGTAAAAAATTGAAAGATGAAAAAGTGTTGAGCCACATTAAAATGACAAACCACAGCAACATTATCCAGGCCAGAAATGTGGTGGCCACCTTACGCGGAAGCGAACTTCCGAACGAAAGAATTATTCTCGGCGGACATCTTGATTCCTGGGACCTGGCTACCGGCGCCATCGATAATGGCATTGGGTCATTTTCAATTTTGGATATTGCCCGGGCTACCAAAGCCAACAAGCTTGCTCCAAAGCGAACTGTCCAATTTATTTTGTTTATGGGAGAAGAGCAGGGGTTGCTGGGGTCAAAGCACTGGGTAGCGCAAGCTGTAAAAGACAGCTCGGTCGCAACGATCAAATACATGATGAACCTGGATATGAGTGGAAACCCGATGGGTATTAATGCCGGAGGTAAACTCGAAGACACTATTTTTTTTAAGAACCTGAGTGCTGAAATTCATCGTATTGATCCGGTTTTTGATGGCCGGTTTACCAAAGAAACGGGCCTGCATAGTGACCACCAGCCATTTATGATGGAAGGCATCCCTATTCTTGGCGTAATCAGTGCGCTGGATAAATCCGCATTAGCATGTTATCATTCTGACTGCGATAATTTCAACCGGGTGAATGAAGAACATTTACGCAACATGGTGCGGTTTGGAACCATGATTCTGTACGGGTTGGCCAATGCCGACCGGATACCGGCAAAGACACTGGACAGCGAAACCACTAAGCAGCTAATGATTGACAATCATCTGAAGGAAGCCCTGGTTATTGCGGGTGATTGGAAGTGGGATAAATAATCATTTAAATTGACTCAACCCTTTGAGCCATACGTCTATATTCAGTAATTTTGACCTCCATTCTATGGAATAAGCGCTTCATTCGACAACAAACTTTCAAGGTTATGGAAAAGAAAATTGTTAAGGTAGGTGATATACAATGTGGAGCAGACGAATTATTTCTTATTTCCGGCCCTTGCGTAATCGAAGAGGAGAGCATCATGATGGAAACGGCCGAAAAGTTAAAAGAAGTTTCGGAGCGGCTAAGTATCAAAGTGATTTACAAATCGTCCTTCCAAAAAGATAACCGCAGCAGTCTTAAATATTACCAAGGACCCGGACTCGAAAAAGGAATTGCTATGCTGGCCAAGATAAAAGAGCAATTCGGCTTTCCGTTGCTGACCGACATCCATTATCCGGATCAGGCCGAAGAGGCGGCTTCTGTAATTGATGTACTGCAAATACCGGCATACCTGTGTATGCAAACAACGTTAATGGTTGCTGCAGCAAAAACAGGACGTGTCATCAATATCAAGCACGGACAATTTCTGGCACCTGAAAACATGAAACACCCAGCCGTGAAGTGTGAGGAGAGTGGCAATGGCCAGGTTATTCTTACCGAGCGGGGATATACTTTTGGATACAATGATTTGGTAGTTGATCCACGCAGTTTTTATCACTTGAATAAATTGGGTTATCCGGTTGTCTTTGACATCACGCACTGCATCCGGAAGTATGGTATCCCCAGCGCCGATGCAAAGGGAGGAGCCAGAGAATTTTTGCCTGTCCTTTCGCGGGCAGGAGTGGCGGCAGGTGTCGACGGCATATTTGTAGAAACTCATCCTAACCCTGAAAAAGCATTGTGCGATGCCGCCAGCCAGCTGTCGGTCTACGATCTGGAGGAATTTTTGAAACCGTTGATTGAAATCCATCACACCGAAGTCAGATACCGACAAAAACAAACCGCATTAACCAACTAACATCACGTTATCATGGAATTATATCTCGATTCAGCAGACCTGAAAGAAATAGAAGAAGCATTTCAACTTGGCTTCCTTACCGGATTGACCACAACACCCACATTTATGCACCGTGGTGGGGTAAAGGATATCGATGGTTTGATCGTAAAACTTTCCAAGATTGTACCGGTCTTGCAGATAGAGGCATTGGGAAATACAGTAAGCGAAGTGTTGGGGGAAGCGCACCGCCAGTTAAAACTAGGCCTCGACCCGACGAAAACAGTATTCAAGATCCCGGTATCTCTGGAAGGTGTTAAGGCTTGTTATCAGTTGCGAAAGGAGGGGCTCCTGGTCAACGTTCACCTGGTGTACACACTTCAACAGGCCTACATGGCCATGCAAGCAGGGGCTACCTATGTTTGCCCCCTCGTTGGGCGGTTGCAAGATCAAGGTCATGATGCGCTGGAGTTGGTTAACCAATGCGTCTTTACTGCTGACCATTATGGATATGACACCAAGGTCATGTTCTCCTCGGTTCGTCATGCCGAGCACGTGCGCAATGCCCTGAACAGTGGCGTCCATACTATCACCGCTCCCTGGAAAGTCCTTAAGGCATTGACAGAAAATAATTTCACAACACTTGGAACGCAGCAGTTCTTTGAACATACCCGATTATTGACCACGAAGGTAAAAGACGCAATCAAGCCCGTTAAACCTTTTGTTTCGGCAGACACTTCCGTATCTGACGCACTGGTGAAAATGACTGAATACGGTTACGGTTGTATCGCGGTTTCCAATGGCAAAGGCCATGTAATGGGGGTTTTTACAGATGGGGATCTCCGCAGAAAAATTCAGTCCGAGGGCCGCGATTTTCTTTCCCGTAAAATGGGGGATTTCAAATACAAAGAACCAGTCTCCATTCAAGGAGATGCCTTGCTAAACGACGCTGCAGAATTATTCAAAAAGACCAACGTCGACACGATTCTGGTCATGGAAAATGGAGAACCCATCGGGATGTTGGATATCCAGGAGCTGGAAAAAGATTGATTTTAAACATTGCTTCATTGGGTGAGATCGACTTATTATTCTCCACGGCCGGCGGAAAGTTCTGGACGACGCCAAAAGCATTGCAACAAAAGTTGAGTAAGGCCCGGGCCATTATTTTCGATTGGGACGGCGTGTTTAATAACGGCTCGAAAAGTGACTCTTCGGGCAGCCCCTTCAGTGAGCCGGATGCCATGGGAGTCAATCTGCTTCGTTTCAGTTTTTG
The DNA here is from genome assembly GCA_043785125.1 of Bacteroidia bacterium. Classification (GTDB taxonomy): domain Bacteria; phylum Bacteroidota; class Bacteroidia; order Cytophagales; family Cyclobacteriaceae; genus ELB16-189. The sequence goes on from JAYVXP010000164.1 coordinate 75,443, forward strand.
GCTAAGTCGCCATCAAATACCACCTACCGCCATTTTGTCCGGGGAGGAAAATAGAAGCGGTCTTTTCCTGGCAAAGCGGGAACACTACGCCTCGGTATATTTTAAATCTACAGACAAAATAAAGTCCCTGTATCATTTTCTGAATGCACATCAGCTCAGCGCAGAAGAAGTAATTTTTGTCTTTGACGATATTTTAGATCTTTCTCTTGCAGCGGTATGCGGCGTACGAATTCAAGTCAACCGGAAAGCCAGTCCCTTGTTCAACCAATATGTGACGGCTCACCGGCTTGTGGATTATGTGACGGCGCAGGAAGGAAGTCATTTTGCCGTGCGTGAAGCTTGTGAACTCATCATGGGGCTCAATGGCACATTCGATCAGGCACTCCATGAGCGAATGATGTTTAGCGATCATTACAAGGAGTATCTGGCCGCGCGGCAAGCTTTGCCGACCCATCTTTATTATTTGATTAACGGCGAGATCAAAACGGCCGTTGAATAAGAATTGCAACTCAGAAATGTTTCAACAATAAGCCTTTTATATTTAACATTCCTTGAGCTCACAAGGTTGACCTTCGAACTCCGTCTCAATGGTCAGGTGTTGAATATTCATGTTTTGTAATTGATCCCGTACCTGTTGTTTTAATGGGTCCAGGTCTGCCAGAGGTGTTAACGGATCCACAACCAGGTGGAGCGTCATGACATTGTAATGGCCATCCATTGACCAGGTGTGCAAGTCATGTATGCCCGTAATTCCGGGTAGGGATTGAATTTTTTTGCGGATTTCTTCGATGTCAATATTGTCGGGAATAGCTTGAAGCACAATCCGGAAAGCTTGCCTTATATTTTTATAAACATTAAACAGAATAAACCCGGCGATGAGAATCGATAAAATAGGGTCAAGAATCGGAACATCTGCGAACAGCATAACGATACTGCCAATCAATACGGCTACCCAGCCCAGCACATCTTCCAGAAAATGAAGGGAAACGACGCGTTCATTGATAGAACTTCCGGATCGCAATCGCAGCATCGCAATGCCGTTGACTAAAATGCCAATCAAGGCAAGGACCATCATTCCTTTAGCGTTCGCTTGTTCTGGTTTTGCTAAGCGCGCGATCGCCTCCTGAAGGATAAATACAGAACCAACGATGAGCACCAATGAATTGATGAATGCGCCCAGCAAGGAAAACCGTTTATAGCCATAGGAAAAGAAAGCGTCGCGCTTCTTCGCCGATTTCTTTTGAAAATAATAGGCCAGTCCAAGAGAAAGACTGTCGCCAAAGTCGTGGAGTGCGTCGGACAATATTGCCACGCTGTTGGTAAATAGGCCACCCGCCACTTCCAGCAAGGCAAAACACGTATTAAGCCAAAATGCAACTACGATGTTGTCTTGCGTATGATCGTGGTGAGAATGTTCATGAGCCATCAACTCAAATTTACTTGTTTTATATCTATTTGGGATATTCATCCGGTTGAATTCGTAAAATGCCACATGGCCGCAAATATTTTTCGGGAAACTGCTTGTCTTCGGGAGTTCCGGAATTGTCTATTTTTGTTTTGACACAATTAGATAATCCTTTCCATGCTAAATAAATTGATTGTAATCATCGTATTTAATGCGGCCGGTGCCATTTCGTGCTTTGGGCAAAAGGCAGTTCGCGAGATATCGCCTGTTGCAACCCAACCGACCATGGCTGTAGTACATGGCAACCACCTGGTATCATCACCTGATCACAAAAAAGGAAAAAATAAGTTACTGATTTCGATGGCTGGTACCGGTTCATCGGCGGAGGGTTTAGCTGCGTTTGACAGCGTCGGAAATGCATTGGGTTTTCATACGATAGGCCTTGATTACAAAAATGAAGTTGTCACCACGGTGTGTAGGGCCAGTTTTGATTCATCCTGTTTTGATTCATTTCGCCAGGAAATTGTTTTTGGCACGCCCGTGAGCGACACGGTACGGGTAGACAGCACAAACAGTCTTTACAACAGGATTTATCGATTGCTGGAATTTTTGTCGGCGCAATTTCCCAAAGAAGGATGGGCATCTTTTTTTCAGAATAGAAAGATAGTTTGGGCCAACATCACTGTAGCTGGACATAGCCAGGGGGCGGGTCATGCGGCCTTTTTAGGAAAACATTTTTTGTTGAGCAAGGTGATCATCCTTGCGGGCCCACAGGATTTTCTGGATTATTTTAACCGTCCGGCTCCTTGGATAAATCGCGAAGGCAAAACTCCTCCAGAGCGTTACGTGGCGCTGCTTCACCAAATGGATCCCTATGGATTTGAAAAGCAGTTGGCAAGCTGTCTCATCCTTTCACAGACGCAGGTCAGGGATACCGTTTCGGCAGATCAATTGAAATCAGGCAGCGGTAATATTATGGTTACCCATGTAAAGACAAAAAATCCGCACGGGTCAGTAGTGCAGGCGATTCATGCGGATGCCTGGAAATATTTGCTGGAAAGATAACCATCCATTACATTTCCTTCTTGGTTTAGAAAATCACCAATCTACTTTTTTCTCTCGCATTTTTTCATTGACTTCTTTGGAGGTCTCAATGATTTTTAGCTTCAATGCATCAATTTGCTTGGTGACCCGCGTAAATACGGTCATCCTATGTTCAGTCCAAAGCTTCTGCCAGCCGATTGCCTTTTTTTCTTCCAGTGGTTTTGTATTTCCTGTTTTTACGATCTTATAGTTTCTGTTTTGTGCATAATAATAGAATACAAAATCAGTAAAGGAGTAGCGGTATTTTCCGTCTTTTGTTTCTACAGTAAAGTAATAACTGATTGCGCCGGCCACTTTTCGGAGAACACCGCTTTGTGTGTAAACAAGAAATTCATAGGTGCCGGAAATTCTTCCCGCAATAGAATCCCTTACCAATGAACTTAATTTGCCTTCCTCGCGGGTCAACCCATTGAGCCATTTTAATTCGTTTCCGTAGAGGTTTGATTTTGAGAATCCTTCGGCGATCACGACTTCCGTTATCTCGCATTTGCCGTTGGCATTGGCTGGCAGAAATTGCGAGTGTGCTGTCCCGTAGACAAGCAAGGATGCTAACACCAGCAAGAAAAATGATTTACTCGTTTTGCTCATTTTTTTAGAACCGGCTCGCCCTGATCATTTTTGGGCGAGCCGGTTTTCTTTCTAATATTTATAGATAAAGGCAATTCCTAAAGTCCTTTGACTATTGGTGCCGTTTCCATTTTGATCTTCATAATACTTCTGACTGCTGGTCTTGGAATTGACTGCATTGTCAATTCTAAGCTCCGGCTTCACGATCAAATGACCGTCGGCCAGAGTAATGGGTGCAGTAACAGTGAGTGAATTGTTTCTTGTGCCAATATAACGAACATAGTTTGGATCATGGAATGATTCAAAACGAGCACCAATTCCCAAAATGTCACTGATTGCATAGTTGCTATACACGGCAACGCCACCCCAGGCAGGGCTTGCAGAACCATAGCTTTTCTTGATGTCAACCAAATCAGTACCCGTGGCAGTGAAATTATAAAATCCGTAGGCCGCATTAAGCCCCATGTAGAACTTGCTCGTGATCTGATAGCCCGTGGTCAGGTCAAATAATTGACGGGTATATCTTTCCAAATAGGGTTTGTTTCCACTTGTTGCAAGCGTAGACAGGTAAGTATCGTCTCCGTATCCACCAATGTAATTCAGATAGATATTGAATCCATCAACGGGTTTCAGATAAAGTTGACCGATCACCGTCTTCTGCTTGTTGTTATCAAACAGATTGTCCCAGTTATTTACTATTCCCACCATCAAGGCAACCTTGTCTGTGAACGCATAATTGGCTTTGGCGCCGATGTGATAGAAGGGACCGTTATTGAAAAGATTGGATAGAGAGTAATGATAATTGATAGGGGCGTCAATGACTTCGTAGCCAACGTGGGTACCAAACTGGCCAACCGTAAAGCTTAATTTTCCGGTCGCTTTCCATGTGAAGTAAGCCTGTTTAATGGCCGCCGATGTCCCATACAATTGCGTTGCATATCCACTGGTGGGATACCACAGACTTGTGTTGTATGCGGGGTTACTGGCAACCCTTGTATTACCAAAATTTCCCAGTTCGGCATTCGGGCCGAAAGTCAGGTCAATCACAAGATCAGAGTGCTTGTCGGAGTAAGTAAATTTAGTTTGCACCAGGCCGAGTGAAAATTGGTCTGCCATTCGATCAAATGCACGTCCGACAGGATAACCACTATTGACGGCCGGATTGCCCATCAGCGTGCCGGATTTAGGACCGTTAAAAGCATGAAGGTAATAGGTATCAATATAACCGGAAATGGTCACTTTGGGTTTCTCTTCAGCGATGGTGGCGGTAGAATCTTGAGCATACATTGAGGTTGACAAAGATGCAAGCAATATGAGTATCAGTAGTATTTTTTTCATATTCATTTTTCTATGTTAATGTTTAGTTGTGTAAAATTCAAATATCCTGAAAGGCGAGGGTAATTAAAGTTTATTTCAAAATTCCTTTGCTGTACTAAGTTCTATTTGAAATAAACCTTCTCCATGTTGGCTATAATCAGAGCCAACCTCTTTTTCCTGAGCGGTGACGGTCAAGGCAGATAGAAGATCGGTGATTTTCAAGATAATCATAGATCCAATAAAAGTATAAGCGATCACGATAACCAGTGCAATCATGTGCACTTTGAAAAGCGTGAATTCTCCAAAGAACAATCCATTTCCGGTGGTGTTAGCA
>JAYVXP010000165.1:0-38054 GCA_043785125.1 Bacteroidia bacterium
CCACCGTTGCCGAAGTCACATTGGAAATTCTGACGCACGATCCGGCTTAAAAAATCGGCCTGGATATGCGAGTCGCCAATTTGGATGATGTTGACCAGAAGATTTTGTCCGTGGCGCAAGCGGTATAGCTTTTCGTAGAAGTCGGACAGCGATACTACATTGTGGATCAGGTTCTCTTCGCGATTTAGAAAATCATAACTTTTGCCTTCCACGGTTACCGCTAAGACAGTGTCCTGAGTAAGCTCTATCGAATCCTTGGTCAGGACTGGTAAGTCTTTTGTGATTTCCTGTGCATAAACAGAAAAACACAGAAAAACGAATGCTGGAATACTAAGGAGTCTTTTTTCTTGATGGCTCATATTTAACACGTTCATACAATAGCGCATCGGTCAGCTTATTGGCCAGCCTTCGCCCACCGGCAAAATTAACATGGGTATAATCTTTTGACGCTAACGGAGGGACGGCGGTCACCATCTTTACCATGCTATTTTCTCCGCTCATTGCCGAAAGCAAATCCCAAAAAGCGATTTTACTCTGTCTTGCTATCTCCCGCTGGGCGTCCCGCATCAGCAGTATGTTGGGCATCGTAACAAACTTTCCGTTTTGGTTATAACTTCGGTCACTGACGCTGACCAACAGAAAATTACTTGCAGGTAAGTTCTCCTTTAGTCGACTTATCACCCGTACCATTTTGTCAACATACCAATCATATCCGGCACTGTCGGCTTCTGTAACTACATTCAGTCCGTATTGGAGCAGGACAAGTTGATAATGTTGAAACCGGTTAAATTCCCTTAGCTGAACTGGATCAATCTGGTAAAGGCCAATTCCGGAATTGCCCCGCATAGCAAAGTTGTCGATGTAAATGCCGGTCGCTTCTTCAAAACTTATGCCGTACAGTTTCAGACTATCAAATGGCTCGAAATGCAACTTGATAGCCTGCGCTCCTTCACACGACAGAACTTCTTCTTGCAGGGTGTCGGAAGCTATGAGGGGCTGGGTGTAAGATAGCGAATCATCCAGCGTGTAGTGAAGGGCTGAGGAAAGCGTGCTTTTGTAAAAAAGTTTAGCGGTTTGAAATTTACCGTGTCTGCGTTTTCCGGGTTTGTACTCCACTTCATTGCCTTCCTGAGGAACAAAACAATACCCGGAAAAACCAGGTGGCATAAAGGGATTCTTATCACCGACAAGCCAAAATGTTTTCCAGCGGCTAAATGAATGTTGTATTGTAGTTCTGAAAGAGGTCACTTCTGAGGTAATCGGAACATAGCCTACTCCGCGGCCGCCAAATAATTGTTGCAACGTGTCCCGGAAGCTCGCGCACAGAATATCTCCTTCGATAAACGAATCACCAAAGAAGGCCACCCTTACCTTGCGATGTCGGGTTTCTCTCAAAGCTTTGAAAAAATTTCCTAACGCATGCTTATCCAAACTGTAATCCTCTATGCAGGTGATACCGGGCTTGCAGCTATCTTTTTTTACAGGAGTGAGGGTCTTTTTCTTTATCGTGTCCGCTAGCGGCACCGGTTGGATCGGATCAGGTTGAACATCGGCCAGCAGGTTGATTTGCTTTAAATTAATTTGCCTAAGAAAAAATTCCGGTATGATGGACAGGAGGAAGAGCGTAGCAACAACCCCGGTAAACAAATAGAGGGATTTTTTTAATTGGTTGGCTTCCATCTTTTCTTATGGTCGAAGGTGGAGTCAGATATACCCGGCGGCAGCATAGGCGAGATATCCGATCCATTCTTTCATGAGTATGTGCCAATGCCCCAGCGCTTCCAGATGTGGAATGAGCAGGCCATCTATGGAAAATTTTCTTTGGTGTCCTAAAAAATCGGTGCTGAAAAGATCAGTTTTCCAGCCTGTTTTTGCAAAGCAAGCCGCCGACCGACGCATGTGAAACGCAGAGGTGATCAATAAGCACTCTTCTGGGTTTGCTTTACCCGTCAACAGCGCTTTCACCTCCACCGCAGACTCGTGCGTATTGCGGGATTTATTTTCAGTAAGAATATCTTCGGGCCTCACGCCCATCATCACCAAAACGGAAGCGATTTCGTCTGCTTCGCGCTGGCCGATGTCAATGAGTCTTCCACTTCCACCGGAAACGAGGATTTTCTTTATGATGCCGGCTTTGTAAAGCTGTAGACTGTGGGTTACACGGTCGGCTCCCCGCTGAAAATAAATCCGATCCTTTGGCTCCATATCTGACTTGGTTACGCCGGATAGTATAATGCCCCATGTATATTTTTTCTTGATTAGCGCAAACGGGGTAGGGGGGATTTCCCATGCGTTCATGAATTCATTGGCAATAAAATCATTGGAACAAAACAGGAGCAGAATCAGACCGGCACTCCATAAACGGTATTTCCATCGCTGCGAACGGAGGACAACGGCAAGCAAAAATAAAACACAAATAATAACCAGCGGTGTGGTGAGGAAGTAGAGGGTTTTAGAAAAGAAGAAGAACATGACCGGTACACTACATGCGTTTAGGGATGGGGTTGGACAAATTACCCAATCCGTCGATGATCTTGAGCAAAACTTCGTAATAAAGCGTAATGGCCAGAACAAAGGTCATTAGCCAGATCACGCTTAAGTTGAATGTGAAGGTGTCCATGTTTTGATTCAGAAAATGTTTTCGGGGCATATAGAACTGCGCATCGAAGTCGACGATGTGGTCTGGGTCTGGGTCTTTGTAGATGGGATATACCTTCTGTACAAATTTTCCACCTTTTTCAATAATGCGGTGCGATTCTTCCACATTTTTAACCAGGGCTGAGATGGCATCATTTTGATAAGATTCACGGAATTTTCCAAATTCTTTTTCCTTACTTTGTGTGCGCGTCATCTGGTTTATTTTCCGTTCCTTTTCCTGGTCTGCTTTATTGTACCGGTTGATGTAAAACTTCTTCAGCACCTCCATAAAATCCTGGGAAGCATGATACGCAGCAGAATCAAATTGCTCGGGGTTAAGTTGCTGCAGATTTTTAAATTTGTCAAGGCCAATGTCTTTCAGTTCGTTTTCAATGGAACTTTGTACTAATTTGAGAACCTTAGAAACTTCCTGTATTACTTCAGGTTCTTTGTTTTGATGATGAAGGTTTGCGAAATCCAATTTTGATTCAAGTTCGGGGATCAGGTAAATTTTCTTGTAATCGGACTCGGCCATGATTTTATCGTACACGTAGAATTCCTTTTCAAAGTCATTGTCTTTGAATTGGGCTACCATTGCCGCTTCAAAGGCCCAGCGCGAAGCCATGATGTCGCCAACCAATGGCACCGTTGCTGTGTTTCCGATCAGGGGGTTAAGTTTGTCGAATTTGACCACCACGCCACTCAGGATCAATTGGGGAATCAGCAAAATGGGGATCAGAATATAGATGGTCACTGCAGAATTGAAAGCGGATGAGATATTCAGCCCTAATAAATTGGCAAAGCATGATGCCGAGAATAGAATAGCCCAGTGCGTGAGAAACATTCCCTTTATTTCCAGGATGGAGTTTCCGACTAAAACAAATAGGAATGTTTGAATGGCCGAAATCATAAACAAAATGGAAATTTTTGAAATGATGTAGCTACTTCGGCTCAAGTGCAGGAAGGCTTCACGTTTCAATATTTTTCGGTCACGGATAATTTCTTCTGCGCTAACGGTAAGCCCCATGAAGAGTGCCACAATCACACTCATAAACAAATAAGCAGGTAGGTTAAGGTTTTTGATAAAAAGGTATCCCGGTTGAAAGGGGTCGTCCATGTTGTAATAGCGTACGATAAAAGCCAGAATAAATGACAGCAATGGCGCCTCTATCATGTTGATGATCAGGTACTGTTTGTTACTTAATTTGGAGAGCAGATCCCGCATGGAGAACAGGTGCGTTTGCTTCAGCCAGTTGGGTATCCGGAGGGATGAATGTGGAACTTCTGATGTTGGCCTTACTGTCGGCATTTTGGTTTGCTCGCGGTAGACATGGTTCCATTGTTCGGGTGAGAATTTTCGTTCATTGGAAAAATTACCAAACTCATTGATGACTTTGGTTTCTATAATATTGAAAATCTGTTCAGGATTCACATTTCCACATTGTGGGCATTCCCCCTGTTCACTGTTGATCAGATTGATGTTGCGTTTAAAGTAGGTAACGGCATCAACGGGATTACCGTAATAAATTTGAAAGCCGCCCGTATCCAGAATCACCAGCCGGTCAAACATCTTAAAGATGTCGGAGGAGGGTTGATGGATCACAGCAAAAACGAGTTTTCCCTTGAGGGAAAGTTCTTTGAGCAGATCAATGATGTTTTCCGAATCGCGGGAGGAGAGGCCCGAGGTAGGTTCATCGACAAACAGCACGGCGGGCTCCCGCAACAATTCGAGACCGATATTGAGTCGCTTCCGCTGACCTCCGCTAATGGTCTTGCGCAGGGGAGAGCCTACTTTCAAATCACGGGTCTCATTCAGCCCCAGATCGTCCAGTGTCTTCAACACCAGCATATCGATCTCTTCTTCAGAAAGATGGCTGAAACACAATCGGGCGGCAAAGTAAAGATTTTGATAAACGGTAAGGTCTTCAATCAGCAAATCATCCTGAGGAACGAAACCGATAACCCCTTCCATCTTTTCAGACTCACTGTACAGATCAATACCATTGATCAGCACGTTGCCTTGTGAAGGTTTTTCCGTTCCGTTGAGTACGTGGAGCAGTGTCGATTTTCCGGCGCCGCTGGCGCCCATCAAGGCAATCAATTTTCCGGATTCTTCGGCAATGTTTATTTCGCGCAGTCCGAGTTTCCCGTTTTTAAACTGATAGAAAATATCTTTAGCTTCAAAGCTAAAGCTCGCTTTGCTTGTTTTTTTGAAACAGCTGAGCACATCTCCGTAATACACAGGATCCCCGGCTTCCCACCGAACGGTACTGCCTGTAGCCAAAACAAAAATGTTGCCCGACTTCTGGGGAATCCCATTGAGAAATACGTCCGTCTTCCCGATGTATTTAATGAAATAGATATCGGTGCTCTTGAGGTAAAGAACGGCCACAAAACCATCCAGTCCGGTGCGTGTAATCCGCTTGCACCGCGATGATTCTGAAGGCGTGGATTCGGTCACGAGCATATTTTCATTATCGCAATCCGTCGAGGTTCTGGCTTTGATGAATTGTACAATAAGCTCCACATCCTGAGAAGAGATATTCAGCGCTTTTCCGACGGCTTGAGCGAGTACTTGCTCGCGTTGTGAGATGGTTCCATCCGCTAAAATGATGGTCATTAATTCCAGCATGATTACCATTCTCTGCTTTTGCGCAACTTCCAGATTGATTTCAGAACATATCCGGTTGATTGTTTCCTGTTCCTTTGCTTCGGATGAATTTCCCGCATAGGCGCTACTGTAGTCGTCAAATAGTTGAAGATGCGTTGCAATCGCTTTTTGGTTGAGGTGGTCGGCCAGAAATACCTGAATGTGATCCCGTTCTTGCTGGGTCACATTGTCTTCTTTTGCCACCAGGGCGAAAAGCCGCATGATGGCTTTCAATACAGGCTCACTCATGGAACAAAGTGGTTAAGGTGATTTCTTAAAGATACAAAGATGGTCGAATAGAGAGGGCATGAAAAAAGGGGATCGGTAGTTGACCAATCCCCTGTTTGTTGACGGGTTACCCTCAATCAACTATAGATTTTCTCAGTTTCTCAACGATTTTGGTGATCTCTGTCAGGTTCTTGTCTGTGAGGATCAGGTTTGCCTTGTTATTTTTGATTTGTTCGTCAATGTTCAAAGCTCGGTAATTGGTCTGAAGGGAATGGAGATCAGCAACAATCCCGGCAACAGGTTCAGCCTGGTCGACAGTACCTAGCATTTTCACCAGCTCATCCACCGATTTTTCCTGTTCGAGGATAATGCGCATCAATGGAGTCAGTACCAGGTTGCGTTGGTCATCGGGCAGAATATTCTTGGGGTAGGATTTAATCAACCCGGTAGAAATATAGAGACCTTCAACGAAACTACCGGCAATCATCAGTGCCGCTAATTTATTGCGGTTATCATCTTTAAGGTACGCATCTGTTTTTTGTACGGAACCATTGATCAGGGAAGCCAGCGAGTCTTTGTTGGAAATATTGGCCTCGAATTTTTTAAGCAACTCCACATCGAAAGAACCAATTACACCGAGGTTATCAGCGATCCCCTTAACGGCATTGAGGTAATCAATGGCTTCCTGGGTTTTGTCATAGGAACTCAGGTATCCGATGTCAGCAGCATAAACGCCAAGATTCAGCGCTGCCTTATCCGTACGGGAAGCATAGCTGTCTGCTTTCTTGCGATCGTTAATCAGACTTTGGTTGAATTCTGCTCCGGTTGACTGAAGGAGGTATGGAATTTCTGATGGGGAAGGGATGTTATAGACCACGTCCTGAATCTGGTCTTTGAGGGACTCCTCTGCTTGCTTGAATTCATCCGATTTGCTCGAATCTTTGTTCGAAGGTCCACAAGACCACAGGGCAAAAACCCCGATAAGGGTTACAACATAGGTACTCAGACGGGTAAATTTCATGGATTTCTAGTTTGTGCCTCCAATTTTAACATTTTTTTTCCACTTCCCGTAAAGCCGTTAGAAACTTTATTTTCATGCTTATATAATTTACCAATCGCAACGGGTTGTCGCCCCTCGTTGGCGCGTATTATTTTATTGTGTATTACTCTTCAAATCCCTAACATTGCACCACTTTTTAGTTAGGGGCCCTTAGCTCAGATGGTTAGAGCAGCAGACTCATAATCTGCGGGTCGCTGGTTCGATACCAGCAGGGCCCACATTAATTTGGTAAAACCCATTATCTTGGTCCATAACACAATACAAAATCTGATTTTTGATCTCGGTGGCGTGATCATGGATCTCCATGTTGATCGGTCTCACCAGGCATTCGCCCGACTTGCCAACAGCCCCGTTGAAGCGATACAATTGAAAATTGCCACCGCTTCCTGTTTCATTGAGCATGAAAAAGGACTTATAACCGATGCCGAATTTCGGGATGAAGTAAGGGCTATGTTGCAAATGAATTTGCCGGATGATGAAATTGACAAAGCCTGGAATGCCATGCTCGGAGATATCCCGGTCGAACGCCTCCAGCTTTTGAAGCAGTTGCGAGAGAACTATAAGATTTTCCTGCTGAGCAACACCAACAGCATTCACCTTCCGCGCTTTAGTGAAACAGTGAAGAGGAACAGTGGAGAAGTGTCTCTGGATCCTTTTTTTGACCGGGTCTACTATTCCCACCTGATGAAAATGAGAAAACCGGACGAGGAAATCTTCCGGACCGTTTTAGACCAAAATCACTTGGTGCCAGAGCATACCCTCTTTTTGGATGACTTCCTGATCAATCTGACCGGCGCAGAAAAAACCGGAATTAAAACCTTCCACGTTCATGGCGCTCCGTCGATTTTTGAACTCTTTTCATGAGTCCTAAAATCAAAACGGTATTCATTCACGGCGGACTTTTTATCCTTACCCTGATCAGCACTACGTTGGGAGGTGCGGAGTGGACTTTTGGAAAATCAATATTTAGTCCCGGCTTTTCCTGGTCTGATTTTCAGAGTGGACTGCCTTACTCGGTTTCTTTTTTGGGGATACTGACCATTCATGAATTTGGTCATTACTTCACGGCCATGTATTACAGGATCAAAGCATCGCTCCCGTATTACATTCCCTTGCCCTGGTTTATTTTTCCGTTGGGGACCATGGGTGCGATTATTCGGATAAAGGGACACGTCAGCTCAAAACAGCAGCACTTTGATATCGGCATTGCTGGCCCGTTGGCTGGATTTGTCGTGGCGATGGGAGTATTGTGGTACGGGTTTACCCATTTGCCCCCGCCGGAATACATATTCCAGATTCATCCGGAGTACGCAAAGTATGGACTGGATTATGCCAATTTTGTTTACCGTCCCGAATTCATGCAGAAGAGTGGCGGAATAGATATTTCTATTGGTAAGAATATCATTTTTTCCTTCTTTGAAAATTTTGTTGCGGATCCGTCGCGCCTTCCCAATGCCCACGAAATTATGCATTATCCTTTTCTGTTTGCCGGATTTCTTTCACTGGTGTTTACCAGTATCAACTTACTTCCGATAGGACAATTGGATGGCGGTCACGTTCTCTACGGCCTGGTAGGATATCAACTTCACCGCATTATCGCATCTGTTATTTTTATCGCATTTCTCTTTTTCTCGGTATTGGGTCTTCTTTCCCCGACCGAACCACAGGCCGAACTCTTATGGGAGATTCCTCTTTTAATTGGATTTATTTATATGTGCCTCACTGGATTGAAATGGAGTTGGAAGAATACCCTCATGACCGCTGTTATTCTTTTCACCGTTCAGTATCTTCTTAAAATAATTTTCCCCGGGGTCAGCGGTTATTCAACATGGACGCCGTTCGCCTTTATCATTGGCCGATTTATCGGGATACCCCATCCACCGTCTGAAATCGAAGATCCGCTAAGCCGAGGAAGGATAATTTTGGGATGCATCGCACTTATTATTTTTGTATTGTGCTTCGCACCCAATCCTATTCACTGATTCACCCTGATTTTGCTGATGACAGGATGTAGGGTACGTTACCGAATTATTGAATACCGATTCTGCCCGTCACGGGTGTACTAGAATCTTCTGCGTGGTGTATTTTCCCTTTTGGTAGGTCTTCATCACATACAGCCCTGGATTCGGATTGTCTATTTCTACTTTTGTTTGATGATCGTTTGTTTCTTTGGTGAAACGGACAGCCTTGCCGGCGAGGTCAATGATTTCCAAAAAATCGGGTTCACCGGAGAGATAGAAAATGCCAACGTTGGGATTTGGATAGGCATGAATCGTTTGTGGAGCATCGGGAAGTCCGGTTACAATGCCACTCCCTTTGCCAAAGATCGGGTGGATCATAATGCTGCCATGTTCAGTGATGTTCTGTTCCCACTTGCCATTGAGGTTAAAAAAAATCTTGTTTCCTGAGTCGGTATTTCTGTCCCAACCAAAGGGGATGCTCACTGCTGAAGATTGTTTCCAACTTACCAGGAAAGACTTCTGAACACCTACCGTATTTACGTTCAATTTATAACGGCGTAAGGTATCCATCTCGGACCGATTAACGATAATATTGGATCGGTACAATATGGATTGTTGAGAACCCGTGGTGTCGCCAAGTATGCTGAGTTCAAGAATCTGGTTTGTCTCGTCTCCAAACTTTGGGAAATAGATATCCACGGCCACGATGGTGTCTGGGGCTGTTGTCTTCATATCAAAAAGATAAGCAGCCTTTGCGCCAGGTTGATTTAATCCGATACCGTATTCAGCACTTCCGTCATCATAAGCATAATAATTCGAAACGAGATATTCAGCTCGCGTTGTATCATTAAGGCGGAAATCGATGGGCTTATAAATAGCTGAGTCATAGTCGCCAAAATCAGCAGGCGGAAGCAATACGTTGTCCTTTGTTCGCAGTCCTAATTTGAGTTTAATCCGGAAGGAATCGGCGGCCGGATCAAATAGACTTACCGCAGGTATGGTAGCGACCGTGCCCGTCTTTCTTGTGAGTGGAAGAATGTCCAGTAGGGAAGTAATATTCTCTAGTTGTATCGGCCCTGAGGAATTTGCGATGCTGTCCTGGTAAGTAATTACCTCGGCATAGTAAGAATAATTCAGGGGTTGATCGATGGTGCTGCTTAAATTGTAAATATCGAATGATGGTTTTGTGAGATTTGAAGGGATGTCTTTAATGAAATGTTTTTTGGGTATGGACCAGTACTCATTAAACAGCGAAGTCATCGGTGTGGCAATGGAGCGGTCTGGAAAAGAATTAGCGGTAGCGCTGCGATGGGAATTTAAATAAACGTAATCTAGATTCCAGGTATCATAGGGGCCCGAAAGGCGACCGTAATTCCGGAAACGGAACTGGAAACTGGAGTGGAAAAATTTTGTGGAATCGATACGTAGCGTTGTGTCCCTAAAACTATCAGCGTTCAGCGTTCCATTATTTTCGATCAATGCAACTGTTTCCCACTGCCCTTGTCTGTTTTTGAAATCAACCTGTAGATGATCTCCTGGATCTGGGGGTTCGCCGTTTCCGGTAGCCTCGTAAAAAAAACTAAGAAAAACCGAATCTCGTTGATTTGCCGGTACGGCATCCAGGCGGATTGCACGTGACACCAGGCTGTCGGCATATCCTTTAGCAAGGGGATCAGTTATGTTATAAGGCTTGCCAAGGCTATCCAGACCGTCAAAAGTGACCACACCCAATGAAGGAGGGTTGATACCTTCGCCAAAGTTCAGGGATACCGATTTTCCATTTTGCCAAATTGTATCGTGGGGGTAATTTTTTGAATTGGAAAAAGAAAAATCATCCCAAAAGGGCAGGAACAGGGGCTTAAGTGCTTTCTTTCTTGCATTATTGGCTTTGCTTTCTTTTTTCGCTGGGGATTTCTGAATGGGCACCAATACGAACTGGGAGAACCCTGCCGTGATGGAAATCAGTAGAATGAGAATGATAAGACTCGATTTTCGCACTATTCTTTAATTATTCTTATCCTCCATATCTTCGGAAGGCAATGTGTAACCCTTGGGGGCAATCCAAAGATCAATAGGGTCACCTACGCGTACCGAATCGCCAGCAGCAGGATATTGCTTAAAAACGAAGGGTTCAATACCGGTAGTATCTGTACCCTCAGGGATTAGAACCTTACCCAGATGAAGGTTCCAGCCCGCCAATTTGAACAAGGCCCGTTCATAAGTATCTCCCAAGAGCCTCCCGACCACAAAATCAGCCGGTCCGCGCCCGTCGGTTACCACCAGGTCAATAACGGCTCCTTTTGGTATGCGAGTGCCGGGGGCAATCATTTTCCCCTTGTAACGCATCTCTTTGATAAGATTGGAGAAAGGACTGGGTTCATAGAGGATTCTTCCCCGGCGGAGTTCGTTGCTTTTTAAGACCACCTCCGCATTGGTGAGTGAGCGATCGAGCAGGTCGGGTAAGGGCATGGTTGGAGGCGTTACCCTGTTGACGGAAACATATATCATCCTTCCTTCTTTTACTTTTGAACCGGCCTTTGGAAATTGACGGAGGACGGAAAGCGGCGGACTGTTTTCAGAATAGGCCGAATCGTCCACCGCAAAACGTAAATCGTGTTGGGCCAGGAATTCCTGAAGCGCTTCTATTTTCATCCCCTCCAGATTGGGCACCGTGATGGACTCACTGTGATTGGTGATGTGCGGCAGGTAAATATAAAAATAACAAAGGGCAAGGAGTAATAAAATGAGGATGACCGTTCCAATGTTCATCAACAAAGAGCCCAGGGTGTTGTCTTGAAAGGGGATCTTTATTTTCATATTTGTCAATTCAGTATTTCAGATTCGAAATTCAAGATTGAAGTGGGTCTGCAAAATCTCTTGGGTACATCATTCTAGAACTTTAACTTAGAGGTATAGTCGCGTTCTTTACGTTTGGATTTGCTAAACCGCTCCTGAGCCAATTCCAATAATTTTGTAATCAAGAGTGAGAATCCGATTCCGCGCTCTTTCCACATCATCGGAAACATGCTGGAGTTGGTAAAACCCGGAATCGTATTGATTTCGTTGATGTATACTTTATGATCGGCTGTCAAAAACAAATCCACGCGGGCAAAGTCTTCACAATACAGACTTTGGTAAGCTTTAACCGAAAGATCCCTGATGTTTTCAGCTACCATTTTGTCCAGTTGAGCGGGTACCTCGATTCGCACTGCTTCGCCATCAACGTATTTTGCGTCGAAGGTATAAAAATCATACGCTTTGCTGATGATGATTTCGCCCGGTAAGGAAGCCTGGGGGGGATCATTGCCCAGTACGGCGCACTCCAGTTCGCGACCTTCAATAAATTCTTCGAACAAAACAACATCATCATAGCGAAATGCTTCCGTGACGGCTAGACTAAAATCGGATTTGGCTTTTACTTTGGAAACACCAACCGATGAGCCGAGACTGGCGGATTTGACCATAAAAGGCAAACCTAAATTATCTTTAACTGCTTCAAAAGTAAATGCATTGTCGCCAAACGAGCGGAACATAAAATTGGCTACGGGCAACCCGGCTTCTCTAAGGATTCGCTTTGCCACCAATTTATTCATCGACATCGCAGAACCCAGAACACCCGTGCCCACCATGGGAAGTTCCAGCGCTTTGAGCAGCCCCTGAATACTGCCGTCTTCGCCGTCCGTACCGTGTAGAACAGGGAAGACGATATCCGCAAAATAGGCTGTTCGATCTTCCGTCATAAACGACGGTCTCCCCGGATCCAATTGAAGACGCAATGGCTTTCCCTGTTCGATCTCTTTATCAATTGTGGAAGTGAGAAACCATTTTCCGCTTTGGGCAATGCCGATGGGTATTGGCTCAAATTTCTCTTTGTCCAGAAACTCATAAATATTCCGCGCGGAGTTAATGGATACGCCATGTTCTACAGAACGCCCACCGTACAGAATGGCAACTTTGGTTTTCGTCATGCGTATAAATCAACCCCAAAGATGATCAGGATTTGGTTGATTTCCATAATCCCAAACCATCAAAAAATTTGAAATTAATTGGGTATAAAAATTTTTGTTGTACTAAATTGATTACCGATCTGAATTTTCACGACGTAAATACCCGGGTTTCCAGCTAGATCAAAGTGATAGGTCTGGTTGAGAATATCAGGGAGCTCATCATCGGTGATCAGTTGCCCGAGTGTATTGTAAATCTGTAACCGGATCGTTTCTTTTTCCTGTAGATTAAAGGTGATTCTTGGGTCGGACCGGTCGCTGTTATAATAAACAAGGTGCTCGGAGCTAATCGTTGCCGGGTACCTATTGTCGTCGGTGAAAATTTCAATATTATCCAGAAACAAATTATTACCGTGACCATTTGTTACCACAAATGCTATTCTTACTTGCTTTTTGCCAACAAGGGAATCCAGATTCGCAAATGTTCTTTTCCAATCGGTATTGAGTTGTGGCGTCCAGGACGAACTGGAAGATGCAGTATAAAATTGATCCCCTGTCGAATCATAAGGGATATACGTAAAGGTCTGGCCGCAATCATAGGAGGATAATACCTGCAATCGTTCAATACCATTGGATGATTTTGCATAACTCAAATCAAAGAATAGGCTTGCCTTTCGCGCCTTTGAAAAATCAAGAACAGGACTGACGAGCCAGGCCTTACTGGCGATGTTTAAATTGGCAAAGGCATTGTATTCCAGAGAGGTATTATTATTTATGCTGGTAGCCACCCATTTCATTTGATCTTCGGTGATATTGGTCCAGTCGGGGTAATTGGAATCAAAATTTTCACGGATGGGGATCACATCCTGGGCTGTGTTGAGCACCTCCTTTAAATTCAACGTATTGTCTGCTGGAAGTGCATCATTTGGAATTTGAATCGTGACCGTAACATCGTTGCTGCCATCCTGTAAGGACCAGGGATTGAGTGTAAAATCCTGCTGGTCTCCGCTATTCAGATGAAGGCCTGATATCGTCTGAGTTGAAGTTGAGCCAGCGCCGATGGTCGTCTGTGCAGAGAAAGATGTAATCACGGTAGTTCCATCATTTCGTACCGTGATGACTGGCGCAGGATTACTCACACAAGTCACCGGTGAGGGAGTTCTGATGCCAATCAATGCAAGATCCGAATAGCTTCCCGTAATGATTCTCACATTATCCAGATATAGATTATTTCCGAAATCGTTGGTGCCAACAAATGAGATCCGGACATTGGACTGTTTTAAAAATTGAGTCAATGGAATCGTTGCGGTATTCCATTGTGAAGCACTGTTCGGCGTAAATGCACTTGAAGTGTTGGGCGCTGTGGCCAGAGACGCACCAGACTTATTAAAAATTTCAACAGCATTGGAGTAATTACAGCCGGTAGAAACAAGGACCCTTAATCGATCATTGTATCCGCTGGAAAGAACCGCGTAAGACCAGTCAAACTTTAGCACCGCAACGGTATCTGCTGAAAAATCAAACGATGGACTGATCAGTTCGTCGATTTCGCCCTGACTTTCATAATTGTAATAATCCATGTACATGGCTCTATTTCCAACAGTGCCATTGGGTGCAGAAATATTTGCCCACGTAGTGGATCGATCCGGATTAATGATCGACCAATTTGCCGGGGTTGAATCAAATGTCTCAAACAGCGGCAAACTTCCCAGAACGGGCACCGTTATTGTTTGGCTTTTGGAATTGTTGGATGCCTTTCCATCAGCTCCGCCGTTTGTTTGTAGGATATGAAAAGAAAAAGCATTGGTGCTGGCAGCGGCCAGTGTAACAGATGAAAAGACAACGGTGCTGCTGTCTAAATAAGAAATAGCGGTTGGGAATGTTACGGTGACGGTATCTACGGGAACCCCATTGACCGTGAGTTGAATCTGTCCTGAAGAAATATTGTTAGAACCATAATTTCTAATAATAATCGAGGGTGTTACAGAAGCACAGGAAGCGGGAGCAGGAGAAGCGATGCGTTTTATCCCGAGATCATTGGCAACCTGGGTCGGGTCCGTTGCGCCAAGGGAAGTAAGCAGGCTTGTTCTTCTAGGACTATTGCCCAATACGACAACCATTCTGGCAACCTGATCCTTGGAAAAGAGGTTCATGCAGGCGTCGTCAGTGTAGTCCATGTAATTCTCAAACATGTTGCTGGTTGTACAACTTATTTGCTGAGTTGAAGGACATTTTCCGTTATAACTATCCGCCTGGTTAGGCGTGTCGTCACAATAATCGGAGCCCGTGCAAGCGCCATTGTCATCGCCCCATATATGACGCAATCCAAAAATGTGACCAATCTCATGGGTTGCGGTTCGCCCATAAGCGAATGCACCGTAACCAGGGTAAAAACTCGGGTCGATTAAGCCAAATGCCTTATAATCAATGACCACGCCATCGGTTAAACTATCATAAGAAGGATTTTCCAGTCCGGCTAGGCTTGATATTGGAAGTTGTGCGTAACCAATAATTCCGGAAGGGTCAATAAAATTAACAACCCAGAGATTCAGGTAGTTTTCAGCGGGCCAATAACTTTGTGCCTTTAGCTGCGTGTTATCAGAAAGGAGCCATCCCGTTTTTGAACCCTTAACCCTCACGATTCCGTTGGTTGGCAGGCCTTCCGGGTCTTGCTTGGCCAGCACAAAGTGGAGATTAATACTTCCCGCCGCAGGCTTGAATTCTGCAGGAGTCAGGGTTGTATCAGCATTCAGCCTTGGAAAATCTTTATTGATAATATCGATTTGGGAAAAGATTCTTGAATCCGGGATATTGATACCGCTACCCAGCGGCTCACCATTGTTGATTATATGAACTACGACGGGTATGGTGTAGGTGGTAGTCTGGAGACGATTGGTACTGAAGTTTTTTAACTTGATTTGCGAGACCTTGGTCAGCATCCATTTTTCAAATTGCTCACTGTTTTCCAGGTTGGGGTTGTGCTGCCTTCTTATTTTTTCATATTCCACGGTCCCGCACTTTTCCTGTCCGAGTGACGGAAAGGCACTTCCAAGAAGAACCGCAAACAATGGCAGGAAGTGGCATTTTGAAAAAATCATATAATGCGAAGGTAGTCGTATTCTGCCATTTCAGGGTTCAATACGATTCACATCTAACGCTTAACAGCTAAAACTATGATTTAATCGCGCGGAAATAATTGAAGTAACCCTTATACAGGCATGAGGTTTACAACCTCAATGGATTGAATCTCCGGAACAGTCCTTTTGACGGCTTCTTCCACACCGGCTTTGAACGTCATCGTGGACATGGGGCAGGTACCACAATTTCCAACAAACTCAAGCCGCAGTACGGCATCTTTTGTGATTTCTAAAATGCGAACGTTACCACCGTCAGTCTCCAGATAGGGTCTAATCATATCCAGCGCTGCTTCAATGCGCTCTGTGAGGTCTTCTTTCTTGACTTTTATACCGTTCATGTCTAAACTTTTAGCGCTACTTTCAGGGTTTCAGTAAAGTTAGCATTTCTTATCGCAATCTGGCGTGCGAGCGATTCGGCTAGCTCCTTGAAAGCATTAGCAACTGGCCCATCCTTCATCACGGCTGGCAATCCGCTGTCTCCACTTTCGCGAATGCTTTGTACAATCGGAATTTGCCCCAGCAAAGGAACGCCATACTTTTCTGATAAGTTCTTGCCGCCGTCTTTTCCAAAGATAAAATATTGATGGGTGGGCAATTCTTCAGGAGTAAAATACGCCATATTTTCGATGATGCCCAGTACGGGAACGTTGATCTGCGGTTGCTTAAACATAGCAAGTCCTTTGCTGGCATCGGCAATGGCCACCTTTTGAGGCGTCGTCACAATGACGGCACCCGTGACGGGTACGGTTTGCACTAACGTGAGATGAATGTCGCTCGTGCCCGGCGGAAGATCGATAAATAAATAGTCCAGCTCTCCCCAATCGGCGTCACCAATAAATTGCTTGAGGGCGGCACTGGCCATGGGTCCCCGCCATACCACGGCGCTGTCTGCCGGTGTCAAAAAACCAATCGATAGTAGTTTTACACCGTATTGCTCCAACGGGATAATTACATTCTTCCCATTGATTACCTTCACTTCAGGTTGCTCATGTTCACAATGAAACATCAAGGGAATGGAAGGTCCATAAATGTCGGCGTCGATCAAGCCGACTTTAGCTCCACGTTGTGCAAGGGCAACGGCCAGGTTGGTGGTAACCGTTGATTTGCCAACACCCCCTTTTCCCGAAGCAATGGCGATAATATTTTTTACGGCCGGAAGAAGGGGGGTATTGTTGCGCGTGGAGGTGACGTTGGAAGTCATGGTAATGTCAATAGCGACCGAACTCCCCACAACCGCTTCTACAGCATCCAGGCAATCGCGACGGATTTTCTCTTTCAAAGGGCAGGCCGGCGTGGTAAGTACAACTGTAAAACTCACTTTTTCTGTTGTGACTTTGAGGCTGGTGATCATGTTCAGGCTGACAAGGTCGCGCTTGAGATCGGGGTCTTCTACCGTGGAAAGGGCCTTTAGTATTTCCGGTTCTGAAAATGTCATAGTATTATAAAGTCATGCAATTTAGGCCTTAGTCACTAGTCAAAGGGGTTAGGGCTGCTTTTTTTTCGAATTTCATACCTGCCGCACCCTCCTTGATAAAAAATCAGTATCTCCGTCCGGCTGTCGACGCAAAAAATCCAGATCACTACAAATTTGACCTTGCAAAAAGGTACATTTGAGGTTCAAATTTTGAATGTGATTTCACGCGATACCAT
Organism: Bacteroidia bacterium; assembly: GCA_043785125.1. Classification (GTDB taxonomy): domain Bacteria; phylum Bacteroidota; class Bacteroidia; order Cytophagales; family Cyclobacteriaceae; genus ELB16-189. Next base: position 17,268 of record JAYVXP010000165.1, read on the forward strand.
AGAAGAAGTCAAAAGCAGGGTCGATATCATTGATGTGATCAGTGATTTTATTTCACTTAAGAAATCAGGGCAGAATTACAAAGCGCTGAGTCCGTTTACCAATGAAAAGTCACCTTCCTTTTTTGTCGTTCCGGCAAAGGGCATTTTCAAGGATTTTAGCAGCGGAAAGGGTGGAGATGCTTTTACTTTTCTGATTGAGCATGAAGGGATGAGTTACGTGGAAGCCATCCGCTATCTCGCTAAAAAGTATGGTGTAGAGATTAAAGAAAATCAGGTTTCGGATGAGTTCCAGGCGGCCCAAAGTGAACGCGAAGGACTTTACATCCTCATGAATTTCGCTAAAAACTACTATAAAAACCTTTTGGTCAGCGATGATGAAGGCAGGGGAATTGGATTGAGTTATTTCCGCGAACGGGGATTTAATGACCGGACCATTGAAAAATTTGAATTGGGCTATGCCCTTGACGCGTGGGAAAAATTCAGTGAGGAAGCGATCAAGGCCGGGTACAATAAAGAATTGCTGGAAAAGACCGGACTGGTCGTTAAGAAGGAAGATGGATCGTCATATGATCGCTTTCGCGGAAGGGTAATTTTTCCGGTGCACAATATATCGGGCAAAGTCATTGCATTCGGTGCGCGGATGCTGGGCAAGGATAAAAATCAGCCCAAATATGTCAACTCACCCGAGACCGAAATCTATCACAAAGGGGGCGTTCTCTATGGATTATTCCAGGCCAAGAATGCTATTCGCCAGGAGGACAACTGTTTTCTTGTAGAGGGATACACCGATGTAATCTCGTTACACCAGTCGGACGTTGAAAATGTGGTCGCTTCTTCGGGTACGGCACTCACCGAGGACCAGATCAAACTAATTCGGCGATTCACAGAGAATGTGACCGTTCTTTTTGACGGCGACACGGCCGGGATCAAAGCGGCACTGCGCGGCATAGACCTGATTTTGAAAGGAGGACTTAACGTGCGCGTAGCGCTTTTTCCGGATGGAGAGGACCCTGACAGTTATTCCAGGAAAGTGGGGACGACGGCTTTTCAAAAGTTCTTAAAAGAAAAATCAACTGATTTCATTTCGTTCAAGGCGGACCTGTATGCGTCGGAGGCCGCGGGAGATCCGATTCGCAAAGCGGAATCCATAAAAGAAATTGTGAAGAGCATCGCGTTGATCCCCGATCCGGTGAAGCGGTCGGTTTACATTCAGGAAACGAGTAACCTCTTAAAAATATCCGAGGCCGTTTTGCTAAGCGAACTCAACAAGATTTTAATTGATGAGCGAAGAAAGCGAGAAAAGGATAGCCACCGTGATCACGAACCTATTCCAATCCCACCCCAAGCCATCGATGAAATTTCGGCACAAGTCAAAGTCGATCCCCAAAGTGTGGTCTATTATCAGGAACGAGAAACCATACGACTCCTCCTTAATTATGCCGACAAGAATCTGGAGAATCAAAAACTGGGCGGGTTTCTTATCCATGAATTGGAAGACGTTGAATTTAGCAATCCTGTTTTGAAGGAGATTTACGATGCTTTTAAGGCAGGGATGGCGAAAGGAGAACCCATCACCAGTGATTTTTTCCTCCAGCGTGGGAGTGAGACAGTCAAGCGACTGGTTACCGATCTGGTTACCCAGCGCTATGACACCAGCCGGCATTGGAGTGAGAAATTTCATATTACTTTTCCAAAAGATGGGGATGATTTGGACAAAAAAGCGTTGGCCAATGTTCTCCATCTAAAATACCGGGTAGTTCAGAAATGGATTGAGGACAACAAGGAGAAAATAAAATCGGTTGCCAATGCCGCTGAAGAGGATGAGCTCATGGAACGGCAAACCGAATTAAAGAGAATAGACGTTGAATTGGCTGAGCAGCTGGGAATTGTAAGTGGAAAATACTGATTTCATGATGGAGAAAATAAAACTTGATAGTATCGAAGAGGCCATCGCACAGATCAGGAATGGCAAAGTGGTAATCGTGGTGGACGATGAAGACCGCGAGAATGAAGGGGATTTCATTTGCGCCGCTGAAAGCGTGACCCCGGAAATCGTGAACTTTATGGCAACACATGGACGTGGACTGATTTGCGCCCCGCTCATCGAAGACCGATGTGAAGAACTCGGACTCGATCTGATGGTGCCTACCAACACGGCAGTCTATGAAACACCGTTTACCGTGTCGGTTGATTTAATAGGCCACGGTTGTACGACTGGTATTTCTGCGCACGATCGGTCTAAGACCATCAAAGCATTGACCGACCCTGAAATAAAATCGGAAGAACTGGGTAAACCCGGACACATTTTTCCACTCAAAGCAAAAAAAGAAGGTGTATTACGCCGCGCCGGTCACACCGAAGCGGCCATTGACTTTGCGCGCCTTGCTGGTTTTCGTCCCGCGGGAGTTTTGGTAGAAATCATGAATGAAGATGGCTCTATGGCGCGCCTGCCTGACTTGCGTAAAGTGGCAGATCGCTTTGGGTTGAAACTCGTCACCATTAAAGACCTGATCACTTACAGGATGAGAACGGAATCGCAGATCAGGAAACAAGTAGAAGTGAATATGCCGACGGCCTACGGTGACTTTCGATTGGCGGCGTATGAGCAAATTGATTCAGGGGAAGTTCATCTCGCCTTGATCAAGGGCACCTGGGGCAAAGACGAGCCGATTCTTGTTCGCGTTCATTCGTCTTGTGTCACGGGGGATATCTTTGGGTCCTGCCGTTGCGATTGCGGGTCTCAGTTGCACAACGCAATGACCATCGTAGAGCAGGAAGGTAAAGGCATTGTGTTGTACATGAAGCAGGAAGGAAGAGGTATTGGGTTGCTCAATAAACTGAGAGCTTACAAACTCCAGGAAGAAGGTATGGATACCGTTGAGGCAAACATACAGTTGGGATTTGACATGGATAGCAGGGACTATGGCATTGGTGCACAAATCCTGCATGATCTGGGTGTAGCCAAACTGAGACTGATAACGAACAATCCCAGGAAGCGTGTGGGCCTGATGGGCTATGGTCTGGAAATTGTGGAGAATGTGCCGATTGAAATCAAACCTAATCCCCACAATGAAAAATACCTGCAAACCAAGCGTGACAAGTTGGGCCACTCCATTTTAAAGAATTGATGAATTATCGTCTTCTTTTTTTCTGTTTTATCTTTATTTCAGCATCGGGCCAATCCCAAAAATTTGCTTTTGAATTTTGGCATGAGGGAAAAGTCATTTTGGATTCGGGAGATACGCTTAAGGGTTTGGTGAAATACAGCACGCAAAACGATCTTGTGCAGTTCCAGGCCAATAATAGATTGGAAACATTTACGGCGCGCAAAATTGTGACTTTCGAAATCTTTGACGCAACCGTTAAGCGATACCGGCAATTTTATACGGTGCCTTACGCCCTCACGGGTCAATACAAGGCGCCTGTTTTATTTGAGCTCATGGAGGAAGGGAAAATGACCCTCTTGGCAAGAGAGGCACTGGAAACAAGAACCTATTCTTCTTATTACGGCTATGGTACCCAAATCCGCACGGTTTTAGTAAATAAATACTTCCTGCTGAAGGAAGATGGATCGATTCTACCGTTTAGTGGCAGGAAAAAGGACATGATTGAATTGATGGGGAATAAAGGAGAAGCGGTAGAGCGGTACATCAAGGAACACAAGCTTAACTTTGACAGAAAATATGATGTTGCGCGGATTGTCGAGTTTTACAATTCACTTTTTAAATGATGCGATCTGGCTTTCGCCTGGTCGACCTCAATTTTGAATCTTAAATTTTTGAATTTTTAATATGCGACCCTTGATTCTGGTTTCCAACGACGATGGCATCACTTCCGGAGGTATAAGGAATTTAGTAGAGGTAATGAGCCAGTTGGGAGATGTGCTGGTAGTGGCACCGAACAGTCCGCAGTCGGGAAAGGGTCATGCCATTACGGTAGGAGAAACCCTTCGCCTCGATGAGACCTCCATATTCAAAGGCGTAAGGTCTTTTGAGTGTTCGGGTACGCCTGCAGATTGTGTAAAGATGGCTCGCCATTTTGTACTCAAGGATGATCGTGAACCCGATGTGATTGTTAGTGGCATTAACCATGGAAGCAATACCTCTATCAGTGTGCTGTATTCGGGCACCATGTCAGCTGCCATTGAAGGGGCTATTGAAGGAACTCCTGCGATCGGCTTTTCACTTTGTGATTACAGCTCGGATCCTGATTTTTCGCACGTGTTGGACTACGTTAAGAAGATAACAGAACAAGTGTTAAAAAAAGGATTGCCAAAGGGTGTGGCTTTGAATGTAAATTTTCCCCGCAAACAAAACGAACCGATGAAAGGAATTCGTATTTGTCGTCAGGCCAATGCGAAATGGGTTGAAGAATTTGATCAGCGCTTCGATCCCAACAAAAAGAGATATTTCTGGATGACTGGCAACTTTGTTAATTTTGATAAGGGCGAGGACAACGATGAATGGGCCATTGCCAACAATTACATTTCCGTGGTGCCGTGCCAATTTGACCTGACTGCCCACCATGCGATTCCCATCCTTAATGATGATTGGGAAATATTAAGTTAATCATCAGGTTTTATTTTTTTGATTTGTTTGGTGGGTCCGGTGGGATCAATGGAACAGGACTTTGTATTTACCCATGGACAGAAAACGGGTCGGACCACGACAATCAATTTCCCCCTCGAATCAGGTATTGGTTTTTCTGGAAAATTTTTGAATCATAAGGGAAAACCGGAGAAGACCAACTTAACGATTGTGCAGGGGAATTTTGAAAATGTGATCATGAGAGAGACCAATACCCAGGGTATTTTTTGGGAAACCGGCTTTCAATTTTACGACTCCCTGGAATTTTCTTTTCAATGTAAAAATGCGAAAGGTAAACCCTATGGGAAGGTGGAGGTGCTAAAGCGTGAAATACCACCGATGGATTTCAAAGAAGGGGGTCATCACCTGAAGGTAATAGCGCGGGAAAAGTCACATCCAATAGTTTCGGGCTACAATAGCCCGAATGATGTGAAGGTGTTGGAAGAAGTGAGTGTCACGGCAAAAAGAATTCAGGGCAGCGATTTTGTGGACCAACGATACGGCCCACCGACGCGGATTGTCAAAGGAGATAAACTGGTAGGGGCGGATATGCTCAGTGCACTATTGACAACCATACCCGGTTTGAAAATTAATTACACCTCCGATATTCCGCCTCGTCAATTAACAATGGGGCACAATGTAGCCATGGGAGGCATTAAGAAACCAGCAGCAGAACCGCTCGTTTATGTTAATGATGTTTTTAGGGGTGGTGGTTTAGTATATCAGGGAGGAACCGGCGCGGTAAGTGCATTGGAAATCATCAATCCTGCAAATGTTGATCATGTGGAAGTGATTACGCAACTTAATAACAGCAGGATTGTGATGGAAGGCGGCGCCGGATTGATTGCCATTTATACCAAACCGGGCACAGAAGATAGAAAAGGATTTTCAGCCGTGAAAATCCCAGGATTCAACAGACCCAAGGAATTCATAAGCCCCGATTATGGGGATATCACAACGGACTTGTCCCGGCCCGATTTTCGGTCTACCATTTATTGGAATCCTGAACTGCGCACCGATGCAACAACCGGGGAGGCAATCGTCTCTTTTTTTGCAGCTGACTTACCTGGGCGATATCGCGTAGTGATCGAAGGAATAACGGACGAAGGAGCACCGGTTAGAAGCGAACAATTTATTGAAGTAGCTGACCATTGATTCACGCCGATAAAAAAGGATTTCATTGATGGAATTGCTGAATTAAGAAATTTCCGAATTGTCGTTTTCTAAACTGGATCAACGTCGACAACAATCCTCGTGCTTCTGAATTCTTTTACCTGATTAAGTTGGTCGCTGATTTCCAGAACGGTTGCTTTGATTTCACCGAGTTTCCCCTGATCCCGTCCAATTTTAAGGAGAAGGGTCATACGATATTCATTTCTGATTTTGGAAATCATCGGTTCGGCCGGACCCATCACTTTAATGCCTTTCAATTTCGATTTTGCATTTTGTGTAAACTGTGTTGCACTGTCGTGACACACCTTGCGGTCTGTGTGTTTAAAGGTCACTTCAATCAACCTGGAAAATGGAGGGTAGAAGTGAAGTTTACGATCGCGTAATTGTTCGTCGATAAACCCGCGAACGTCGTGCAGGATAACAAAAGAAAACAAGGGATGTTCCGGATTCGCAGTCTGAATGATCACCTTTCCCTTTTTGGCTCTACGACCCGATCGGCCGCTGACTTGCAGGATCAACTGGAATGCCCTTTCATACGAGCGAAAATCAGGGAAGTGCATCATGCGATCAGCGTCAAATACGCCAACGAGGCTGACCTTATCAAAATCAAGGCCCTTGGTCACCATTTGCGTGCCCACCAGGATGTTGGTTTTTCCACTTTCGAAACCTTCTATAATTGTTTCATAACCCGATTTGGAGCGCGTGGTGTCGAGGTCCATACGTTGAACGACCGCTCCGGGGAAATGAAGGTTCAATTCCTCCTCCAGTTTTTCTGTCCCATAGCCTCTCGTCTCAATTCTCTTTGATGAACAGGTTGGACATTGTTTCGGGAGTTCTTCGCGATATCCACAATAATGACAAATCATCGCATGGCGGTACTGATGGTAGGTAAGACTCACGGCACAATTGATGCATTTGGGAATCCAGCTGCAATCCTGGCATTGGATCATCGGCGAATAACCCCTCCGATTTTGAAAAAGGATGACCTGCTCTTTTTGTGCAATGGTATCTTTGATGGCATTCAGTAGAAATGAAGTGAATTCGCCTTTGTTTGTCTTTCGTTGCTTTTCCTTCAATGTATCGGCAAACTGGATTTCCGGAAGTTGGGCTTCCCCAAATCGTTCGCTCAATGTTACCAACCCGTAATGCTGTTGGGTGGTTTGATAGTATGACTCCAACGATGGCGTCGCGCTGCCGAGTAAGACCTTGGCGTGGTGCTGTTTTGCCATCACCATGGCCACGTCGCGCGCATGGTATCGTGGGGCAGGGTCGTGTTGTTTGTAAGAAGAATCATGTTCTTCATCCACAATGATTAATCCCAGATTGTCAAATGGCAAAAAAATAGCGGACCGAACACCGACAACGAATTTGAATTTTCCGTTGAGTATGCCGTTCCATACTTCTACTCGTTCATTGTCAGAGAACTTAGAATGATAAACGCCCATGGAGGCCCCGAATATTTTCTTCAGCCGCTGTACGATTTGCGTTGTGAGGGCAATTTCGGGAAGAAGGTACAGCACTTGAGAGCCACCCGCCAATGCTTTTCGAATCAGGTCAATGTAGATTTCTGTTTTTCCGCTTCCGGTCACGCCGTGCAACAATGCAACGCCTTGTTTTTCAAAACAGGTGAGAATCTCATTGCGCGCCTGTTCCTGTTTTTTGCTTAGGAGCAGTGGATGATCGTGTTCAGGATCGGCAAAGCCGAACCGTGGAACAATCACTTCAAACTCTTCGAAAACTTTATGCTTGATCAGGGTAGCAAGCGACGATTCCGAGATATCCTCTTTGATGAGGGAGGATTTGATTATTCCTTTAGCATTGAGATCAGGATGGGAGAATACGGGAACTTCTTGCAGGTACTTCAGCAGTGCTGCTTCTTGTTTTGGTTTGGTAGCGAGTTCTTCGAAAAGCGATTCAAGTTTCTTTTTTTGGGCATATGGCGCAGTAAGCCGGATATGCTTTTCGGTTTTAGGTTTGAATTTTTCTTTTACCTGTTCAAAGAGAATAATGGCGCCCTTTGAAGTGAGGGATTTGAGAAGGCTGTAAATGTTTTTAGCGCCTAGCAACCTGGTGATGTCTGTGTAACTGAGTGTGTCCGATTGTAGCCGTTTAATCAGGACCTGTTCTTTTTCAGAAAAATCAAAATTATCCGGATCATTCGGATCAAATGAAGGGTTCAATTGCACCATCGACTCACTGGAAAGTTTTAATCCCGCAGGCAAGGCTGCGTTAAAAACTTCACCCAGGGTGCACATATAATAGTCTGCAATCCATTGATAGAGTTTGAATTGCTGTGGGTAAATGACTTCATTTTCATCCAATAGTTCAAGGATGTATTTAGCCTCGTAATCTTTTGGCGGCTGATTGTGAATGTGGGCGATAACACCCGTGAGAATTTTCTTGTGACCAAACTGGACGATGACACGCTGGCCGGTTTTTATGTTTTCATTCAGTATGGCGGGAATCCGGTAAGTAAATAATTTTGCAATGGGCACCGGAAGAACCACCTCAACGAAGAGGGTCGATGCATTGTCAAAATTGAGTTCTGGTGTGGCCATTTATGCAAAGTAACAGTATTTAGAACAGGACCTGATCTGAGGAAGTTCAAAAAATCAAATAAATATGAACTGGGGTAAGTATTTTTTATAAGTCGTGATTTATTGTACGGTTTAATTTGATTTCACGGATCACCTTACCGAATGAGCGAACTAAATCAATTGGTTGAGCGCTTCTTGAATCGTTTCTACCGGAAGCTTGCAAGTCTTGTTGACACAAACATAAATCCTGGTTTTGTCATCGTTGGAATCCCTTCCTTGGAAAAGCGGCAGTTTACTTGTTGAAGCGGTACCTATGAACAGCGCAAAAGGTAGATGGTGTCCGGCCAGTTCGGCTCGTTTCTCCCTGGCCTGTGGCCCGACGATCACTATTTCTGCCATTCCGTGAATCATTTCAGACAACAAAATTCCCCAATGCGATAAATAGCCGGGTTCTGATTGGATGACCGAATGAAGTTGAGCAGCCATGTCAATCGCTTTTCTCCTCCAGTCTTCTTTATCCAAAATGACACCCAGATTGTAAAGATTGCGGGCCATGACCGAATTGGAAGATGGAATGACGTTGTCAAATATTTCCTTTTTTTCTGCGATTAGTCGCTCTGCCTGCTTTCCGGAAAAATGAAAAAACCCTTCTTTTTCATCAAAGAAATTGTTCAGTGTGTATTCACACCAGTGTGATGCTTTTTGAAGATAGGTTTCTTCAAAAGTGCTTTGATACAATGCTGCATAGGCATGGATGAGAAAAGCGTAATCCTCCAGAAATCCTTCGGTGGGCGACCGGCTATTTCTAAAAGACCGGTATACCTTGTCTTCGTGAATCAGATTTGCTTCCATAAACGCGATGCCTGATTTTGCTAAAGCAAGAAATTTCCCCTCTCCAAAAACATGGTAGGCATCGGTCAGCCCTTTGATGGCCATGGCGTTCCAGCCAGCCAAAATTTTATCGTCCAGTGACGGCCTGATCCTATTGCTCCTCGCGGACAGTAGTTTTACCTTTTCATGACTTAAGTCAATTTCTGGTTGGTCATCATGAGGTCGGATTAGAATGTTTCGCCCCTGTTCCCAGTTTCCTTCCTGTGTTACCTGGAAATATCGGACGAACTTTTCGGTTTGTTCCCCAAGTGCATTTTTCACTTCATCATAAGTCCAGGTGTAAAACTTCCCTTCTTCCCCCTCACTGTCGGCATCGAGCGCAGAATAAAATCCACCCTCCGGATGCCTCATTTCTCTTTCAAGCCAATTTACTGTTTCACACACCACATTTTTGAAGACGGGATTTTTCGTAATGGAATAGGCTTCGGAATACAGGCTCAGCAATTGGGCGTTATCATACAGCATTTTTTCAAAGTGAGGGGCAAACCATTCACCATCGACCGAATAGCGCGCAAAGCCACCACCCAGTTGATCGTAAAGCCCCCCCTGACTCATGCGGGTCAGTGTTAGCGTAACCATGTCTAACGCGTCTGGTTTTTTTGTCATAAAATGGTAGCGCAGCAAGAACATCCATATCGTCGGCATGACAAACTTGGGCGCTTTTTCCAACCCGCCCCATTGTTTGTCAAACCGGGTCTCCAGGATGTGAAACATTTTATCGAGATCCTTTACGCCAAATTCAAATCCTTCCTGGCTTTTGCTGAAGCGTTGAAGATCACTGATGTTCAGGTGTTGACTCAGGTCTTTTGCCGAGGCATCAATTTCCGTGCGTTTTTGTTGGAAAGTTTTGTGAATCTGTAAAAGCAGTTGCACCCAATTCTGGGGCGGGAAATAGGTGCCGCCATAAAATGGTCTTTGGTCTGGCGTAAGAAAAACATTTAACGGCCAGCCGCCGTTTACGCCCATGGCCTGTACGGCTTCCATATAGAGATGATCAATATCGGGCCGCTCTTCACGATCGACTTTGATACAAACAAAATGTTCGTTCATGATCTGAGCGATATCCACTGCTTCAAATGATTCACGTTCCATTACATGACACCAGTGACATGAAGAGTAGCCAATGCTGACTAAAATAGGTTTGTCTTCCTTCGAGGCTTTGGATAAGGCCTCGCTCCCCCATTCAAACCATTCTACCGGGTTATGGGCATGTTGCAAAAGATATGGGCTCGTGGAATGAATGAGCTGGTTGGCTTTCCTTTTTATTCCTTCTCCTTTTCGATTGGGAAGGGAGTAAGGTGATTCGTTCGTCATGCAGTCTTGTGTAATTGCGATTGGATGTGGGCTATCTCTTCCTCAACAGGAATTAGCGGTTTTAGTTCTTCGAGTTTACGAAGTGTTTCATTGAGAAATGTTTTATGAACCATGCTTTTGGGATGAAATGGCCGATGTTGTAGTGCCGTCAGGACTTCCTGCCACTGCTTCATCAGCGATTTTGTTGGCAAATCGAAATAGGTGTCTGAAAACTTTCCCCAGATATAATCAATTGCCACAGTGGAGGGATGAATCATATCTTCATCATAAAACCGGTAGTCGCGCAGATCATCCATCATCATTTCATAAGCAGGAAAGTATTCAACACCAGGGCAATGTTCTGTGATTGCATGGCAAGCCCACCGCAAGGCTGACTTACTAAGGCTGTTCATTTCAAGTGTATCTTTAATATGCCGGACCGGACTGATTGTGAGAATGATTCTTAATCCTGGTTTCCATCTCCGTAATTCTTCAAAAAGAATGTTAAAGGATTCGGCAATCTGTTCGGGCGACAGAATGCAAGATGTGAAATTCCCGGCCGGCATTTTGTGACAGTTTGCCACGGCTTCTCCGGTATTGGTTAGGGTATAAACCTTTGCGGTACCATAGGTGATGATCAGCGTGTCGGTCTCCTTTAGAAAGTGATGGGTCGTTCCAATGATATTGGTGATTTTCTTTTCCAGCACGCTTTTGTTCTCCTCCGAAAGCGAAGAGTGAAATTCATAATTACTCCAGATACCTTGATTTTCTAAATACGTTGAAGGTTGCGGAAGTTCATTGTGCAGCACATACCGTAACACATTGTGAATAGAGACCGGATTAAACAAAGTACCAAAGGGATTGGCTGAAATGATAAATTTGTTGTGGCTAAACCGTTTTCCGATCGAATCTGCAAAGCAGGAACCGACAGTCATAACGGGCGTGTTATGACGGATTTTAATGGAGGATGACTTCATTTGTAATTCCGTTCGAAAACTCTTCATAATTGCTAAAATTACTGGTTCCTGCCCGATGGGCAAGTTTCGATTTTTGAAAAATGACTTTCAGACGGAACACAGTAAACGACGGCAATTGAGCCCATGTGTGCGCACACAAGATAAAATTTAAGTGATAATATTTATAAAAAGTAATGATTATACCTCTCTGATTCTATAATTTTAGGCTAAATACCATTTGACATGCTCGAACAGAAAGAAATTGAGAAAATCCCCGTCAAAATTTTCAGTAGCTCCGATGAGGCTTCCGTGTTTGTAGCCAATGAAGTTGCCGATCTCATCAAGTCACGCCAGAAGGAGGGCAAGCATTGTGTTTTGGGTTTAGCCACTGGCTCAACACCCACGCGGGTGTACGCCGAGTTGGTAAAAATGCATCAGGCTGGTCTCAGCTTTAAGAATTTGATCACCTTCAACCTGGATGAATACTATCCGATACAACCGGATTCGCTTCAAAGCTATGTCCGGTTCATGAATGAGCATCTTTTCAATTACATTGATATTCCAAAAGAAAATATCAATATTCCAGACGGCACGCTCCCCAAGGAAAAAGTGGGTGATTTCTGTAAAGCCTATGATCTGAAAATTGAAGCACTGGGTGGAATTGATTTGCAAATACTCGGAATTGGACGCACTGGTCACATTGGTTTTAATGAACCGGGCTCATCCGAACGCTCGCAGACACGTATGATCACCCTTGATCAGGTTACCCGGATCGATGCAGCCAGTGATTTTTTTAGTGAAGAAAATGTTCCAAAGAAAGCGATCACGATGGGCGTGGGGACTATCCTGAAATCCAAGCGCACGATCATGATGGCCTGGGGCGAAGGCAAGGGACCCATCATCAAGAAAGCGGTGGAAGGTCCTGTCACCGATCAGATCCCTTCCACATTCTTACAAAAGCATACCAATGCCCTGGTGGTTTTAGATGAAGCAGCAGCGTCTAAACTTACTGCTGTAAATACCCCCTGGCTGGTGGACAGTTGTGAGTGGGATGATAAGCTCATTCGCCGTGCTGTCGTATGGCTTTGCCAGAAGATAAACAAGCCCGTGCTGAAGCTCACCAACCTGGACTACATGGAACATGGTATGGGGGATATTATTACGGAGTTTGGATCTGCCTATCAGGTGAACATTAAAGTTTTCAATCAACTCCAACATACCATTACCGGATGGCCTGGTGGTAAACCCAATGCGGACGACACCAATCGTCCGGAGCGCGCAAAACCTTTCCCCAAGCGGGCCGTTATTTTCAGTCCTCATCCTGATGACGATGTGATTTCAATGGGCGGTACTTTTATCCGGTTGGTGGATCAGGGTCACGAAGTGCATGTCGCGTATCAAACTTCCGGCAACATCGCTGTATTTGATGAAGACGCTATCCGCTTCGCCGATTTTGTAAAAGATTTTAATGAAAACTTTGGTTTGAACAAAGAAGACGGCGAAAAGTTCTATCAGAAGGTGGCCAAGTCGATCAAGGAAAAAACACCAGGGCAGTTAGATAGTCAGGAGGTCCTAACCATTAAAGGATTGATCCGAAGGGGAGAAGCCAAAGCCGGCTGCCGTAGCGTGGGTATTCCGGATAGTCAGGCTCATTTTTTGGATATGCCTTTTTACGAAACAGGGAAAGTCAAGAAGAAACCATTGGGCGAGGAGGACATTCAGATTATCGTTGACTTGCTCCAAAAAATTAAACCGCAGCAGATTTATGCTGCAGGTGATTTGTCTGATCCGCATGGAACCCATCGGGTCTGTCTGTCTGCAATTTATCAGGCTATTGATCGCATCAAGAATGAAGCCTGGCTTAAAGACTGCTACGTATGGCTTTATCGCGGGGCCTGGCAGGAATGGGACATTGACCAGATCGAAATGGCCGTGCCATTGAGCCCGGATGAATTGATGCGCAAGAGAAGGGCTGTATTCAAACACCAGTCACAAAAAGACAGTGCACTTTTCCCGGGCAATGATAAACGCGAATTCTGGGTGCGTGCTGAAGACCGGAACCATGCTACTGCGTTGGCTTACAATCTCCTGGGTCTTGCGGAATATGAAGCGATGGAGGCTTTTGTGAGGTATAAATTCTGACCGCTCAATATTAAGTGACACCGATCATGGCGAGGCATGTTGCGTAATTTCTTAGATTGAAGAAAAATCTACTTCATGCACGACAAGCATTTTGTTTCCTGGAATGTCAACGGTATCCGTGCCATCCTGAAAAAGGAATTTATGCACAGCGTAAAGGTCATGGAGCCCGATGTGTTGTGCTTGCAGGAAACGAAAGCGGGTGAAGAGGAGGCCAGGGAAGCGTTGGAAGTGATGTCGGGTTATCATGTGTTTGTCAACTCCTCCAAAGCGCGTAAAGGGTATTCAGGAACCGCCATCATTTCAAAGGAAGAGCCGATCAATGTTACCCTGGATATCGGTCTGGAGGGTCACGATCAGGAGGGGAGGGTGATCACTGCAGAATACCTGACTTATTTTGTAGTTACCGTATATACACCCAATGCCGGAGAGGGGCTCGCGCGGCTTGATTACAGAGAAACCTGGGACACGGAATTTAGCAATTATTTGGGGTGGTTAAAGAAGCGGAAACCGGTGATCGTTTGCGGTGATTTCAATGTAGCGCATCAGGAAATTGATCTTTCCCGTCCCAAAGAAAACTACAATAAATCAGCGGGCTACACCCAACGCGAAATAGATGGGTTCTCGCGTTTATTGGAGAGTGGCTTTGTCGATACGTTTCGTCACCTTCATCCCAAAGAAGTAAAGTTCTCGTATTGGAATTATGTCACCTTTGGGCGGGACAAAAATATCGGATGGCGTATTGATCATTTTTTGGTTGACCAGCGTTTACTCCCCAAAGTGAAGGAAGCCTTAATATTTAATGAGTACCATGGATCGGATCATTGTCCGGTGGGGCTGAAGATTGAACTGTAAGTGTTGCGATGAGTGATTTGCTAGCTAACCCGTTCTATTGATGCCCCTAGCTTTCTCAATCTCCCTTCAATATCCTGATATCCCCGATCGATCTGTTCGATGTTGGAAATTTCACTTTCGCCCTGAGCCGAAAGCGCGGCAATAAGCAGGGCGACACCCGCACGGATATCGGGTGAAGACATTTTTACTCCGCGCAAAAGTTGTTTGCGATCCAGCCCAATGATCGTGGCGCGATGGGGATCGCAAAGAATAATCTGGGCGCCCATGTCGATGAGCTTGTCTACAAAAAACAACCGGCTTTCAAACATTTTTTGATGGACGAGTACGGTGCCTTTGGCTTGTGTTGCAACAACCAGCACAATGCTCAATAAATCAGGCGTGAAGCCGGGCCAGGGTGAGTCGGCAACGGTAAGGATGGATCCGTCTATAAACGTTTCAATTTCATAATGTTCCTGTGCAGGAATATGAATATCGTCTCCCCGAAACTCCAGCTTGATCCCCAGTCTTCTGAAAATTTCGGGAATGATGCCCAGCATGTCTATCCGGCAATTTTTAATGGTGATCTCAGATTGGGTCATAGCAGCCAGACCGATAAAACTACCAATCTCAATCATGTCGGGCAAAAGGGTGTGCTCTGTGCCATTCAATTTCTCAACCCCGTCAATGGTGAGCAGATTGGATCCGATGCCACTGATCTTTGCGCCCATCCGGTTAAGCATGGAGCAGAGTTGCTGCAGATAAGGTTCACAAGCTGCATTGTAAAGTGTCGTGGTGCCCTTGGCCAACACGGCTGCCATGATGATATTGGCTGTGCCGGTAACTGAAGCTTCGTCCAGCAACATATAACAACCCTTGAGGTGGGTAGCATCGATGTTGTATAAATTCTGTCCGGGATCAAAATTAAATTTAGCGCCGAGATTTTGAAAGCCAATGAAGTGCGTGTCCAGTCTTCGCCTGCCGATTTTATCACCCCCCGGTTTAGGAATATTGGCCTCACCAAAACGCGCCAGAATAGGTCCAAGCAGCATGACCGATCCGCGGAGTGCCGCTGCCTTCTGCCGGTAAGTCTCTGTTTTTAGATATTGGATATTGATGTTTGATGACGTGAAGCGGTAAGAACCTTTTTCCAGGGACTCCACTTTGCATCCCAGGTCACCAATCAATTGTATGAGTTTGTTTACATCGACGATATCCGGAATATTGTGTATTGTTACCGGCTCGGCTGTGAGCAGGGTGGTGCAGAGTACCTGCAGGGCTTCGTTCTTGGCGCCTTGTGGGATAATCTCACCCTTCAGCTTTTTTCCACCCTTGATCTTAAACGAACTCATTGATCTCTTCTGCGGTGGGGGTTGTTGTTCCTGTTCTTGTTGAAATGCCGTTGATTTTGGTTGCGGTTATTATTGCTGTTGTTGTTGGGCCCTCCGCCTTGTGGTCTCGGCTTCTTGCGCTCGCGATAGAGTTTTTCAAACAGATTTTCCTCGCGCACTTTTTCGATGTTCATATCCAGTTTACCACCAGACAGCAGCTTAAGATCTTTGATGATTACCGAATCGTCCAATGTCTCCTTGTTCCAATTCCCGTAAAAGGTCTTCATCAACTTACCCAGGTAGATGATCGCGTCCTCTCGTTCCTGTTGGTCCTCGAGTTTCATGGCTTCTTTTACTAGCCGTTCAAGGTTCTTGCCATAATGTTTATATCGCACTTCGCTTTGAGGATAGGCTACGCGCATCGGTTTCTTGAAAAGCACTTCGGGCACGGGCACCGGATAAGGATTATTGACATCCAGGTTAAAGTCGGCGATAATATAGAGATCATCCCAAAGTCGCTGGGGATTCTCAGGCTGATCTTTTAATGAAGGGGTTAGCTGTTTGATCAATTCAATCAGCGTATAAGCCAGTTCCGTTCTTTTTTCTTTGTCAGGAATAGTGCGGATGTAATCCACCAGCTTCTGAACATTCCGGCCATATTCTTTTAATTTAATGCTGGGCCTTCCGGTATTGTATTCTCCAATAATCATGATGGGTTCGATGTACGATTTTAATATGGATGATTTAAGGTTTGTTTGATAATGCCGAACGGGTATTCAAGGTTCGGCCGCTAATTCTCATGTATTTTGAGCTTGGCAAAGCTAAGTAATAATGTCTTCTCGCCAAAATCACTAAAATTGATCCTCGCCTTGCGGTTAGCGCCACTTTCGTCCAGTTTCACGACTGTCCCAAAGCCAAACTTGGGGTGCTCTACCTTCATGCCCTCTTTTAAGGATGAGGTGTCGCTGGGGGTAAAGTCAGGCGACGGCTTATAGGAAGTAGCCTTTTGCACGGGTTGGGTGCTCATCGTTTTCTTCATCCCGCTGATAAAACTCTTAGCAAAATTGGGATTGGCCGGGGTAGAATCAAATCCACCAAACTTGGTGCTTACTTTAATATATCGTTGGTTCAGATCATCGAGAAACCGGCTTGGTTCGCAATTTTTAAGCCGCCCATAACGATACCGCGTGAGGGCGTAGGAGAGGTAGAGCTTCCTTTTGGCGCGCGTGATAGCGACGTAAAAGAGCCGACGCTCTTCCTCCAGATCGGCCCGGCTGCTCAACATCATTTGAGATGGAAAGAGGTCCTCCTCCAGTCCTACGATGTATACATAACTGAATTCAAGTCCCTTGGCCATGTGAATCGTCATGAGCGTTACCTTCTCGGGATCCTTGTCTTTGTCTTCATCCTGACCGGTGATCAACGACACATCTTGCAGGAAAGCGCCCAATCGTTTATCTTCTTTTTCAGGATCGTCAACATATTCCTTAATTGCGTTAAGCAATTCCTGCACGTTTTCGTACCGGCTTAGGCCTTCTACTGTTTTGTCTTCATACAGTTCTTTCAGCAAGCCGGAGGATTTGGCGATCTCTGCTGCCGCTTCGTAAGCGTCTTTGTTTTGTATTTCAACTGCAAAGCGTTGGATCTTGGTGACAAAATCTTCTATTGGCCCCGAAGCACGACCACCCAAAAAAGAACCTGCATTTTCCAAAACTTCCCAGATGGAAATCGCGTGATCGTTGGCAGCCACGACAATTTTATCAATTGTTGAATCGCCGATCCCTCTTTTTGGTAAATTAACTATTCTCCTGAACGATGCTTCGTCTTGTTGGTTTAGCGAAAATCTTAAGTAGGCGAGCAAATCTTTTATTTCTTTGCGCTGGTAAAACGAAAGACCGCCGACCACTTTATATTTAATGTTCATCCGACGCAAGGCTTCTTCAATCGCCCGCGATTGGCTATTGGTGCGATACAGAATGACAAAATCGCTGAACTTAAGCTGGCCCTGCATCTTCTCTTCAAAGATCGAGGAGGCAACCAACTTACCTTCTTCATTGTCCGAAACCGATTTGATTAATTCAATAAGCGTTCCTTCCTCGTTCGCGGTCCACACATTTTTCGGCAACTGTGCCTTGTTTTTTGCGATCACGGAATTGGCGGCTTCAACAATCGTTTTGGTAGAACGGTAGTTCTGTTCCAGTTTGATGATGCGCAGGTCCGGATAATCTTTTTCAAAATTCAGGATATTGCTAATATCAGCGCCGCGGAAGGCGTAGATACTTTGTGCGTCATCACCGACAACACAAATATTCTGGCGCACTGCCGCCAATTTGCGAATAATAAAATATTGGCAAAGGTTGGTGTCCTGAAATTCATCCACCAGCACATAATGGATTCGATGCTGGTATTTGTTGAGTACATCGAGGTGTTCCTTGAAGAGTTTGTCGGTATTGAACAACAAGTCATCAAAGTCCATGGCCCCCGATTTGAAACAACGGAGGGCGTAGTTCTTATAGATGTTGCCGATCTCGGGTCGCAGATTGGCCGCATCATCGCCCACCAGCAAAGGAGTTGTCAGATAATCCTGCCAGGAGATAAGACGGTTTTTTGCAGCGGAAATCCGGTTGAAGACAATGTTGGCTTTGTATTGCGTTTCGTCCAATGCCATCTCTTTTACAATCGACCGGATCAACGATTTGGAATCATCGGTATCATAAATGGTAAAGTCGTTGGGGTATCCAATGTGTTTGGCCTCGGCGCGCAACAGTCTTGCAAATACAGAGTGAAAGGTGCCCATCCAAAGGTTGCGGGCATCGGCCCCGACTACCTCCTCAATGCGTTGGCGCATTTCTTTTGCAGCCTTGTTGGTGAAGGTCAGGGCCATGATGTTGAAGGGATCCACACCCTGGCTTTGTATGAGATGGGCAATACGCAGCGTGAGCACCCTGGTCTTTCCCGACCCCGCACCGGCAATCAACATGCACGGCCCTTCTGTATTAATCACCCCCTCACGCTGCGGTTCGTTCAGGCTATCTAAGTAATCCTTCATAAATTAATTTGCAATATAGAGCTCCTTCCGCCGCCTATGCAACTTTTGAATTGACGCTGGAGAAACCAAAATAAATTCTGATTCAATGAATAATTCACAAGGGAGATGGATATGGCTGATTTGCTTATAGTTATGAAAAGCCGGATGATTTATATTCTGCAACTCGAAAGTCATTTTCGAAAAAAAATTCATTAATCAAAAAAATCACCACCATCGCAGTCTATTTTTGAGTTCGTGATCGGTACCCATCATTCCAGCATTTTTTTTCAGGACGATGGTTTTGGTATCACCGCTGCAGAACCCTGGATACGGGATAAGGTCAATATTCTCCAGCAATATGTTTCGGCTTTCGTTGCTAACCTGGCTGGCCGGGTTGATGATATAGTTCTGGTTGATCTGTTTACCGGAAACGGGCTCTACTCACTGGGATCAAAAAAGGAGCTATTCCCGGGCAGTGCGCTGACG
This sequence comes from Bacteroidia bacterium, assembly GCA_043785125.1. Classification (GTDB taxonomy): domain Bacteria; phylum Bacteroidota; class Bacteroidia; order Cytophagales; family Cyclobacteriaceae; genus ELB16-189. Next base: position 36,519 of record JAYVXP010000165.1, read on the forward strand.
GCCCTAAGTCTGGAATTGCCGATCAATAAGTTTGTGTTGTGTGAGAAAGATGCGGATCAATCCAAAACATTGAAGATAAGGACAAACCGCTATTTCAGGGAGAAAAATATTGTTTTGCTGGAGGGTAAGCCAGAGGATCTCATCGAAAAACTCAGTATGTATGTCCCCCGGAGTAAGGACGATTACAGGGTCGCCGTGTTGTGTATCTGCGATCCTTTTTCATTGGAAATTCCTTTTGACACGCTGGACAAGCTGGGTGAGCAGGGGTTCAGTTTTTTAATCCCTTTTACTTTCGTGCTGAACGACCATATCAACTATCATTATTACCTGGATGAAAGCAGGGATAAAATAAAAAAATTTCTGGGCGGTTACCGTGATGTTGAAAGGCTGGAGAAGGATTTGGAAAGTAATGTTCAATTTTACAAGCGACTGGTGCAGATTCACCAGAGCAACATGTTGGCCAATGGCCTGAATGGATCAACTTCGGTTCATAAACTGGACTCGGGCCTCATGGAGATGCCATGGTATTATGTTGGGTTTTACTCAAAACAGTTTTCCACCAAAGCCATTCAGCAAGATGTAGAGGCTGCACGGAATGTACAATTTGAATTATTTTAAAAATGGGAAAGGGTACCGTTAAAAGATTAAACATGATTAAAGTTGGAGATATATTGGTTTCAGATGATATCAGGGATGTGGAATTTGTTTGCCATCTCGAAAAATGCAAAGGTGCCTGCTGTGTAGAAGGCGACCTTGGCGCCCCATTGGAAGAAAACGAGTTGGTGGTAATGAAAGAAATTCAGGAACAGGTAAAACCCTATCTCACAGCTGACGGAAACCTGGCGATTGCGGCACAAGGTGCTTATATCCTTGATGAAGACGGCGATTATTCGACACCTACTATCGGTGGTAAGGAGTGCGCCTATTCACATTATGATAAAACGGGAGTTTTGAAATGCGGTATCGAGCAAGCTTACCTCGATGGGAAGATCGCTTTTCGCAAACCCATATCGTGTCATTTATATCCGATCAGAATTACAAAGAAAAAGGATTTTGAAGCCGTCAACTATCATAAGTGGAGCATTTGCTCAGCAGCCTGTTCTTATGGAAAGTCCCTCCAGGTTCCACTTTATAAATTTTTGAAAGATCCATTGGTTAGGAAATACGGTGAAGAGTGGTATGGGAAGTTGGTGGAGAAAATTGAAAAGGTTTAAAGTTTAAGGTCTAAAGTCCAAGGTTCGACCGATGTCTCGGTTCCCAGGAGCCCATTCTGGTTTTGTGATTCAAGGGGAGTATTCCAGGGACGAAACGAAGAATCAGGTATTGTCCCCCCACGACAACCACAACTGTTTACCGATATTTTTTGTCTTTGACTGGACTTTGGTGCAAAGGATTGGTCAGCCATCCCTTTAGGGATGCAATCTTGGTAAACAACAATTACGAGCGAGTCTACTAAGTCCCGTCAGGGACGGAATATTTACTCCGATATTTCGTCTCTACGAGACTTCGGTTTAACCATTTCGCTGTTTACCAATA
>JAYVXP010000166.1:0-14372 GCA_043785125.1 Bacteroidia bacterium
GAGAGATATAAATATTGTCCTTTTTTATCCCATTCAATATCATAGATCGATTGGTTTGCAGTAGTCGGTCGACCTGTATTATAGATATAACGATCAAACGTAAAGACTCCGGTGGCATCGTTGAAAATAAAAATCTCGGCATCGGTGTTGGTGCCTTGCGGGGCAACCGCCATTTTTTTTGTCTTCTTGAAGTAAGCAAAATTTGCAACGGTGATAGGCAGGCCAATTCCGGAAGTAGCCGTAGTCGTAAACGTGCTACTTGTAAAACTCGCCGCATTGATGAGCGTCGCCGAAAAATTGGCTGTGGAATTTTGTTGTGTGATCAACCAGAAATCGGTTCCGTTGGCGTGGGGAACGAGGACCATCCCTTCAGACCGGTTGGTCAATCCGGGAACTGCGGCCGCAGGCCCTGCCACAGCGCCAAGTGGCGGCGAGGGGAAGACAGAATTACCAAACAGCGTCATGTCCACAACGGTACTGCTGATCGTTCCGCCTGTAATATAATTGGCAGTATTGGTAAAAATAAAATACTTGTTGGTCTGACCTGGAATAGCACAAACTGCAACAGGCTGGTTCGCTGTGGAATTTCCGGTCAGTCCCGTACCTCCCACCATCAACGCATGGGTCGCGTCATAGACGTTATTTCCATCGGTATAAAAGAGGAGGTCTGCGGTGGAAGGGTCTGTGGCTACAGCACTGCCGCCAACGCCAAAAGGAACGGCCTTGTTGGTAACCAGGAAAGGTTTATTGCTGGCACGGTTAAATCGGATTCCATTCGTGGAATTTCCAAAATACCAGTTGTGCTGTGAAAGGTTTTGGCCAAAGGTCAGGGTTGCCCCCAGCAGACCCGCCACCATCATTATAACTTTTCCAACCCTGTTCATTTCAAGCTTCTGTTCCTAAAGAATCACACCAAACTACGCACAAAGAAAAATTATTCGAAAGATAAAACGTCAAACTACACTAAAGTAATACAAATTGATAGAAATTATCGTTAAGTGGATGAAACCTTCCTATTTGTCAATAAACACTTTTTTAATGATTATAAACCTAGTTAATTTGCTTTGATGGAGGAATTGAAATACCCCAAAGTGTTGTATAAGTTCGCTTTTCTGATGCCCCTGTTTATCCTGCTGACCGGTCAAAGGGTAACAGCACAGGATGCTCAATTTTCTCAATTTTATGCTGCGCCCTTATACCTTAACCCCGCCTTTGCCGGATCCACGGGGCAGGCGCGGGTAGGACTAAATTATCGCAACCAATGGCCTGCCATCGACGCCAATTTTACCACTTTTTCTGCTTATGCCGATACCTATATCGAAGAGAAAAACAGTGGTGTCGGTTTCATGATCAATCGGGATCGTGAAGGTGTTTTGGGCCTGACTTCTACCAGCATAGCAGTTCAATATGCCTATGATTTGAAGATCGTCAAGGGACTGTCTTTTCGTCCTGGATTTCAGGCTGCTGTATTCAACCGTTCCGTCAATTTCGACAAGCTTACCTTTGGAGACCAGTTCGATCCCAATACCGGCGATGTGAAAAGTGCACAGTCACTCGAAGGTCTGAGCTCGGGGCAATCGATTTTTTTTCCGGACATTTCTTTGGGCGGACTTTTATACAGTCAAAACGCATGGCTTGGATTGTCAACGTTTCATATCACGCAACCCAATCAGTCTCTGGTGGGAGGGAGAGATCCGCTGCCAATGAAGCTTAATGCACATGCGGGCTATAAGTTTTTTTTTAAGGAAGGAACCATGAAGACCGGTTTGTATTCTGTTCCACAGGAGCGAAGTGTAGCACCTACCGTGCAGTATCGTCATCAGGGTCAATGGGATCAGATGGATGTTGGTATGTATTTCACATTTGAGCCATTGATTATTGGTACCTGGTACCGCGGAATTCCTTTCAAGAAAGTCAATGGATTTGCTAACAATGAATCGGTTGTGCTGCTGATCGGATTGACCAAGCGTGGTCCTAAAGATATTCTGAATATCGGTTACAGCTACGATTTCACCATCTCTAAGCTGGGACCCAGCAGCGGCGGCGCACATGAATTCAGCATTATGTACTCATGGTCAACCCGCGATCCGCGCAAGCCAGCCAAAGACAAATTGTTGATTCCGTGTCCTAAATTTTAGGCCTGGGCGAATTGCACCTGAATCATTTACCTTTTCCAAACAGACCTTTCTTCTGCGATACGGGTATTTGATTTGTTTCGTGTTGAACAATCTCATGAATGACTTTATTGGTAAGGGGTTTGGCGAGATGATTTCTTACATTTTTGTTGGCATAAGACCGGTCTTTGTCACGTGAATCGACAGAAGAAGAAAGGATGTAAATCGCAACACGGCTCTTTATTCCTTCTTGAGGGTTGGTAAAGGTCTTGATATCAATCTTGCCAAGCGTCAACTCCAGCGTTAGCTGACAAATGAGATTACTCGTAAGATCGTCGTCAACAATAATGAATCGATGGTCAGTATTCATATCTAACTTTAAATTCTATTCTAATCTAATCTAATCCTCCCCCGCATCAATCCTGCAAAAATTATCCACGCCAAGATGCATGAGCGCATCGCCGGCATTGACCACCGGAATGTTATTCAAACCCACCACATAGCCGTTGCCCGGAGATTTTATTTCTTCCTTAAACTCCCCAAATGGATCCGTCATGGTCCCCACCAATTGATTTTTATGTACCATATCCCCGCTCCTTATGGTCGGTTGAAATAAACCCCCTGTCCTGGCCCTTAACCAGGAGGAACTCCATATTATTTTATTTTCCACCAGGGGCCGAGGAGCATGATCAATCATTTTAAGATATTGCATCAGGCGCAACGTACCGTGGACACCCTCTTCAATTGCCGATTGATCAAAACGAAGTGATTCACCCCCTTCAAAAACAATAATGTGTTTGCCGAGCTTGGCGGCAGATTGTCTCAGGGAATGAGGACGAAATGGCGAGTCGATCGTAAAAGGTGCGTGAAATGCCAAAGCCAATTCTGCATTTTTTGGATCTTGCATTACGCAACGTACCTGTGGAAAATTAGTGCGCATCGCACCGCCGGTGTGAAAATCAATTCCATAATCAATAAAAGGAATCACTTCTTTCATCAGGTGATAAGCGACGCGCGACGCCAATGAACCATTCTTGCCTCCGGGAAATGATCGATTGATATCCTTTCCATCGGGTACATCGCGGGCATAATTTAGAAATCCATAGACGTTGATGATCGGCATGCACACTACGGTTCCCCGGCTTATCCGATTATGCCCTTCATCAATGATCCTTCTCACAATTTCCATTCCGTTGATTTCATCCCCGTGCATCCCCGCCGTGAGGGCCAGAACAGGACCGTCCTCCAACGCACGGTAAACGTAAATGGGTGTATCGATTTGCGTCCGCGAGGGCAATCGTGCAATGTTAATGTTAATTTCCTTGAATTCTCCGGGTCGGATAGCATGGCCGGCGATCATGACTTCTTTCATAAGATACCCCCCGATGTGAAATGGAATTCGAATGGGTATAGTTCAGGCATTGATTTTGTCTTTTTGGATCGTCTTCTTTCCTGCATGTTTTTCCAGATACTGATAAATCTTTCCCGCAATATCCACTTTGGTCGCTGTCTCAATTCCCTCGAGGCCAGGAGAGGAGTTGACTTCAATAATCAGCGGCCCTCGTTTTGAAGGAAGCATATCTACCCCTGCTACCGCCAGTCCCATTTTTTTTGCAGCCAGCACTGCTGCATGCATTTCATGCCGGTCCAGTTTTACCACGGTCGCTATTCCGCCACGGTGGAGATTGGAACGGAACTCCCCATCGCGTGCCTGCCTCCGCATTGCGCCAACAACTTCACCATTGACAACAAAAGCACGGATGTCGGCACCTTTCGCTTCTTTTATAAATTCCTGAACAATGATTCTCGCTTTCACACCATGAAAGGCCTCAATAACCGATTGGGCCGCTTTCTTATTCTCAGCTAACACAACGCCGAGCCCTTGGGTTCCCTCCAATACTTTAATGACTACGGGTGCGCCTCCCACAGCTTCGATTACCCCCTCTGTATCGCGCGAATAATCCATAAAAATTGTCTTAGGCATACCCAATCCCGCACGGGAAAGAATTTGCAGACTTCTTAATTTATCGCGGGAGCGGATCAGCGCCTGCGACTCCACCGCAGTGAATACTTTCATCATTTCAAACTGGCGTACCACGGCGGCACCATAAAAAGTTACCGACGCGCCAATTCTGGGGATGACCGCATCAAAATAATCGAGCTTGCGGCCATGGTACCAAACCATCGGATTTTTCTTTTCGATCAACAGCACACACTTCAGGTGGTCAATGATTTCTACACGGTGTCCGCGTTTTTCTCCTGCTTCCTTGAGGCGTTTTGTGGAGTAGAGCTTGGAATCCCTAGAAAGTATACCAATATTCATAACCCTAATATTTCACACTGAGCGAAAAACCTTTAAATTGTTTTGTTGTTAAGCTTTACCGTGAAGGTCAAACAGAATTTTTGCTTTTGAAAGATAAGTCTTTTTCGGTCACGTCAATCAGGAACCGGCCTCTCAGAATTTTTCTTCCTAGTAGAACAGGGAAGCGTAATTTATCCCGGTCACTCAGTGAAAATTCTGCACGGATAACGCGATTGTGAATTTTTATTGTTGTTTTGATAACAAACCGCTGTTCCGCTTCGCCAAAAGAATTTTTTACCTCGCGTTTTGTAAACTTCTTAAAAGAAAATTTCATACCAGTAAATTCAGGATGCTCTTCATCCAGCAAAATGAATTCCAGTTCTCCATCAACGAGCTCAGCACGAGCGCAATGCAAACTGCAGGTGTAAGCACCCGTGTCAATTTTTGCGTGGATATTCGTAAGACCCAATTCGGGCAAATCCACACGGTCGGATCGTCCAAGGATTTTCATGGGTTGGAATGAGTTGTGTTTACCGGTATCACGTTATCCCTTTTTATCATATCCTCTTCGATTGACGCCCTGGGCTACAAATATACCATCCCGCAAGGGATTGGAGATGGAGTTTTGCGAGCAACTCATTTATAGTTGCTCGAAAGCCCATTGGGTTAAATTGTGACAACAAAGTATGGTCAATAAAAATGCCAGAGCAATACCCTGGCATTTCTTAATGGAAGTTCACATGCTTACATCGCACCCTTGGCTATCTTAAACGATACCTGGGTGTTTTCCCACTTCAATACGACCTCATCATTCGACACGGAGATGTTGAATGTTTCAGTAAAGCTTGCTGATTTGGAGGGTTTTACTTTTACGCGTAAAACATCATCACCTTCCTTGTAGTCGTAGGCTCCCCACTTGATTGTTTTATTGATGACGATGGACCACTCGTTTTCACCCGGAACAGTGTATAGACCGTATTTTCCTTTAGCTAAATCCTTTCCTTCAATTTTTACAGGTCCGCTAAAGTCGATGGTCGTGGTTTCGTTGGCGCCGGTTCGCCAAACATCTCCAAACGGAACAAGTCCACCCATAATTTTGCGCCCTTTTGCCGAAGGCTGATGGTAATCAATTTTGACTTTTACGCCATCGATTGTTCCTTCTGCCATGGCGGGGGGACTCGCCATTTTCTTTTCTTGCGCCAACGCGCCAAAGGCCAGTGCGGTGGCCAACATTAATGTGTTGTAAAAAACGGTATGCTTCATATAATTATGGTTTAAGTTTGAAACAATCCAATACAAAAGTGCCCTAACGGATCAGGGCACTTTTATTCTATGTGAAAATTATAATCTGTAAACCTCTTGTTTGAACGCATAAATCATGCCATTGGTTTTGTGAAATTCAATTATTTTATTGAGATGCCTGATTCACTATCTGCCAAAGGGATTCAATGCCGACAATGCACGTTTGCCTCCTCCCATTTTATTCATGGTCTTCATCATCTTACGCATTTCTTCAAATTGTTTGAGTAACTGGTTGACTTGCTGAATGGACGTTCCACTCCCTTTGGCGATCCGGGTTTTGCGACTTGCGTTAATTGAATCTGGATTTTCCCGTTCATCAATCGTCATTGAGCGAATTATTGCTTCAATGGGTTTAAACGAATTGTCATCCATCTCCACGTCTTTCATCGCCTTTCCTACGCCGGGTATCATCCCCAGCAGGTCTTTCATGTTACCCATCTTCTTGATCTGCGCAAGCTGAGAGAGAAAATCATTGAAGTCAAATTGATTCTTACGAAATTTTTTATTGAGCCTGCGTGTCTCCTCCTCATCAAAAGTTTGCTGCGCTTTCTCAACTAAACTCACCACATCGCCCATTCCCAGAATCCGGCTGGCCATGCGATCAGGATAAAAGCGGTCGATGGCTTCCATTTTTTCACCGGAGCTGACAAACTTGATTGGCTTATCCACCACCCGGCGAATTGAGAGTGCCGCACCACCCCGCGTGTCACCATCCAGTTTAGTGAGGACAACGCCATCAAAATTCAGCCGTTCGCTGAATGCTTTTGCCGTATTCACCGCATCCTGGCCCGTCATGGAGTCCACTACAAATAATGTTTCTGACGGATTGAGGACATTTTTCAATCGCGCAATTTCATCCATCATTGCCTCATCTACCGCCAGGCGACCTGCCGTGTCAACGATGACGACACGAAAATTATTTTTTTGAGCGTATGCAAGAGCAGCTTTGGCGATGTTGACAACGTCCTTATTTTCCGGCTCGGCATAGACCTCAACACCGATTTGTTCTCCCAGTATCTTTAACTGATCAATCGCCGCGGGACGATAAATATCGCAAGCAGTCAACAGGACCTGCCGGCCCTGGCGCTTGAGGTAATTAGCCAATTTTCCGGAAAAGGTTGTTTTTCCCGAGCCTTGCAACCCAGCGATCAGAATGATGGCGGGATTTCCTTCGATTTTGATATCCTCACTTTCTCCGCCCATCAAGGCAGTAAGTTCATCGTTGGTAATCTTGGTCAGAAGTTGTCCTGGTGAAATTGCGGTGAGCACATTCTGCCCCATTGCCTTTTCCTTGATCTCGTCAGTAACTTCTTTGGCAACCTTATAATTTACGTCGGCTTCAATCAACGCTTTGCGGATTTCTTTGATCGTGCTCGCAACGTTGATCTCGGTGATCCTTCCCTGACCTTTGAGTGTCTGAAAGGCTTTTTCTAATTTGAGGCTTAAACTGTCAAACATGGACCGCTGATTAAACTGATTTATATGATTTTGCTGATCGTTCTTTACTGGCACACCGTGTCCTGCGAAAGGAAAGGGTGAGGGGCAAAGTTAAAACACTTTAGTTTACAGAAGGAGATTAATCATGGAAATCCTTAAGGACATCTCTAAAAACTCCTTGTGTTGAGGCCATAAAAGGCAATGTTTTTAGAGATGCCCTTAAATCATTTACATCAGCGGTTTAGATCCCAGGTTTTGAAATAATCTATTGTCTTTTGCCTAAGCACTAAAAATGCTTGATCTATTGCCACCTGATCCGGGGTAATTCCGTCGGATAAAGCAATTACTCGGTGAATTCCAAGATCCATGACACGCCCCGGCGGCAAATCCAATTTTCCTGTAAAAGCAATGCATTCTTTTTTATAGTTTGCTGCAAGGCCGGCAACGCCCTCCACCACTTTGCCTGAGAAGGTTTGTTCATCGATCTTGCCTTCGCCGGTAATAACGAGATCAGCCTCCTGAACGAGCTTTTCCAGATTTGTAAACTGGAGGATAAAATTGATTCCTGGCGAAAAGTGTGCATTCAGAAAAAATTTAGCGCCTCCGCTCAGCCCACCCCCTGCGCCGGCACCGGGAAAATTGATATCGGCGTTAAATTGTTGCTGGATGATATTTGCAAAATGTTTGAGTCCTTCATCCAATTGTTTTACTTCTTGTGGGTTAGCCCCTTTTTGAGGACCAAAAATGTAAGCGGCCCCTTCCTTTCCGTAAAGTGGATTCTTCACATCGTAAATCGCTACAAATTCAACTTGATCCAACCGTGCATGTCTTTTATCCTTTTCGATTGAATGAAGTTGAATTAAGTTTTTACCCACGGTTGGTATTTTTCTTCCCTCCTGGTCAAGAAAGACAAACCCCAATGCTTCGGCCATGCCTATCCCGCCGTCGGTCGTTGCGCTGCCACCGATTCCAAGAATAATTTTTATTACTCCGCGGTCCAGGGCATCCGCAATGAACTGACCGGTGCCGTAAGTTGAAGTTTTCATTGGATTCTTTTCCCCTGACTTCAGCCATTGCAAACCCGAAGCTTTGGCCATCTCGATGAAAGCGATTTTGCCGTCATGGGAAATTCCATATTCCGCCTCGATAGATCTCGATAACGGATCTCTCACCAGAAGCTTAATTTTGGACCCGCCACTCCTTTCCGTGAGAAGATCACAAGTCCCCTCGCCGCCATCGGCCATGGGAATGGAAAGGATATTCAGCGATGGGTTAACAAACAACAATCCCTCCTTGATGGCATCACAAACCTGTTGTGCCGTGAGGGAGCCTTTGAATTTGTCCGGTGCGATGAGAATATTCACAACAGTAAAAAGAGAGTAATGGCCGTAATGAGTGCAGTAAACCCCTGCAATAAAGTCATGTCGTCAAAACCTAAATGGGATAAAAGGAAATACTTCTCCTGACCTGAATTCACTTCTTTCGGAAGGCAATTCCAAAAACCCATCCACCTCTTTCAAATTGGCAAAGTCACCCGAGCCGCCGCCCGGATCCGGGTAAGCCATTGACTTTCCATTCTCATTTTGAATTTTAACCTGGAGAAAATAAGTCAGCGCTGGTTTGAAAGAAAAATCCCGCGCCAGGATGGCGGTTGGGAAAGGGGAATCGGCACCCAGACTTTTTCGCAACCAAGGCGCGATAAACCGGTAAAAGCACATGTAGGTCGAAACTGGATTTCCAGGTAACGCAAAGACTATGTGCTGTTCATCGGCACCAAACCAAAATGGCTTGCCAGGCTTTTGTGTCACCTGATGGAATAATTTTCTAATACCAAGTGACTCCAACACCTCGGGCACATAATCATATTTTCCTTTGGATACACCACCTGAAAGAATAATGACTTCATAATCTTTGAGAATGGTTGACAGATTTCGTTGCAATACTTTTTGCTGATCAGGAATATGAAACAACTCTGCATGACATTTTAATTCAGACAACGCAGCCTGCAATGCATAGGCGTTCGACAATCGTATTTGATGGGGCAATGGCACCCGGTTGATCGGCACCAGTTCATCGCCGGTTGAAATAATGGCGATCCTGGGGAGGGCAAAAACGTCTACCTGTGAGAAACCAACGGAAGCCATTAAGGCAACTTCTGCCGGAGAAATTTTTATTCCGGGGGCGAGCAGTATTCCATTTTCTTTTGCATCGATTCCACGGAAATGAATGTTGTCACCTTTCGAAATCCTGCCTATCGTCACGTGCGCAATCCCATCCTTGATTTCAAGGTCTTCATATCGGACAACCGTGTCTGAGCCTTCGGGCAAAACAGACCCTGTCATCACTTCAAGGCAACTCCTTGAATCCGTCAACTCCATCTGTGGCTGGCCCGCAGCTTGAATGCCGGTGACGGTAAACGATCGGATACCTTCGTCAAATGCATTGGATCGCATAGCGATTCCATCCATGGTCACCCGGTCAAAGGGAGGGAAGTCGCGGTCTGCGACAATGGATTCGGCCAGGATTCGCCCCGTCGATGCAACGAGACTTACTTTGTCCTTTTTGGGTTTGAAGAGATGAGCAAGAATAATTGAAGCCGCTTCGGAAACACTGACCATGAATTCCTTATTTTTGATTTAAGCTAAAGATAACCGAAAAATATTTCCCGCAGATCGGGCAAATTGAAACAGAATGAAGAAAAAATTTTCGCACGTAGACGACTCCGGTAACCCTAAGATGGTCGATGTATCGGAAAAGAAAATAACCAAACGCGTGGCCAGGGCACAAGCAATTGTTCGGCTGGGGAAAGAAATTATGGGGCAAATAAAAGGGGATGAGTTGATCACCCGAAAGGGCCCGGTTTTTCAAACTTCCATTATTGCAGGCGTCATGGGCGCAAAAAAGACCGCAGAGATCATCCCCTTTTGTCATCCTTTGGGATTGGAAGACTGCCAGGTAAAGATTTCGATAAAAAAGGAAAAGGTGATCATTGATACTGTTGCCAGGACCACGGGCAAGACCGGTGTGGAAATGGAGGCATTGACTGCGGCCTCCGTAACCGCGCTTACCATCTACGACATGTGCAAGGCGCTTTCGCACAATATTGTAATTGAAAAAATCCAATTAATCGAAAAGACCGGAGGCAAAAAGGATTTCAAAAGAAAATAATTTATACATCATCAACAACGGCATGCGATTCTTCAAGGTTCTTTATGTTCAGGTAATTCTGGGAATCCTCGTCGGTGTTGCCGTGGGTTATTTCTTTCCGGATTTTACGCCGACGGCCAAAGTGATCAGCGACACATTTATCAATATGATCAGGATGGTGATCGCGCCCATTATTTTCCTCACGATCGTATTGGGAGTTTCCGGTGCAGGAGATTTAAGAAAGGTAGGCCGGGTAGGAGGGAAAGGATTATTGTATTTTGAATTGGTCACAACCGCAGCCCTGCTGATCGGTCTTACGGTGGCCAATCTCCTGCAACCCGGTAAAGGTGTTCAGCCAGTCAATCTCGATTCCTCAGCTGTTTTACAATTCGCAGAAAAAGCAAAGGAACTCAACTGGGGAGAATTCCTTTCTCATATCGTTCCATCCAATCTTTTCAAAGCCCTTGCGGAAGGAGACATTTTGCAAATCCTTTTTTTTAGCGTCTTGTTTGGTATTGGCATATCGCGGCTGGGCAGTACGGGTGAAAGTTTGCTAAGGGTCTTTGAAAAGTTATCCAAAGTCATGTTCAACGTGATGAAGATCATTATGAGCCTGGCCCCTGTGGGGGCCTTTGGAGGAATGGCTTATACTGTCGGGAAGTTTGGATTCAGTGCCTTGATGCCGTTGGGAAAATTGATGTTGTCCGTTTATCTGACCATGGCGATCTTTATTTTTGTCGTTCTGAACCTGATTGCGCGCTGGGCTGGCTTTAGTTTATGGAAGCTTTTGATCTATATTAAAGGCGAGATATTGATTGTGCTGGGGACATCATCCAGCGAAAGCGTATTGCCCAACATCATGGAGAAACTAGAGCAGGCCGGCTGTAAAAAGAGCGTTGTTGGGTTGATCATTCCGACGGGCTATTCCTTCAATCTGGATGGCACGACCATCTATCTCAGCATGGCAGTGATCTTCCTGGCCCAGGCATTTCAGATACCACTTTCATTGGGACAACAACTCACCGTCATCGGCGTGTTAATGATTACCAGCAAGGGGGCCGCTACGGTTACCGGTGGTGGATTTATCGTCTTGGCATCAACGCTTTCTGCCTTGCAGGTAATACCCGTGGAGGGGCTGGCCCTTTTGTTGGGAGTCGACCGCTTTATGAGTGAAGCACGGAGTATCACCAATCTGATCGGTAACACGGTAGCCACCGTCGTGATCGCGAAAAACGAAAAAGAAATAGACTGGGGTGTTTATAAAAGGATGGTTGAGAAGGAATAGTTTGTTTTCAGTTTTCAAAACTCATTTTTTAACCAACGGCTTCCCCGATAATTGAAAACTGAAAAAGTATGGCGTCGATCACCACCTCTTTGGTCACAAAAGAGTTCTCCGTTAATCCAGTCGTATGCATTTCAATTCTTTGAATGGCATGTTGGATATGATGCAGTCTTTCCTTTTCCGTGGGCCTCATTTTTCGATGATCACCCTTAAATCTGCTTCTACAGATTGTTGAGCAAATGGTTTTACATACCCTTTCTCCACAACATCTACCCGCCCTCCAAATAATTTTTGCAATTGAAATTGGATATCGAGTAGGTCCAACATTGTGTATTTTGTTCCTACACTCATTTCCACCATCACGTCAAGATCACTGGCTGAAGTGGCCTGGTTTCGGGCTGATGAACCAAACAGCCATGCTTTTGAAATTCTTTTTTCTTTGAGAAAGAAGGTTTTGAGTTTTCGAATTAAACCGGTGGCTTCAAGATGGGTTGGATTACCATAAGACAATTTTTTTTCAGCCACCCGCATAGCATCCAGCGCCAAATCCTCTTCTTCTACGGCGGTCACCAATTTATCGGAAAGCCAAGCGATGAGGAGGTCGCTTTCTTTAACCTTAAAATATTTAGCCAGTCTGGTTACATGTTCCCTGGAAGCTTTTCTTTGGCCCCTTTCAATCTTGCTTAATATAGCCTGGTCAATTTTGAGATAGGTGGCAACCGTTCGCAGCGGCATTTTCTTCTCCTCCCTCAGCCGTCTGATGCGATTACCTAAAGTGTCCATTTCTGCTGATTTATGCTTTGACAAATTTTGTCAAAAGTCTGAACTTAATCAAGGTGTTACTCATTTCTTGTTTAGTATTCAATTGAGCCACTATTTCATTTGGACTTTAATTTGGCCAATTGCGAATGGGCCTTTGAGGCGCGATATGATCTAAAAAAGACAATTCCAGCATTGAATCTTACTTTACCCTCAGCCGCAAAAATTGATAACGGACCCGGATTTACGGGCTTTGGGTTTACTGGGTCATACCTGGTTAAAATGGGCGAACACCTCCAAAAACCCTTCTGTTTAGAGATGTAATGTTCTATTGATCAGATGGTAATGAAACTGATTAAAACCTGAAACACAGGAGTGCAATTCTTTTGTTCACTCAAAGTGTGATTTCTATCCTGCTGGTTACGGGGAGAGTTGATGCTGAAAAAAGTGGAGATTGGATTTTTTTAAGAAAACATTACAACATGTTAAGCAGTTGCATATTGCCTGAAAGCCTGAAAGAGAAGATGGTATTTTTATCGTGTCTAAACAGTTGAAATATGAAAACGATAGATAAAATCCGGTTTCCGGAAGTGCACATTAACCCGATCAATCGCGACTTATTCTTAACCATGGTGCTGGGTTTTTTGACGGCACTGGCCATGGGCACCATCGTTGCAATGATGGTCAGCCGACTTTGATCGCTAACGGAAATGATTTGATGGATTCACAAATTGGGCAACCAATTACGCCGATTGCAGACAAGCATAGAAAGTTCAGCGAATCTTAATTCGGGTTGGTCGTTACCTGTGGTCGGGCAGAAACCCACTCCTCACCATCCTCAAAGACTTCCTTTTTCCAGATCGGGGCTTTGGCTTTGATCTCGTTGATAATAAATTCACAGGCTTCAAAAGATGCTTTTCGGTGTGGGGCGGCTACCGCCACGACGACGGCGACTTCCCCCGGTTTCAATGTGCCAATGCGGTGGCTTACTCCACAACCCAGCAATCCCCAACGGTGGGCGGCATCGTCAATGATTTTTCGGATTTCGGCAATAGCCATGCCTTCATACGATTCATATTCCAGCCAAACTACTTTTTTGCCATTGGCGTTGTCACGAACGGTGCCAATAAAAACATTCACGGCTCCAGCGCCCAGGCTTGAGGCGGTCTCGATGACTTTTTGAACATCGATGGGCTTTTCAGTGATTTTAATCATGACGGTTGCGGGTTGGATTCGAAATGAGAAAGAGAGAATGAAAGTAAGAAACTCGAAGCGTCGATCAAAGATAAAGCAGGCTTTTTTGACTGATCTGAGCTTTGAATATGGATTGAAAGTTACCCTCCGCTCACGGGCGGAATAATTGCGATTTCATCGTTTTCGGTCAGTGCACTTTGGTCACTCGCGTAAACATGATTTACCGCTATAAACAACGATTTCAAACCGTCCAGGGCTGGATAGTTGCAGGCCAGATGCAGGCGAAGATCAGACACCGTATGGCCTGCAATCTCCAATTCGACTTCATTTCCCCCCAGTATTTCGCGCGCAATCCCAAAGGCCTTGATCTTGTATTTCATAAACAGTCCCAATTTAACTTTGCAGGGTTCAGATAACAAAGATACAATTCGGCTTATTTGAACGATCATTTCTATATTTCGTTTTATTTGGAGATGGAGACTACTTCTTTATTTGATAACCATGGCCGCCCCATCAGTTATTTGCGTCTTGCGGTAACCGACCGGTGCAACCTGCGCTGCTTTTATTGCATGCCGGAGGAAGGTGTCAAATATTTGCCTAAAAAGGAACTGTTGACCTTTGAGGAAATTGACAGGCTCATCACCCTGCTGGCAAAAATGGGGATTAGCAAAGTTAGGCTTACCGGGGGGGAACCATTTGTGCGCACCGACTTGATGCAGCTGATCAGAAAAATTTCAACCATTGAAGGAATAAAAGCCCTGCACCTTACCACCAACGGCGTACTGACTGCGCCGCACATTGCTGAATTAAAATCGTTGGGTATTTCATCCGTTAA
>JAYVXP010000167.1:0-4620 GCA_043785125.1 Bacteroidia bacterium
CTGGAGGCATTGGTCCACCTCAACGAACAGCTCAAAAGCGAAAACATCGACGTCACTGTCGTGATGTTTTTTGTAACAAAACGCGAATTTAGCAGCATCCGGCCAGAAGTACTCCAATCGCGCGCCATGTTGGAAGAAATTCGCCAGACGTGTGAAGCGATTCAAAAACAAGTGGGCAAAGAATTGTTTTATTCCTCCACCATGCGCAAGGATACCCGGTTGCCGCAACTCAATGATTTTGTGGATGAATATTGGCAACTGCGTTACCGCAGAACAATCCAGTCGTGGAAGACGAACAAAATGCCCCTCCCGGTTACCCATAGTCTGATAAATGAAGAAGGGGATGAAATCCTTAACTTCCTCCAACGAAGAAATTTATTAAACCGCGTTGAAGACAAAGTGAAGATTGTCTATCACCCGGATTTTATTACCTCAGTCAGTCCTTTGTTTGGAATGGACTACGGCCAATTTGTTCGCGGTTGTCACCTTGGCGTTTTCCCGAGCTACTATGAACCGTGGGGCTACACACCGCTTGAATGTATGGCAAGTGGTGTCCCGTCCGTGACCAGTGACCTCAGCGGTTTTGGGGATTATCTTTTGCACCACTTGCCCGCACGCGATACCAACGGCATGTACGTCGTGGAGCGTGGTAAGCGCACTTTTGATTGGAGCGCCAGGCAATTGGCCTCATTCCTTTATGCCTTCCTGCACCAGTCCCGACGGGAGCGGATTATGCAAAGGAATAATGTTGAAAACTTCTCCGCAGAGTTTGATTGGAAAAATTTGATTAGACATTATGCTGAGGGCTATCAGCTTTTGCAACTAAAATAATTTTAATGCAAGAGCCAAGACAAGGAAAACTCATCCGTTCACTAGGGCTTTTTTCAGTGTTTGTCCTTGTGGTAAGCTCCGTCATAGGCTCGGGCATTTATAAGAAAGTGGCACCCATGTCGGCCGAGTTGCAGTCACCGATGTGGGTGCTGGTGTGCTGGGCTTTGGCAGGCGTGATCACCTTGTGCGGAGCACTCAGCAATGCCGAAGTGGCGGGGTTACTCGCTGAGTCGGGCGGGGAGTATGTTTATTATCAGCGGATCTATAATAAATTTTTCGCATTTCTTTTTGGATGGTCAAGCTTTACAGCAATCCGCTCCGCAGCGGCAGCGTCCATCGCCTACGTATTTGCGCAATCTTTTAATTCAATGATACCCTTGCCGATTCTCCCACATGAATGGGCAACGTTCTCCTTATTCGGTGTGTTTACTCCGTTTGATAATTTTGGTGTCAAAGCTGTTGCTATTTTTCTGATTCTGATTCTTTCCTATGTCAACTACCGGGGATTGAAATTGGGTGAAGGGTTGAGCCGGATTGTATTGCTCATGGTAGTAGCCAGCATTGTTCTCATCATTGGTTTAGGGTTAACAATCGGCGGCGGAAGCCTGGCGAATTTTCAAACGTCGGCCACGGGCTACGTTTCCACCTCCTTGGTTGACACGGGATTTCTGGGGCATATTTTTGCGGCGTTGCTTGCTGCGTTTTGGGCTTATGAAGGATGGAGTCCGATCGGCTACCTGGGTGGGGAGATCAAAAATGCAAACCGTAACCTTCCCCTGGCTTTGATCTTCGGTGTTTTGTTTGTTATGCTGGTTTACGTCTCGATCAACTTTACCTATCTTTTTGTTTTGCCCATCGATCAACTCATTCAGGTGCATCAATATCAAAATACGATCGCTGCGGTCGAGGTCATTAAACATTTTTTAGGAAACGGAGGTGTTTTATTTATTTCACTGGTCATCTTGCTCACTACTTTTGGAGCGACCAACACCACGTTGCTTACGCCACCACGTTTGTATTATGCGATGGCAAAGGATGGTGTATTTTTTAAAGACGCAGCTTTTATTCATCCGCAATACAACACACCATCAAAGGCCATCGTCATGCAGGCTATATGGGCCAGCGCACTAGTGCTCTCGGGCAGTTTTGACCAACTCACCGACATGCTCGTTTTTGCTTCCTTTATTTTTTATGGGGCGACGGCCGTTGGTGTTTTTGTTCTGAGGGTGAAGATGCCGGAAGCTTACCGGCCTTACAAAGCGTGGGGTTACCCCATGGTGCCCGCGTTGTTCATTATTTTTTGTGTAGTGCTGGTGGTGGTCACCTCTGTGGCCAGACTACGTGAGGCACTTTTGGGTTTAAGTTTGATGGCGACGGGCGTTCCGTTTTATTGGTATTGGAGCAGAGCAAAATAAGTTTTTTTTAATTTTTGAACGTTGAACCTTGAAACGGAATGACAACCCAATCTCCTGAACTCAAACGTTCCCTAACCCCATTGATGGTCTGGGGTCTTGGCGTAGGCTATGTCATTTCCGGAAATTATTTTGGCTGGAACCTTGGTCTGGAGAAGGGCGGAACCCTCGGTTTGGCTGTCGCTATTTTCTTCATCATCATACTCTACATCACCTTCACGTTCAGCTACACCGAGTTGGCTTGTGCGATTCCAAAAGCGGGTGGAGCATTTGATTATTCGAGAAGGGCGCTGGGAAAGGACCTGGGCTTTCTCGCCGGCATGGCGCAGAACATTGAATTTATTTTTGCTCCACCGGCTATTGCATTTGCGATTGGATCTTATTTTAATTTATTTTTTCCGTCCCTCCCTGTTCTGGCCGTAGCGATTGTTGCATACTTACTTTTTGTGGGATTGAATAGCTACGGTGTAAAAGTTGCCGCCACCTTTGAATTGGTCATTACGCTTCTTGCCGTGGTAGCGTTGATTTTTTTTGGTGGAATAACATCTCCGCATTTTCAATGGGGTAACCTGAGCAAAAACGCACTTCCCCACGGATGGACCGGGGCATTTGCAGCCGTGCCTTTTGCTATCTGGTTTTTTCTGGGTATTGAGGGAGTAGCAAATCTGGCCGAGGAAGCGATCAATCCAAGGCGGACCATCCTTCTGGGATTCGGATCGGCCATTGCAACCCTGGTAATCTTATGTGTTATCACCTTTACCACCTCCGTGGGCGTGGCGGGATGGGAGGCCATTGTTTTCAAAGCTGACGGCAGTACCTCGGATTCTCCGCTCCCCTTGGCCATGGGACTCATTGTCAATAATGAAACGGTGGAATACCGTCTGCTATTGATGGTGGGTTTGTTTGGTTTAATCGCATCGTTTCACGGTTTGATGCTGGCGGCAGGAAGATCAACTTTTGAATTTGGTCGCATGCATTATGCCCCGGCATTTCTGGGGAAAGTTCATCCGCGGTTTCAGACGCCGGTTAATGCGTTATTTACCAATATGGTTTTGGGCATCATTGCGCTCCTTACAGGCAAGACCGCCGAAATCATCACTATTTCCGTCATGGGGGCATTGACACTCTATATTATATCGATGATTGCGGTGCTGCAGCTAAGAAAAAAAGAACCCGAATTGCACCGGCCTTTCCGGGTTCCCTTATATCCATTTTTTCCGTTGATTGCCTTGGTCATTGCGTGTGCTTCGTTCGTCGCGGTGGCTTATTATAATCCCAAACTTGTTCTGATTTATCTACTGGTTATGGGGTTGTGTTTTGGGATATTCAAATATTGGAATACCCTAAAGCTTAAAGTCGGAAGTTCAAAAACCAGGGTTTAAAGTTTCAGGATACCAAATTGGGCAGGTTTAATACGTGCGAATCGACTTCATATCAAAATTACGATACATCAGGGAGAAGCGTGAGATTATTAGTAAATTTTGCTTTGATTAAAACACCATGAACAAAACCGCTATCATCGATTACGTAAAAAATCATCCCTCCGGGAAAGTAAAAATTGCCTTTACCGACATCGATGGTGTTCTCAGGGGGAAATATATTTCCGTTGAAAAATTCTTTTCCGTCATCGATGACAAAACGAGTTGCTGTGATGTGATCTTTGGATGGGATGCCGGTGACGTAGCCTATGACAATGCCCACTACACCGGATGGCATACGGGCTATCCCGATGCTCCGGCCAAACTGGATTTGACCACCTTCAGAAAAATTCCCTGGGAGCAGGATGTTCCATTTTTTTTGGGTGAGATCGTAGATCAGAAAGGAAAGCCTGCTTATGTCTGTCCGCGCCAATTGGTCAAAAGGGTTTTGGCCGATGCAAACGAGGAAGGATTTCATCCCGTGTTTTCCCAGGAATTTGAATGGTTCAATTTTTCAGAGACTCCACACAGCGCCCAGGAAAAGAATTATAGAAATCTCACACCCCTCACGCCGGGTATGTTTGGCTATTCTATTCTTCGCAGCACATTACAAAATCCATTCTTTACGGATCTTTTTGAGCTGTTGAAGAAATTCAATATTCCCATCGAAGGCCTGCACACGGAAACAGGTCCCGGTGTTTTGGAGGCCGCCATTGTTTATTCTGATCTGATGGAAGCCGCCGACCGGGCCGTGTTATTCAAAACTGCAGTGAAAGAGATTGCTTACCGACATGGGATCATGGCAACTTTTATGGCGAAGATCAGTGAAAATCTTCCCGGCTGCGGCGGACACGTTCATCAGAGTTTGTGGGACATGGGCGGCAAGAAGAATCTCTTTTACAATGAGAAAGATCAACATCACATGAGCCCCCTTATGAAAAGTTATGTTGCGGGTCAGT
>JAYVXP010000168.1:0-79769 GCA_043785125.1 Bacteroidia bacterium
TTGCCCCCGCTACAACCTGACCCTCAAAAGTGCCTTTTCTGGCCTCTTTTGAGGGTTTTTTAATGCCCGAAATCCAAAGCTGTAAACCGGCTGTAAACGGAATACTATTTCGTGAGATTATTGAATGAGCCGACAGCTTTGTTGATCCCGAGCCTATAAAGGCCTGCCAACAGTGACATAAAACGTCACCCCCTGACCGTACCAGCCATGTCCTTCAATACTCAGCCAGAGGGATGATGCTGTAAACCGGCTGTAAACGGAACAGGGAATGTGAGAAAGTGCCCGAGGAAGGGTGAGGAAAATGAAAATATTTCGAATCTCTTCGTCGAATATTTGCGAGGACGGTGTTACGCTGCTTCCTTATCTTAAAGAAATCACTAAAATAGAAAAGCAAGACTTGCTCATCATTGATGATTTTGGCATTCAGCCTCTGGACCAACAGAGCCGAAGTAGATTTGCTATGTTTTATTTATATTGTAACTAACCAACTCGCCACGCCTAATCTCACAAAAAATGCCCTACCTCTTTCGAAAAATGCGACAGGAAACTTTCAATGGAAAAAGATTTAGTAAATTCTTCATGTATGTCATCGGAGAAATTATTCTTGTCGTGATCGGCATTCTGCTGGCATTGCAGGTGGACAACTGGAATGAAGAGCGCAAGACCCGAACAGAAGAACAAACTTTATTGAAAGGCCTAAAAAAAGAAATGACCGATAATTCAACACAACTCATAAAAGTTATATCGTACAACAAACGATCGCAAGAAGCAGCGCAAAAATTGCTGGAGATTTTTCCCGTTGACTATCGACAATTCAAATCTAACGTACTAGATTCTCTGTTGGCAGAAGTTCAATGGACGTGGACATTTAACCCAAGACTCGGTATCCTGAACTCCATCAAATCGAATGGAAAGATTGAAGCAATCCAGAACCTTTCAATTGAAGAGTTTATAACTTCGTTTGAGGAGATGGCAAATGATTCTGAAGAAGAGAGTTTAATCATTCGATCAATTATCGTTGATAAATACGCCCTCTTGGTGAGCAAATATGTCAGCTTAAAACTTCGGGCAAAATACCTTGGCTATCCTATTTCCGATAGCAAATTTAAATCTGATTACGCAAGCCTCTTCAATGACCGTGAAGTTGAAAGTCTATTGTCTTATATCTATATATGGAGAGAAGATGAAAAACAGGAATTGAATAAGCTTCATGCCATTATTTTGAAAAACATAGCTATTGTTGAAAATGATATTATAAAATAATTGTATCATCTAAGGTAAACCTGACTGTTTTGACATTTCTGCTATTGTGGATTTTTAATTACCGATAGGTCATCCCCATGGGGACAATTTGAAATGCACCCATTTTGTTCGACCAGCCGAAATAGTTAAATTAAATCCCAATTCCCCCAATATGACTAAGGATCTCCCGTCAGCAAGGTTACCCGCCCTTTTGTTATTGGTCCTGTTCATATACCCTGCGTCCTCCTTTGCGCAAGGAACCTCCCGGGCGCTTATCATAGGAGTTTCCCATTACAGTCAGCTGCCCAAAGAATCTCAACTTGAATTTGCAGACCACGATGCTCAGGCGTTTTATGATTTTATACGGTCAACGTCGGCCGGACATTTTGAGGATGATCACGTAAAGCTGTTGCTCAATGCGAAGGCCACGGCAGCAGAAATATATGCCGGACTAAATTGGCTGGTGGACGAAACAAAAGAAGATGACCGGGTCGTTATATATTTTTCCGGACACGGAGATATAGAGCGAAAAACCGTTCGGCAGCGGGGATTCCTGCTTGCCTATGACAGTCCGCCAGCCGGTTATAATGTCGGAGGCACAATCGATGTAACTTTTTTGCAGGATTATCTCGAAACGCTTGCAGCAAAGAAAGCCAGGGTGATTCTAATAACCGACGCCTGTCGTTCCGGAAAGCTGGCAGGAGGTCAGGCGGGAGCTGCTCAGACCACCGCCGCACTCCAGGAGCAATGGACGGACATAACAAAAGTTCTTTCTTCCCAGGCAGGTGAACTCTCGGAAGAGAGCATGAAGTGGGGCGATGGTCATGGAATATTCACATTCAGTCTCATCAACGGTCTTTGGGGTCTTGCCGACCGAAATGGAGATGGTATGGTTTCATTGGGTGAGTTGAACATCTACCTCAGCATGGAGGTTCCGACGGAAACCGGTGAAACACAACATCCGGTTGTCTCGGGTGATCAGCGTTCGTTTTTATCAAAGGTAGATTCCGCCAAAGTGGCTGCCCTTAGGGTAAAGAATCTGATGCCGGGTGCCAGCGGGCTATTGCTTGCCTCCAATAAAGGAGATTTTGGAAAGCTGGATTCTGCGGCCGCACAGATCCGTGAACATTTCATCACCGCCATTAGCTCAAAACGCCTGATCGCACCGGCTTCAGGAAGTGCGTACCACTATTTCAAACAATTTTCTTCATTCGGTCAGCAATATCCCGCCGTCATGAATGAGATGAGAAGGATTCTCGTTGCCCGGCTGGAGGACGATGCTCAAACCATACTCAACCGGTACATGAAACAAGAATTGGCGGTCAGTTCCGGGGCACAAACCTCCATGGTAGATGAAACACGTTTTGCCTTGGCCGGCCATGAGCTCGACAGCGCATTGTCCTTGATGTCAAAAGAAAATGGACGCTACAACAGCGTTCTTTCGCGCAGTCTTTTTCTGCGTGTCAATGTGTTGGGTTGTACATGCGCTCCGAATGATATCAGTCATTCAAAAGCAAGATCATCCCTGGCAACTTTGAAAAAAGCGATAGTGCTCGAACCGGAGGCTGCCTATCTCTACAACAGTTTGGGAAGTTCCTACTTCTACCTCAATATGTACGATTCTGCGATCATCCAGTATTCAAAAGCGATTGAACTCGCACCCACCTGGACTTACCCGATTACGAACCTGGGCACGGCATACGACAAGACGGGAGAGCTGGACAAATCGATAAGCACCCACAAGAAATCCATCGAAATCGGGCCCAATGATATTCATTCCTATTTGATGATTTACCGTGCCTGGGTGGATAAGTACAAGGACCAAGGCAAGGATACCTTCACAGTGTATTTGAAAGAAGTTATCAAAACCCATCCCACCGAGGCCGCCTATA
Source organism: Bacteroidia bacterium (assembly GCA_043785125.1). Classification (GTDB taxonomy): domain Bacteria; phylum Bacteroidota; class Bacteroidia; order Cytophagales; family Cyclobacteriaceae; genus ELB16-189. The sequence continues at coordinate 3,135 of JAYVXP010000168.1, forward strand.
AATGGCTGGGAGATCTTTCGCAATTGACCAAAAAATTTGAGCAAGCCGCGTACTACTGGAACCTGGCTATCGATGCCAGCGTGTCACAAGGAAAATTAGCCGACGCCAACGAAGAAGCTAACCTGCTTTTCTCAGAAAAGGAATACGACGCAGGGTTATTGGTGTATAACAAGATTTTGAATGTTCTTGATCAGGAACCGAAACTGCTTTGGCCATATTTTACTAAATCGAAATTGAAACGCGTTAAAGGGAACGACTTTTATTATGACGACGCGGAGTTGAGCTTTGACAATTGGGAATACGATCCTGACAGTTCCTATTATATCTCGCGGGATTTCAAACCTGATTCATTTTGGAGCCTTTCTGACAAGAAATCCTATTCTATTAGTGGCTGGCGGAAGACCTACCTGGGTCCTCATTTACATTTTGAAGTCGATGATGACAAAGACAATCAACTATTTCATGCTTCGTCGGGTTGGCAAAAGGGATTCGTTTATTCTGATTCCGATTCTACCGGTACCTTTACCCCTTTCGTTCAATTAGGAAGGTTTGGAATCGACTATAGCTCCATATTTAGGAACCTGGCGAAGATTTACGAGTTGAAAAAAAACGTGGCTATGGCGTCATTTTACAATGGATGCTACTACTGGTGGAGGAAGGATGATTTGAAGGCCGTCGAATGGCTGGACAAAGCTTTTTCAAATGGGTACAAACCAACGGGGCGGGAGCCGGAGGTTGAGCTACTCGGAATGGAAGTGAACGCGTTCAACGATCTGCTCATGAAACACGATATTGAATTGAAAAAATAAATTCCCGCCACAGTTGGTGATGAATAAGGTCCATTTTCAGTCATACGTGGCAGCCTGGTGCCACTAATTCAAGGAAACAACGATCCTATTTATTCCTTTCGCAAACTGTTCACCGGGTTAACCATTGCCGCTTTTATTGCCTGCAGGCCTACTGTTGATAATGAAATCAACAATGCCGTTGCCGCCGCACCAAAAAAGATCCGCCAGCCAACTTCAACGTGGTAAGCATAATCCTGCAGCCATCGATTCATTACTACCCATGCCACGGGAAATGCAACAATCATGGAAACCATTACTAACTTTAGAAAATCGGACGTCAGCAATGAAACGACCTGGCTGACAGAGGCTCCTAATACTTTTCGAATACCAATTTCCTTGTATCGCTGGCTGGCAGCCAAGTGCGCCAACCCGAGCAAACCCACGCAGCACAATGTAAACGCAAGTACAGTGGCAAAATTCAGTACGGTTTGCCATCGCTGTTCTTTCATATACTCACGGGCATTTAGTTCATCCATAAAGCTATACTGATAAATTGCTTTAGGCATAGCCTCCTCATAGATGCGTTTCAGTGCAGCCATGGCTGCCTTTTGATTTGTTTTATCAAATTTTACCCAAATTCCGCTGTCCGGTGTTTCATTCATAAACATCATCATAGGCTTTATAGGTTCTCTCAACGAACCAAAGTGAAAGTCTTTTACAACACCAACGACTGTTTTGTACAAACTGTCATAGTGCTGGTCAATAAGTACGGTTTGACCGATGGGCTGTTGCCAGCCTGCTGATTTTACAAAAGCTTCATTTACCAGAACTCCGTTCTTATCACCATTGGCAAAATCCGGAGACAAATTCCGTCCGTCCAACAAGGGAATTTCCATCAATACCAGATAATTCTCGTCGATGTTCTTTTTCATCGCTTTAAAAGAATGGTCATTGGCCTTCATATCTTCGATGTGACCATCGCTTCCAAAGGACACTACCTTTATGGAGGATTCTTTTCCAAGTTCATTTTTCAGAATATGGATGACTGGTTTATAATCCCTGTCGCCATACACTGCGGTACGGATAATGTTGTGAGGATTGTACCCCAGGTCTTTTGTTCGGACATAATTCATTTGACTGTAATAAACCATAGAGGCCACAAGCAGGAATACGGCAAGTGAAAACTGCAGCACGACAAGGCTCCCGCCAAACAAATTGCGGCTGTTCAGCTTTTGCTTATTGTACAAAACTTCATGCGCTTTGAAATGGGATAGGACAAAAGCGGGATAAAACCCCGTGAGCAGGATAGTTACAATCTGCACAACAACATAATAACCTGACAACTTCCAATCCATTGCATTTACTAACAAAAGTTGCTTGCCCGTCACTGTATTGAACAGCGGTAACATCACGTTCATCAAAACAATTGATAGCAGGAAGGCGACCATGCACAGCATGGAGGACTCCAGAAGGAACTGAACGATTATTTGCCGGCTGCTACCTCCCGATATTTTGCGCACCCCCACTTCTTTTGTCCTTTTTAAAGAACTGGCGATGCTGATATTAATAAAATTGATGACCGCCATAAACAATACAAACATGGCTATCCCCATAAACAGGTAAGAATATAGGGGGCTACTGGAATTGATAACTCCTCCTTCATTCCCTTCATTGAATCCGTTAGATTGTATCTCCGAATTGAGATGGATATCGGTCATGGGTTGGAGGCCATACTTTATCTGTGGGTCAAAACCATATAAATCCTGATTGGGCTTGCCCAGTTGTTCTCTTGCATGAACTGCATAAACCGCATTAAATTTTTCTATCACAGCATGGAGGTTTGCTCCGGGATACACTACCACAAAAGTTCCGAGATAGGCATTTAACCAATTGTCATCTTCAAAAGAAAGACGCATAAAACCAAAGGTAAATAGAACATCAAATTGAAGGGATGAATTTCCGGGAGGGTCTTCCATCACCCCGGAAACAACCAATGACGTTCCGAGTTTTTCAAAAGAAGGATCGGCATCCATTGTAAACATCTTGCCCACCACATCAATACTATTGAAGAATTTTCGCGCAGTGCTTTCTGTCAGTACAACAGCATTAATATCCCTCAACGCCGTTGCCGGGTTACCCTTTAATAATCGGAAAGTAAACACATTAAAAAAAGAAGGATCAACAAACAACGGACGCAAGTGAAGTGTTTTATTTTCCGATGCGAGGTCCGTATAGATATCCCCGCCCATAACGCGCACATAATTCTTTACTTCGGGTACGGATGACTTGAATGCCGCACCTTGCACCTGTCCTGTGCTTCCGATCGTTTTCCTGTCTCCCTCTTTGTTGGTCCTGAGGCTGGTCGTTATTCTGTACAAATTTGGATTGGTCTTATGGAACTCATCGAAACTCCGTTCATCTTTCCAGAACAATACCGCAAGCAATGTGCAGGTAATACCGCAGGCAAGTCCTATCAGGTTAATAAAAGGGTAAAGCTTATTGTTAAGAAAATGTCGTAAGGCTGTTTTGAAATAGTTTCTTATCATGATATCGGTAATTTCTTGAGGGTTTTTCGTTTCCAAAGAATCAAGGCTGTAAACCGCTGTAAACGGAATACTATTTTGAAAATATATTGAATCTCTGCGTGAAAAAATCTACTCGTGCTTCAAGGCATTCACCGGGTTCGCCCTCGCCGCCCGCATGGTTTCGAAACCAATGGTAAGCACCATTAAAAACAAGACAAGGACGCCACTTAAGACAAATACTAAGGGCCCCAGCGAAATTCGATATACAAATGTCTTCAGCCATCCATCCATAAAATACCAGGCGGCCGGTACGGCAACGAGACACCCAACCAGAAATATATTCAGGAAGATTACCATAAAAAGCCACGCAATCTGACCCACGCTGGCACCCAGTGCTTTTCGAATCCCGATTTCCTTCGTCTTTTGTTCTGCCATATACGACGCCAAACCGTAGAGCCCCAGAATTGTGATGCCCATCGCAAGAGCCGCAAACACTTTTGATAGTGCGGAGATCTTTTGTTCCTTTTTATAAAGCCGCCCGAATTCATCACTGACAAACCAGTAGTCAAATCCTACTCCGGGAATCGTTGTTTTCCAAGTTTCCTCAATGAATTTTATCTTTTCAGCCATTCTCCCTTTGGGGAGCTTGATGTAAACAATCCGGTCCATATCATCCGGACGCGGACTGATCACGAGTGGTTCGATGGCATGGTATGCTGACTTGTAGGGGAAATCCTTAACGACACCGATCACTCGGCTCGTTCGCTTCGAGTCAGTTTGTTCCAGCGATGTTCCGAGAATCTCTGCATTGGTCTTATGCAACTCGACAACGGCACGTTCGTTTAGCAACACGGTGTTGGAATCCGAGGGGTTTTTTGGATCAAAATTCCTACCGGCAGTGAGTACAAGATCGTACGTTTGAGGAAAATCAAAGTCGCCATTGATCTGGCTCCATTGGTATTCCTTGTCGTCCAGTTGACGAAAACGAAACGGAAATTGCATGCCACCGAAGTAGTCATGTCGTGGTAAATGATTCCCGATTGTCACCCGGTCAAGGTCCTTATCACGGAGCACTGCATTCTTAAATCCCGGGTACTTATCGTTCGGAGCCACGGTACCATATCGTATGGAAAGAAGTTGATCTCCCTGCTCGTTCAGCTTGGATTTTTGAATGAGTTCCATTTGTTTGATGATGGTATTGGTGGAGATCATGAGGAGGATAGCTACGGCAAATTGAAAGGTCACCAAAAATTTCCGCAACCCATCCGCACCCCCTCCTCCGGACATTTTTCCCTTCAGAACCTGAGCCGGACGGAAGCCTGATAAGTAAAACGCGGGATAACTTCCTCCAAGCAGGGTAACAAATAAAGTCAGAAAAATCATAGCCAGAATGACGATCGGGTTGAGCATGGAGCCAAGCGTAAAGGTCTTGCCTGTGAGCAAATTGAAATAAGGCATGAGCAAAAATATCAGCACGATGGACAGAAGAAGTGCCAGCAAGCTTGTCATTGCTGATTCCAGAATGAATTGCAGAGCCAGTTCGATCCGCTTGCTACCCAACGTCTTCCGAATCCCAACTTCCTTTGCCCGGCCTACTGACCTTGCCGTTGCGAGGTTCATGTAGTTGATGGAAGCGATAATGAGAATGAGAAGGGCGATTCCCGCAAACGTGAATACTGCCTTTTTGCTTCCTGAGTCATCCACAAAATTCCATTTAGTGACTTCATCAAAATGAGTTTCGGCTAGCGGTTTGATAATTGGCACAAGCTTTCGGCCACTGGCATAGAACCCGGAATCGCTACGTGTTGTAAAATCGGCAAGCCGTTCCATTTCACGGGTCATGCTCTGCAAGTCGGAAGGCCCTTTTAGGCGCATTATGGTTTGAAAAAATCCTCCCCGGAGGTCCATTCCGTTGAGCCATTCTTCAAACGTGATTCTTTGCTTGCCATACGCCGTCTTAAGTCCGTTCACATTGAGCAAGTACTTGGGCCGGAAAAATGTATTGGCCGGGTAGTCTTTGAATACGCCTGTAATCAGATACTCAATTTCCTGACCGAATGTTGCAAAGGGGTGTTTGATGGTCAGTTGTTTGTTCACCGGGTCTTCGTTGCCAAACAATGTTTTAGCAGCCGTCTCCGAAATGACCATGCTGTTAACCTGATCGAGTGCCTTCTCCGGATTGCCTTTCACCAGCGGAAAGTAAAGGACATCACCAAGGTCCTTTTCGATCCAATACATCTCACCGTCCTGGTTGAGGACTATCCGGTCGGCGGCCTTGTCCTGAATGGAAGCCGGGAAACCAAAAATGGACAAGCGCGTAATCGATTCGATCTCCGGGAATTTGTCCTTGAGGGTCTGCGACCATCCGCCTGGTGCTACGCCATAGGATTCCTTGTTGCCATTCTTATCAATCACTGTCAGGCCAATCTCGTAGAGCCTCTTGTATTCGGGATGAATGGAGTCATAAGTCACTTCATCAAAGACAAAGAGAAAAATTAAGGCGGCACTGGCAATGCCCACGGCTAAGCCGGAAATATTGATGAATGTATATGTCTTGTTTCGGAGGAAATTCCGCAAAGAGACGAGGAGGAAGTTCTTAAGCATAAAGGATCGATTTAGTGAAATAAAGCCACAGTGCACGGCCAACCCCTCCATCAGTTAAACTAACGTAAGAATTTTTGATCGAGTCTGCGGCTTCAAACCTTAATTTTATTGGGGCCATTTTCTATGGTTCTGATATTTCTCCAAAACGAGCGCACTGGGCCGTCACAGTCCTTTGGGCTGGGCATATCCTCCGGCTGGCGCAAGTTCGATCCCAGTAGCTATCGGGATTGCCCCCCGCTTCAACCTGACCCTCAAAAGTGTTCTTCTCGGGTATTTCTTGAGGGTTTTTCGTTTCTAAAGAATCAAGACTGTAAACGGAAAACTATTTCGGATTGTTCAAGACGCTCTTGAAAGTTTCCTTGAGCGCTTTGGAGATGGCCAGAGGTAAGCTGGTTGGCTACCTAATGGGAAGATTGTTGGCTGTATATTTAAGGCGATGCATAAACACGGAAACGAAGAAGCCGACATTATTACGGGACATGAATTTAGACAATCGGATTGGCGGTAATGCCCTTGTCACCGCGTCAAGAGACAACGGCACTTTCATTTACTTTGGGCAGCATTCCCGGCGGATTGTTTAAGCGGGTTTGAGGAAATTTGTCATCCATTTTATTTAAATTCAGACTTGTAGAACCTGCTCTGATGCAAGAAAACGCTGGCATTTCATACAGAAAATTGCGCCAGACCATCGGTTGGTTGGGCATACTCCTTCCATTGATTGTGTATCTGGATGCCCTAATCATTGGTGATTGCCATTGTCTGCAAGATTCCATTAGCCATTATTATTATACCGTTGCCGGTGTGTGGTTTGTGGGAATTTTTTGGGGATTGGGATTGGTCTTGTTTTTTTATCCGTCTTACAAGAATGAACCCAGTCACGATGGCTTGCTTACGAGCCTTGCCGGAATTTGTGCAATTCTTGTTTCACTGATCCCCACTAACCCCGACAGCAAGGACAGCTGTGCCATGTTTGCATTTTGCATTTCATCTTTAAGAAATGGCATACACTACGCAAGCGCTGGCGCAATGCTGGTTATTTTCTCTTATATGAGCATTTGCATTTTTACCAAAACGGCAGAAGGGAATGATTTGACAACACCTGAGAATAAATGGAAAAGAAGACGTAACCTAATCTATATCATTGCCGGTTGGTTAACTTTATCCAGCATCGCTCTCATTGGCCTTTTAACTGTTATAAAACACTTCGTTCCGAACTTTCCTATCCCTTCAAAATCAACCTACTGGTTGGAAGTTGCAGCATTAGAACCCTTTGGAATTGCCTGGCTTATTAAGGGTGGGTTTGCTTTGACGGATGAGGGTGAAACAAGCACAATGGCTAAAGTGAAAAACTTGATTGTTGGGAAGCAAAAACTTGATTGAGGATTACCAAAACGATAAGAACTCAACAAGGCCTACAAGACTGCCGGGAGGGAGTGCGACAAAATCTTAAAACCCCACTGACCAGCCTATCACTTTCAATCTGCATTATGGGGTAACCGTAACCACTATGCCAAATTTAAATCAGCCTTTCTCCTTTTTAGTGATATACAGAATGTAGCTGACAATAGTAATCAATACGAAATAAGCACTAGCCAGCAAATGGAAATTTACGGCCGGTATAATGGCCTTGTTCACAACCCCGCCCTTCAAATAAGTAAACATGCAGTAGGTGTAGGGTATGACATAGCCATATTTCCAGCCAAGCGAAGCAAGTGCACCAACCCAAAAAATGAAACCAGTGCCAACGGGTACCAGGAAATCCTTGTACTGCATACTGATCAGGTATTGAAGTGCAACAATGGGCAAACAGTCGATAAAGTACATCAGATCTTGCTCTAGAAATGATTCATAGGGGATTGGAGTCTTTGGGTAGGATACCCCATTAATGATAAGAAAAGGAACAAGGGCCGACAAATAAATTCCAAAGTTGAACAATACGAAAAACCCCAGCATCATTACAACAATCACAGCAAGTTTGGAAAAGAAAATAGTTGTAAGGCTCAAAGGAAGCGTGTGTAATTGCTTCCATGTATTGTTTTTATACTCAATTTGAGTTATTAAGCTGGTTGTTAGAATTACACCTAACGGCAATAGGAATATTGCCATTGACTCCCATGAATTTTGCCAAAGCAATTTCCAAAAATCATCTGAAACATAAATGGAAGGGAGTGTCTTATACTGAATTATTCTTGCGACCGTTACAATAGCAGGCGTGAAGAATCCACCGATAATGACAATCCACAAGGCAAGACTACGTTTAGTCTTAAGCCATTCGCTTTGAAAACTTTGAACGAAAGGGATGGTCATCGTTTAGTTGTTGATGAAGCCCATAAAAATTGATTCCAGGTCATTTTTGATTGTCTTAATCTCATACACTTCAAGCCCACTGCTTACCAGCTGCTGGTTGATTTTTGCTATTGTTTTTTTTGAAATCGCCGGCAGAACAATTTTGCCGTCCTCAAACCGGGATGCTAGATTATTATCTGAAATAATTTGAGTTGCTTTCCCATTGTCACTCGTTTCAAGAACAACGGACAATAATTGTTGTTGCCTGGCTTTTAATTCTCCTAACGTTCCCTGAAACATCAGTCGACCTTTATTGATAATGCCAATGTGGGTAACCAGTTTTTCTATTTCTGCCAACAAATGACTTGATATGATGATGGTGATCCCTTTCTCTTGATTTAGCCTTTTTAATAATTCCCGTATTTCTATCATTCCATTGGGATCCAAACCATTCGTGGGTTCATCTAGAATAAGTAAGGATGGATTATGAAGTAGAGCAACGGCAATACTCAGACGTTGCTTCATGCCCAAAGAGAATTGACTCACTTTTTTCTTTCCTGTATCAGGCAAGCATACAAAATTCAAAACTTCCTGAATTCGCTCCTTGGGGCATTGATAAACCTTTTGCAAAAGTCTCAAGTTTTCATTGGCTGTTAGGTGTCCATATAATGAGGGGCATTCGATTAATGAACCAACTTGTTTCAAAATATCAACACGGTTTTCTTCAAACGGTTTTCCGAAAATAGAAATTGAACCTAGTTGTCTTTTTAGCAAACCCAGTATCAATCTTAATGTAGTGGTTTTACCTGAGCCATTGGGCCCTAAAAATCCATATATGCTGCCATTAGGAACCTGAAGATTAATATTCATCAGTACAATCTCATTTGGTGAAAATTGATGAACAAGATCAGTCGTGCGTAAGCAATACAATTGGAATAGTTTATGCTTTAAATTACGAAGACGATTGATTTGCGTTTTTGTTTCAGGCTGTTTCAGGTAACAATTCAAATAGTCCATAGATTTGTTTTTTGGCAGTGGCCGCCCCACAATTTAGCATTGACAGTGCCGAAAGCGCATATTGACCTCCATCGTGATTATAAAACAGCCTGAATGCAACCAACGGCTATTCCCGGCACTCTTTACCCTGAAAATTTTATCAAGGAATCCTGATACCTTTTGGCGATTCCGGAGTATAATAAAACTAAAAGCGCCGCATGCTCAAAAACTACTTCGTCATCACGATCAGGAACCTTTTCAAGCACCGGTTCTATTCGTTTATTAACATCTCCGGCCTCGCCATCGGCATCACTTGCAGCATCCTCATCCTGTTGTGGGTGGCAGATGAAGTTTCGTACGACAAATTCATCCCCAAAGCCGACCGCCTCTACCAGGTATGGATCAACGCCTATTTTGATGGCAAGATTAACTCCTGGACGTCAGTGCCCCTCCCTACCTACGAGGAAATGAAAATCTCAGACAGCAACATCAAGCGTGCTGTAGTGACCGATTGGGGTGGCGATCACTTGCTCACGACCGGCGAAAACAGGTTGAACAAGAAAGGATTTTATGCCAGTGAAGAGTTTTTGGAAATGTTTGAGTTTCCCCTCATCAGCGGCAACGCCGATCAGGTTCTCGACGCACCGGCTTCCATCGTGATCAGCCAGTCGACCGCCAAAGCCCTCTTCGGCAAAGAAGACCCGCTCGGCAAAATCATCCGCATTGACAATGAGCACGATCTTAAGGTAAGCGGTATCCTCAAGGACATCCCTTCCAATTCCACTTTCCAGTTTGAATTTTTAATTCCCTGGAAATTCCGGTATCAGACCAACGACTGGGTGAAGCGCAACACCACGAATTGGGGCAACTACTCCTTCCAAGTGTTTGCCGAACTCAACGATCCCAAAATAAAGGAGTCGGTTGAACACAGCATCCGCGACATGCTGGGTAAGCATGGTGAAGACAAGGAGATGAAGCACGCCATGTTCCTTTATCCGATGTTGCGCTGGCGCCTCTACGGCAACTTTGAGAACGGCGTGGAGCAGGGAGGCATGAGCGATTACGTTCAATTGTTCACCATCATCGGCATCTTTATCATCGTCATCGCCTGTATTAATTTCATGAATCTGGCAACGGCGCGAAGCGAACGGCGGGCGCGCGAAGTGGGCATTCGTAAAAGCGTGGGATCACGCCGGCGCGAACTGATCCTGCAATTCATAGGCGAATCCTTGTTCATCTCCTTTCTCGCCTTTGTATTGTCGGTCCTGATGGCGCAACTGTTGTTGCCGGCCTATAATTCTCTGGTGCAAAAGCAGCTGTTCATAGACTATGGATCAAGGGAATTCTGGATTTATTCGCTGGGTCTCATATTTACCACCGGGATCGTAGCAGGCAGCTATCCAGCTTTTTATCTCTCCGGGTTTCAACCGGTGAAAGTTTTGAAAGGAAAACCGACCATAGGAAAAGGAGCAAGCCTCCCGCGCAAGGTGCTGGTAGTCCTGCAGTTTTCCTTTTCGATTTTCCTCATCATCGGCATGTTTGTGATCTACAATCAGATTCAGCTTGTGAAAGGGCGATCGATCGGATACAATCAGGAGAACCTGATCACGGTTCACAACACCAATGAGATCGAAAAGAATTTCAGGCCACTGAAACTAGAACTCTTGTCTTCCGGCGTAGTCGAGTCGGTGACCCGGTCTAACAGCGCGATTACGGACATCAACTCCAACAATTTTCTCGGATGGCCAGGAAAACCCGAAGAACTCAAAGTGATCTTCACGACCATTGCCGCCGACTATGACTGGACCAGGACGATGGGCATCAAGATCCTCCAGGGCCGTGATTTTTCTGAGGATTTCAAGAGCGACACCGCAGCAATATTGATCAACAAAGCGGCGCTTAAGCTGATGGGGTTGAAAGATCCGATCGGAACGGAACTCCCGCTTTGGGGCGGTAAGCGCAAACTCATTGGTGTAGTCGACGATGTGCTGATGGGTTCTCCTTATAGCGAAGTAAAGCCCATGTTCGCCATTCTTGATCCAACCTGGATTGACCGGGTGACAGTTCGATTGAGTAAGACCGAGGACATTCAGGCATCGTTGAAAAAAGTGCAGGCCATATTTGAACGGAATGCCCCGGCATATCCTTTTGAATATACATTTGTTGATGTCGAGTTCAACAAGAAATTCACAACCATAAACCTCACGAGCCAGCTGGCTGGACTTTTTGCAATGTTGGCCGTGATGATCACCGGCCTGGGTCTCTTCGGATTGGCTGCATTCACTGCCGAGCAGCGTACCAAAGAGATTGGCATTCGCAAAGTATTGGGTGCTTCTGTTTCGAGTTTAGTGAATCTGATTACGAAGGAATTCTCGATTCTGGTTCTGGTCTCTTTCGTGATTTCAGCGCCCATTGGATGGTGGATGCTCAACAAATATTTGGAAAGGTACCCCATCCGCACGCCCATCGCCTGGTGGGTATTCCCGGTCACGGGCGCCATTGCCCTCGTCTTTGCACTGACGGTGGTGAGTACTCAGGCGTTTCGGGCCGCTCACTCAGACCCGGTGAAAAGCCTGAGGAGCGAGTAAGGACTTATATTTTCACCAACCGCGTTTCATGCATCTCGGATTTCAGGTTGGCAACAGATTACATGGATACTACGGTGGACGAATCGTTGTGGTTTGGGAGCGGGACGCGGAGTTATTAAACTTTGTTGACAAAGATTGGAACTCATTGGAACTATCTTTTCTGCTCAATCTTCAAAACCAGTGTCCAGTCTTGAAGGCCCTGGCTGTTGCGCAGGGGCGGGGTGAATTCATGAAGGCCTGCATTCGCAAAAGGTGAGCCCTCGATGGAAGTATATGAACCGCTGGTTGGGTCAAACCACATTGCCTTGGCGGGAGAACTCAGACTACTCATGTCTACTTTAAAACTTCCATGATGTGCGGGAGGCACGTAAGCAACCAGAAAGGTTCCGTCAGAAGTTGCTGCGGCAGAAATGTAATCATCGGATGTTTCAACTCCTCCGCCCTCCGCGATGAGGTTCTTCATTCCGTCAAGACCTGAAGGTTTTAGATTCCACCAGGGACTAGACTTTATAAAGGTGTTCAGTCTGCCCATGTCGCGGGCGCCTTGTGTATCGAGGTGATTACGCCAGTGCGGCTCAACAAAGGGCCAGACATAACCATTACCCGCTATGTAACCACCTATAGTCGAAAGCCAACCCCACCATTGATATCTCCGCACCGGCTGGATGGCGTTAGGATTGACATGGTTTCCATCCGGCCCTTCTTCATCATAGGGTTCCTCTAAAAGAAAGGCGGCCATCACCGGATTTCGTGAATAGGCACGGCGCCCCAATGTAGGCACGGTAGCGCGGCTTCCCCAGGTATAGACTCCGTTTAATGTTACCTCCGAGCCAAAATCTTTTTGGTCGGTACTGTTTTGCCCGGCATCGGCTTCAGAACTGTAATGAACAGATTGCTGTCCCGAAATACTTTTCAGTCCTTTGATCAGCGCTGCCTCGGCATTCCTTTGCGAAATGGTAAAGGAGCCCATGTCTCCAAGCAGCATCCATACCAGATTTTTCTGATTCTTATATCGGTTAGCAACCCAGGCTCCGTACAACGTTGACCTTGCCGGTCCGTTTGCGATGAGTTCCTCCAACCAACCCTGATCACTTCCCACATAGCCCACATAACCCGGGAAGAAGAATACCAGCATACCTTTTGTTTCGCAATAGGATAGAAAGTCATCCGCGTATTTCCAATATTTTTCGTTGGGTGTTGTCAGATCTGGCGCCTGGGCATTGATGTCATCATATACTAAGATGCCGTTCCAGTCTTTTCCGTCCAGTTGTTTAAGAAAAGGATAATCACCGTTGCCATTAAAGGGTGGGTGATTTCCCCGTGGATCATGGTTCAATACATGCATCTCAATCGAATTATATCCCAGGGCCAGGGAGTTGTCAATAAAAGTCTTGTAGTCGCCGAATGGCCGGGAAATAATAAACCAAGCAGTTCTGCCAAGGATCGGGAAGGGCTTGTTGTTTTGATCAACAAGATACCGGCCATTCTCCGCGGTACGGACAGGAAAAGCAACCTGGGCATGCAGACGCACTGTTGTCCACAGCAAAAAGGTCAGCAAAAGCAGGATCCTGAGCAGGGTTATCACAAGTAATATTTTAGTCCTGAATACAAGCGCAACAGCGCAACGCGTATCCGTTTCTTTGTAATAATTGGTTCGGTAAACATAGTACTATTCACGGGCATTCATAACGCGAACAGCGGCGGAATAGTAAAAAGAACCTAGCCGGTTTATGGTTTTTCCAAATTGTAAAGGCTGGCGGAAACTAATTCACCGATTTCGTATTAAATAGGTCAAGCCTCATCCTGATGACGGGAAAAATCATTATTGAACCGGGCAAGAGGATTGCCACACGCGAGCAGAATGGTCTATTTCTTTAGATTCACTTTGGATTGTTATTTTCAATAATTCATGTTAACTCTACTTTCATAATTATCAGACCATGCTTCACGGGTATTTTACTTTCAGGCACCTTCTGAGACAAAAAGCGAATTCTGTACTTCATCTAGCTGGGCTAACCTCAGGAATTACTGTGTGTCTCTTGATTGGATTGTTCATTGACCACCAATCCAGTTTTGACTCGTATCATGACCATGCATCAAGAATATACCGTGTGAATTCGATCTACACGGACGGAGAAATAAAGTTCGATCTTTTTGCCTCACCTGTAGTATTGAGTGATGCGATCCGGAATCATGTAACCGGGGTAGAACGAGTTACCCTTGCGCGGGCAATCGCAAGGTCCGTAGTGGAGATAAGCCCCCAAAAGCTCTTCGTGGAGGAACGTGCCCTGATCGTGGATCCAGATTTTCCCGCGATTTTTAAAGTTCAAGTCTTGCGAGGCAATGTGCTAACTGCATTGCGCACACCCTACCAAGCCATGCTTACAGAGAGCACAGCAAAAAAATACTTCGGGAGCGAAGATCCGCTCGGAAAGACATTCAAGCTTAGAAACAAATTTGTCATTACTGTAGCTGGAATAATTGCTGATTTCCCCAAAACGACAAGCTTGCCGGCGTCCATGTTGTTGTCTTTCGTTGACAACCGTGAATTTCTGGATAACGGCGATAACTGGTATTTCGGTAATGACGAGTGGTCGTCGGTCCAAGCCTCCACGTTTGTTTTGCTTTCCATTGATCATGGGACAAAGGAAGTGGAAACGCAGTTAAACAAGATTGCAGATCGTAATATAAATCAATCTGGTTCTGTCAAAGGGATTCATGCGAGGTTTGAGTTGCAATCTCTCCGTGAAATTCATTTCGATTCTCGCTTTGGCGGCGGACCTTGGGTAAAGGACATTCGCCGGTCGTGGCTATGGTACTTTGCTTTCATAGGGAGCATTGTTCTTGGCCTTGCGTGTATGAATTTTATCAATCTTTCAACCGCTACTGCTTTAGCGCGGGCGAAAGAAGTTGGAATCCGTAAAACAATCGGCGCTGGAAAAACGCAATTGATCGCACAATTCCTTTCAGAGTCGTTTGCTCTTGTATTTGCATCCCTTTTCCTCTCGCTTGCCTTGTGTTACTTGGGACTTGGCTTCATCAATAGTCTATTCGATCAGGAACTTTCAATGCGCGCGCTTCTATCGCCTCAAATAATCATGTTGATAATATCAGGAAGTTTAATTACCACTCTACTTGCCGGACTGTATCCATCTTGGTTCATGTCGTCATTCAACCCGGTGACCGCTCTTAAGGCGAAGCTTAGCGATGGGAGTTCAATGATTCGTAGAACCTTTGTCATTGTGCAATTCCTTATCTCAACGGTTATGATTTTCGCTGTGCTGATCATGACACGTCAGGCCGGCCATATGCATGATCTAAATCTCGGCTTCGACAGGGACCATGTTGTTACGATCCCGCTAACGGATACAAAAAAAGCGCCAGTCTTTGCTCACGACCTTCTAACGATTTCCGGAGTAAGGGATGTGTGCTTGTCTCACCGCCCGCCAATCAGTAACTCACATTGGTGGAACAACATCAGCACGCTGTCGGGAAACCGGGCTCAGGGGGTATGTGTCATTTTTGCCGACGAACGCTTCTATTCTTTTTACGGAATTAGACTGATCAGCGGACGTATTCCTCAACCCTCCGAATTCATTGCGGATTCGCTTCAAAGCCAAAGCAACGTCAAAAAAGTTGTAGTTAATGAGAAGCTTTTAGCAGCCTTGAATCTTGGTTCTGCTGAAGAAGCCATTGACAAGCAATTCACGTGGGGTGGGCCGACTGAGATAGCTGGTGTGGTGGCAGACTTTAATGCTGCGCCGCTAACGACCGGTGTTTTTCCAATATTGATCACACTTGATCCCAATTTATATGAGGTGGCAAACGTAAAAATTGAAAAGGGTAATACCATTTCCGAAACACTCTCGAAAGTTGAAAAAGTTTTTAAGAAAAATTTTCCTGAAGACGTCTTTGAACCCCAACTTCTCAGTGACAAGATCATTGGATTTTACAGGCAGGAAGATCACGTTTATACTCTTTTTACAATTTCCTGCCTTCTTGCAACTTTCATTTCATGCCTCGGGCTTTGGGGCCTTATCGCGTTTGCCCAAAGGCAGCGAACCAAAGAATTCGGGATAAGGAAGATTCTCGGTGCCTCCGCAAAAAATATTGGTGTGCTGTTAATTACGGATTTCGTCGTAATCATGGGCATCGCCCTCGTCCTTGCATCGCCAATTGCCTACTTCCTGTCGAGAGAATTATTGAGCCATTTCGCGTACCGGATTGAAATAACCTGGGATCTTTTTGCAATGACCGCCGTAAGCCTTGCAGGGGTAATGACACTGACGGTCGGCTTCCAGGTATTTAAGTCCGCAAATGAAAACCCTGTAAATGCGCTTAAGAATGACTAATTTTTATCTACGGGTTACAGTTTCGGAACATTCCTGCTCTCTTATCTCTTTGGAGCAAGCTGCATCGGGGGGTAACCCAGTGATTTTCTGATGATACTCATTTGACCAATGTGATAGGCTTCATGCTCCACCACAAACATCAATGCATCTTCAACCAGGTTGCCACCTATTGGAACGCTGAAAGACATCTCCGTTTTCAGTATTTTTTCGTCCGCGTTTTTCAATGCTTCGTGAAAAGTGAATGAATATTTCTTCCAGTCTTCTCTGCATTCAGATAAACTTGAATATTTGAACTTGCTGTCAAAGGCAATGGCGTTGGGAGGTGGGATGAGCTGATTGACAAATTTGTCCAGGTTTTTGTATGGCTCTATTTTCACGCCCAGGCGTGCCAAGTTCCTGTATCGACCCACAATCAAATGCCCCGATAACCATTCAAGGCTATTGGTATGAGCATTCAGTGTCTTACTGCCATCCTGATCGCTGATTCCGTCCAATGCGAATAAATACCATTCTGTGAGTAATTGATATTGCTTGATAACGTGCTCCAATGAAATCATATCCGTGGATTAAGACTATTTCTCTTTCCTTATTTCCAACACAAGATAAAACAAAAATAAACTCCCTGGAACAACGTGAACAATTATTCCGGAGTCCACCCATGGTTTCCACACTGTTGTTCTACCGCAAGCAGAAGAATATGTTTTCCGTCCGTTTCGAATGTGGCCGACGCGGACCCTCAAAGTGCTTTTGATTATGTCTTTACTGGCTTAAACGGAAGTAAAGCGATTGTTTATTTCCCCAACTTTCTTTTAGATATCTGTTATATAATGTTGTCCGGGAAAAATCAAAGGCGGAAAATAATTGCTTCCATCCCTTGGCTCCATCAGAGCCTCCTGTTTATAGTAATATCAAGTAGTTCATATCCAGGCTCCATCGGAGCCTCCTAAGAAGCCACTCTTAAATTTGTTTGCAAGTTGATTTTGTTTCGATAACGGTGAATGCCGAAACAAGCTAGCCTTATTTGTATAATTGCACATTGCAGGATGCCTTTAGGGGGCTCCAATGGAGCCTAAGGATTCTATTGCGGAACTTTTCTATAAACAGGACGCCCCTCCGGGGCAAATTCAAAAAGCACCAATCCCATTTGCTGAATTGTCAAATATTCGATAATTGGTTAATAATTGGTTAATTTAGATAGTACATTAATTTGACGGATTGCCCTCGGATAAACCTGAAACCCAATTGTCAAATTGACAAATAATCTGTTATAGCCTTAAATTTGAATAAATAATGAAGCAGTTACCAAGATTTTTTTGGTTGTCATTGGTTGTCCTTTCAGCCGCATGCAGCAAATCCAGGATTCAGAATTTAATTCCTGATAAAGACAACGGGGGTATAACGCTTCCTGAAAAATTCGGAGCAGTAGTAGTGGTGGACACACTGGGGCGTGGAAGGCACATGGCCATTAATTCAAATGGAGACATCTACCTGCATTTGAGTAAACTAACCCAGGACGGCAAAGGAATCATTGCCTTGCGCGATACTTCCGGAGATGGACGTGCGGATATCATAAAGGGATATTCTGACGTTACCGGCACAGGCATCGAATTGCACAATGGTTACCTCTACTATGCGGACGAAACCCATGTGTTCCGAAGCAAATTGACCGACGGAGAATTGTTACCCTCAGAAGTCCGCGACACCCTGGTGACGATGGTGAGTGGTGTTGGGCACATGGCAAAGACTTTTACCTTCGACCATAAAGGAGGGATGTACGTTAACATCGGCTCCACGAGCAATTGTTGTGAAAAAAACTTACGCATGCCACACACCAGCGGTGATGACCCTTGCGTGGAACTGGAAACGCGTGCCGGCATCTGGAAGTTTGACGACAATACAACCGGACAAATGCAGGATATTAAATACCGCTATGCCACTGGGATCAGAAATGCAGTTGCCCTTACCTGGAATACGGATGTGGACAGATTGTATGCACTCCAACATGGAAGAGACGATCTCCATCGCTATTGGCCAGAGTATTATTCGGAAGATCAAAACCTGGAACTGCCTTCGGAAATATTCTTTGATCTTGAACAAGGGGACAACCTGGGTTGGCCTTACTGCTATTATGATCACCTCCAGGGCAAAAAAATAATGAACGCTGAATATGGCGGAGATGGTGTGAAGAGCGACCGCTGTGAAAAAGCAAAAACACCCTTGCTCGGCTTCCCAGGGCATTGGGCTCCCAATGATGTGCTGTTTTATAAAGGCGAGCTTTTCCCCGAAAAATATAAGCACGGGGCCTTCATTGCGTTTCATGGTAGCTGGAACCGGCTTGGTCATGAGCAACAAGGGTTTAAAGTAGTTTTCGTTCCGATGAAGGATGGAAAGCCTTCAGGAGCTTACGAGATTTTTGCTGACGGGTTTATTGGGCCACAGCCGATTACCAATCCCGGCAATGCATTCTTCCGGCCTTGCAGTTTGGCCGAAGGTCCTGATGGATCGCTTTATATTTCCGATTCACAACATGGTCGTATCTGGCGCATTGTGTATTATAAGGATGGAGTTGAGAAGACATCCGATCGGACATTGTACCAGCCGGAAATCAAGAAGGACGAAGAGCCGGTTCCCGATGAGTTGCGTGCAGGAAGAACAATATATAACACCTATTGTGCACCTTGCCACCAACGAGATGGCAAAGGCGCGCCTGGAATGAATCCTCCACTGGCCGGGATCAACATCGTTACAGGAAACAGAACGGATCTTATTAAGATTATTCTGAAAGGATATGACAAGCCAGCCAAAATCAATGGCGAGTCCTACCAGAATGTAATGCCACCACATAGCTGGCTTACCGACCAACAAATTGCGGATGTGCTGACCTATATCCGGAAGTCGTGGGGCAATACTGCCGATGCTATTAAAACTGATGAAGTTACTAAAACGAGAAGTTCAGCGACTAAGTAGTTGAAGTTGTCTACACTCAAGCTTATGGATATAAGAACACTTTTCCTCATTTGACTTCGGAGGATTGGGGCATTCGGCCGTTTGTGAAATCAATGTGTTATGCCCCCTTGGCGCTGGATGGGGGCAGGAAAGTAATTCAGTGGTTTTGATTCTCAATCAAAATCGTTTTCCGCGCGTAAGTCATCCTCGCTTCCACTTGTTTGTTACGCAATCAACCGAAATGAAATATCCCGTGCATCAGGATGATGCGATTTGTCAGGAAAACCTTCCTAGAGGCATTGTAACTGGCAAACAGAACAGGTATTTTTGAAAGGGATCCAATAACGGAGAACTCAAAGTATTGTCATGATAACCAAGTTTCCATTAACCGCGATAATTAAAATTCATTTTCCTATCTTTTCTCTTATCGGACTCCTGTTTATTAATTCGACAATAAGTTTCTCTCAAAGTCCTGTCCATGCAGCGAGCTTGCAATCCAGTGGCACTTTGCTAAATAGTCCCGGCTCTGTGTTCATTTTAGTGTACTTTTTTTGAACCAACTAAGTGTATCCGCTATTTCAGCGCTCTCATAATCTGGCTATCTTTGACCCATGGCATTCCTGAATCGCAATCCCCGCTCCTACCAGCACTACGCTTCGTCAAGTAGACCTTTGAGAACAATGAAGAATAAGATATAGTGAAAATTAATCGCATCATAAACATGAAACACAACGCGAAGTCAATCAGAGCCTTTATCGGAGCTTTAGATTTCGAGGAATCCAGGCTATTTTATAAAGAGTTAGGGTTTGAGGAATCAATCATATCGAAAGACATGTCCTATTTAAAGATTACAGATAACCTGGGCTTCTATTTGCAAAACGCTTATGTTGAAGATTGGGTTAATAATTCAATGATATTTCTTGAGGTTGACGATGTGGATAGATATTGGAATGAATTACAAAGTCTCGGGCTGCATCAAAAATATAAGAATGTAAAGCTGACTTCTGTCAGAAAAGAGAGTTGGGGAAAAGAATGTTTCATGCATGATCCCTCCGGAGTGCTCTGGCATTTCGGAGAGTTCAATTAAAAATAAATAGGCTAAAAGATGAAAGTCAGATTACCTGCGCAAAGGAGAGTGAAACATTTTGAGGAACAATCCTAAAATCAAGTCATGCCTTCAATAATTCCCAGCTTTGGGTATGATATCTTTATTTCCTACCGTCACAACGACAACCGATCGGGGTGGGTGACTGAATTTGTGAAATCTCTTGAAGAAGAACTTGCAGCAACGATCAAGGATCCCATCACGATTTATTTTGATCAGAATCCGCACGACGGGCTGCTTGAAACGCACAACGTTGACAAGAGCCTGGAGGGCAAATTGAAAAGCGTGATCTTCATCCCCGTTATTTCACAAACCTATTGCGACCCAAAGTCTTTCGCGTGGCAGCATGAATTCTGCGCGTTTAACAAGCTCTCCAAAGAAAATCCGCTGGGAAGGGATTTGAGATTAATCAATGGAAATGTGGCGAGCAGAATTCTTCCCATCAAAATCCATGACCTCGATGCCGAGGACAAGGCCCTCCTTGAAAGTGAGTTGGGTGGTCCGTTGCGGGCGGTTGAATTTATTTTTAAGTCGGCCGGTGTAAACCGACCCCTGCGAAAAATCGAAGATCATCCACAGGATAATCTGAATAAGACATTTTACCGCGACCAGGTAAATAAAATTGCCAACGCGATAAAGGAAATTATCACTTCTTTAAGGAGTCCTTCGCCGAATTTGACTTCATCCAACAGCAGTTGGCAACAGTCCGTCGATCCTGTTCCAAAGACATCACAAAGGAAAACATTACTCATTTCAATACTCGTTTTACTGATCTCTTCCGTTGGCTACTTTATTTATCGCCAACGAACACCCGATCACCAACAGCTCGCCTCGCTGGAGAAATCCATAGCCGTTCTTCCATTTATTGATCTCAGCGAATTAAAAGATCAGGGCTGGTTTTCAGACGGCCTTACGGAAGAAATCCTGAATAGCCTTGCCCATGTAAACGGACTCAACATCATTTCACGCACTTCATCTTTTGCCTTTAAGAACAAAAGTCTTCGCATCCAAACCATTGCTGACTCACTGGGTGTGAATTATGTGGTGGAGGGCTCCGTAAGAAAATCCAATGCAGGCCTGAGAATAACTGCTCAATTGATCCGGGCCAACGACGGCTTTCATATTTGGTCCAGTACCTACGATCGCCTGCCAAAAGACATTCTGGCACTGCAGGAAGAAATTGCGACAAAAATAGCGGAGAGTCTGGATATCTCCCTGGACCCGCATGCCCGGCAACAAATGCAGTCCACCGGAACGACCAATCCTGAAGCATTTTTGGCTTTTCTGAAAGGGCAGGAATTGCATGAAAAAGCGCACGATATCCGGAATCTTATGCTTCAGTACCTGAAACAATCCAATGAAAGTTTTGAAGAAGCAATTCGGTTAGACCCTGATTTTGTCACCCCCCGGATTTATCACGCTGATTTTTATTTTCACTATTTGCTCAGAAGTGAACGGACTACCTATAAAGATACGATGACGGACGCACAGGCCTATCAGTTGATGACCAGAGACCTGCAGAGCACCATTGAGAAGTCCAGGACAGATGTTGAAAGGGACTATTACCGACTGTACCGTATCATGTATTCCAATGATTGGTCCGGGATGAAACCCGTCATTGAAAGAGTCCTTCAAAATCCCGATGCCGCACGTTTGTTTGCACACCAGGCATTTAATCTTGGATCCGTACTCATCGGTCTCGGCTACGGGGAGCAAATTTCCGGGATCAGTTTGGAAATCCTCAAAAATGACCCGTTGAACAGCGCGACAAAACGGGACATCATTCACGCCCTGATCTTCGCGGGCAATTATCGTGAAGCCATTCAATACGCCGATTCGATGAATACCAACAATCAAGACCCTCTTTTGAATTATGGCAAGATATTCTCCTTGTATCAACTCGGAAAAGTCGAGGAATCATACCGCATATTGAAGCAAATGGATAGTACCATGGTCAGAGACTATAATTCCATGCTTGCGTTGATGCTGAACAAAATGAATAAATCGGGCGAAGCAAAGGCAGTAATGGATCGCGATACCCGGATTGATTACTCACTTTTTGGAATTGAAGCTGCTTATGGAAGAGCGGCCGCCAATGAGGAAGCCCATCGCCTGGACAAGAAGCTGGTGATGGACCAAGTTCTTCTGTACAGCTATCTCAATTCACCAAAACACCTCCCCTTTGATCTCTCTGCAGCTCCCAACTTTGCGAAACGGTTTAGGCAAGCGGGAGTCGATATTTCGACAAAATGAATTGGCAATATTCCTATTAATGAAAAATGTAATTTTACCAGACATTCCTTAATTTTATAAGGCGGTTATTTTTAATGATTAGACCATGACGCTTGAAATCTTCCTTCGTTACATTCATTTCGTCAGCATTTTTGCTATTGTCGGATCGCTGGCTTCAGAGCATCTCCTTCTAAGGAAGCGGATGACTCGTTCCGAAATCGGGCGACTGGCGCGCATCGATGCCGTGTATGGGATTGCCGCGCTGACACTGCTAGCAGCAGGTCTTACCTTGTGGCTGGGAAGTGTCGGCAAACCCTCATGGTATTATACCAAAAATTGGATCTTTAACACCAAAATCACTCTGTTTGCCGTGATCGGCCTGCTCTCAATCTATCCCACCGTGTTCTTCCTTCGTAACCGCAAAGGCGAAGCCAACGAAACGATCCACGTCCCGCCATCGATTTTCTTCGCGCTGCGCATGGAGCTACTCCTTCTTTTTATCATTCCGCTACTCGCCGGACTTATGGCGCACGGTGTCGGATATTTTGGAAGGAAGTAAATCAATTTCGGTCAGGGGCGCTAAGTAAATAATACCCGCCCGGAACGCAAAAAATTTTCCTGCTGCTAATTAAATGTGACCAGGTTTCCAGCTTTATCAAATAATACCACCCGAGCACAAAAAAAGAATTTCCTGCTGACATAGGGTTGTCATAACCCTGCCGTTTCTTGTGACCAGATTGCCCGATGAGCAGTTTAAGCAATCCGTTTCTCAAGAAATTAACCAAACTATCAAATCATATGAAAACCATGGAAAAAACAATGACCACACTGGAAGTCGCCGACCGTTTCTTTGCCCTGTCGCAGGAAGGGAAATTTGATGTAATCCTTGATGAACTGTACGATGAAAATGTCATGAGCGTCGAGCCTGCGGGATCAGCCTGGCAGAATGTGCAAGGTTTAGACAAGGTAAAAGAGAAAGCCGTGCAATGGCAGGGCATGATCGAGGAGATGCATGGAGGCTATACAAATAAGCCCCAGGCGGCGAGCAACTATTTTGTCTGCACGATGGGGATGGACGTGACTATGAAAGGCCAGCCTCGCCAAAAAATGGATGAAGTGGCACTGTACGAAGTGCGCGATGGAAAGATCATTTTGGAGCAATTCTTTTTTTAAAGTATCAGGGGATCGCAAAGAGCACAACGATCTGCGCTTTGGCAGGCGGGCACGAATTCTTTGTGTTTTTTGCGGTTCTTCGTACAACACTGCTGGTCCTTGTCGACAATCATTCTCAATTGATATATTCTCATTTTAGAATGACTGCAAACTCTTTCAAGATCTAAAAACAGCAACTATCAAATCGAAACCCTCACGTTTTCGTGGGCCCTTAATGAGTAGCGGATAAAACCTCAAAAGTTTTGATTTGCCAGGGCTCAAAGGCGGTTGATCCCGATGATGTCTTCAGTAGGTTGCCATCCATACTTATTTCATTAAGTGTAATTGGCTTCTCCTTTAATTTTAAGGATAGTCCACATTTTTTACCCTGATATTCGTAAAGGCGGATCAGGAGCTTGCCTTCCTCCGTATACAATGCGGACAATACTGGATCATTAAATTCCCCCTCGAAAACGGAATATGGATTACTCAGATTACCGTTTCCCGGAGTAGTTTGAATACTTGGAAGAGGAAAATTATAAGCGATGGCTTGCCGGTGGAGATCGGCTCCTTTCCAATCACCAGAGAAAGGGAAAAGTGCAAATTCATAAGACAAACTTTCGTTAAGCATTCTGGTTCCCCAGATGTAATGCATGGCATAAGCCAGCGGAATGGAAAACCCTCCGTTTAATTCTCTTATGCTCCCCATCGTTCCTTTATTGAAGAATGCTATTCCATTTTTCCCATCGGTCAGGGCAGTCCAGTAATTTCCTTCCACATTATTATTTGATGTTTCAGCAATAGCAAAAGGTAAATCGCGTACTCCTGTTGCATTGGATAGATCCAGGTCCGGGAAAAACGTAAACCTCAGTTTTTGATCATGAACAAAGGGCGATTTACTATCTCTTCGATCCTCGCTGAGCAATCCTATCTTCTGTCCGTTAAAATCGAAATTCACTTTGCATTCTACAATGGAGCTACCCTCAAAAAGTCTTATTTCAAAACGGAAAGGAATTTCTCCTATCATACCGTATTCGGTAGCGGATATAGATGAGGAGGCAGAATCTGTCTTTTGAATTATCCACTTTCCTTCTGACCGGCATTCAACACCATTGATTGTCCCGGCAAAATATGCGACCGGATGATCTGCGGAGCTATAGGTGTGTTTTGATACTTTGTTTGTCAGACTTTTTATTCCTCCGGAAGAAGATAATTGCAATTCGAGCAAGGGAGTAGAAATGGTGAGAGCATTCCGGTCCACTTTGATATTTAGTGGCTTATTTTCTTTTATTGTTTCTTTTTGTGGAATAATAGAAAAAGCCGTTACGCAAAGCGGAGGCAGGTTGGCTTCAAACAGCAGTGTTCCGTCCAGAATGCTCTTATCTGAATAGTAATTAAGATTTACAAACCTCACCGGGAATTGACTGTCCTGGCTTTTAACGATAAAGCTTTTAGCTTGTCCCTTTTCGGTTCCGTCAATTTTTACGGAGATCCACCGCTTTTGTGACCAGGAGAGAGGATTGAACACCGTAACCTGGCTGACCCCTTCACCCTTCATGTGAGAAGCAAAAAATTTCAATCCGGTTTCAACAAGTTGACCCGAATCTTCCTGAGACGCTGAAAGATATTTTTTGGCAGAAGAAATGAGCCCGACGATTTGCACATCGTGATGCTGTCCTACTAAAAGGTTTTGCCATGAGGTTTTTAACCTTGATTCATGATTTTGTCCTCCTGCAAGTAATTCCATCGCGGCAAGCCTTTCCGCGGTCAATACCTGGACCTCAGCCTTCCGGCTTTCATTCCAGATGTAGTTGCCACAATATCCCCATGGCATGCGAACCACAAAATCATTAGGGCCTGTAGTAAGATCCGTAACAGGCAAAGGATATTTGGAGAGTAATTCATCCAATAAAATCCACCGGAATTTCGACAGGGTGCGAACCTCCTTTACAAATTCTTCTTTTCTCAAATCGGAATCATCAGCACGTGAAGCCAGGAGGGGGCGGATAGAATTAAATTGGTGCCTGTACTCAAGTGGTGATAGCGCATTGTTTCCAGGGTATCGCGTCAGCATCCAATTATCAACAGTGGTTTTACCAAATTCAGCTCCTTCTCCTGTATAGGTAGGAATAGTTGGAATTTTTGAACCGTCGATTCCTTTCCAATTTCCGATCGCAACATTGAAGGTTGGGTTGTAGCCGTACATCATGTAGTGGGTTCTCATAATGGCCCCTTCAAACCCAAAGCTCTTTAGGATTTGTGGCATTTGACTGTGCATGGCATGTTCACTCATGAAATAGACGGGCGGTCTGTAATTAAAATGTTTCCGCTCTGCGTCCAGGGCGAACTTGATCTGACGGATATTCGATTCTTCATTAATAAATGTGCACAAGGATTGTCCATAAGAACAGGACCCTATGCCAAAACGACCCTGATACTTCTTCAGCATGTCTTTGATCTGGTTTAACAGGGCGGGATCTTTTTCAGCGAAATAATCATACACGTGGGCCTCATTTTCCAGACCTATCTTAAATTCAGGATATCTGTCAAGCCATTCTTTGGCATTGTTAAGCTTCGCTCTAAAATGTTCAAGCCCCCATAAAATTTGCCCTCCATGATCATAGGTAAGCATGTAAGTAGTGTCATTTGGGAGCAACTCGGCCGATGACTGACCAACAGCATCGGGGCTAAAAAGAATACTAAATTGAATGAACAGAAAAATGTTTTTATAAATAGTACTCATTACATGTGGAATTTACGATTTTCAATTTAAGAAAAGTCTACAACTCCTTGTACATGCAAAGAACAAAAATATCATTTATGCGAATTTGAAGAAGTAAGCAGTTTTGATTCCGGAACCAATCAGAAATTAGAAATCTGAAAGTCAATCCTGACAATTTCAGTCATGACCTGGTTAACCACCCTGTTGCAACGCGAAAGATGAAAATCAAAAACTTGCGGAGATTTGTATTGTGCGCTGAGGTTGTTGCGAAGCATTTCTTTGGCCCGATTGAGGCGCACTTTCACGTTGGATTCGCTCAAGCTAAGCAACTCCATCGTCTCGTTTATACTCATATCTTCTATTTCCCGCATCACAAAAATCATTCTGTATTTCTCCGGAAGCTCGCCAATTGATTTTTCTAATATTGTTTTTAGCTCGTTGTTCATAAGGCTGTTTAAAGGTGTGTCGTCATGAGAGAAATTTTCCTGTTTTTCCAACTGCACTACTTTATGCTTTTGTTTTTTTCTTACGTTCAGCAGGCTTTCATTGATGAATATCCGGGTCAGCCAGGTGCTGAAACTTGATTTCCTAAGAAAGTCACCCAGGTGCAAATAGGCGTTGAGATAAGCCGTTTGCATCACGTCCTCCACTTCCTCATCAACATTGATAATCGACATGCCGATTCGGTATAAGCGGGGGTTAAACTTCCGCATCAGGTTTTCAAACAGGTGTTTCTCGCCTTTCAAGATGCGTTCTACAATTTCTTCGTCGCTTGTTAAGATGGTACTACAATCTGTTGGATTCATATTGGTGGATTAGATCGTCTTTTGCTCCTTCCCTTATTGAGTTGTCAACTACTAAAAAGGTTACAAATATTTATTGAATTAAGTTCTGTAACGTTTTGATGCCGCTCCTATCTAATGCCCATAACTCACTAAAACAAAACAATACCATGGACATCGTAGCCAAAAAACTAACCGACATTCAGGCTTTTCTCAAGGTAACATACGGAATCGTGCCGATCGTAGCCGGGGCCGATAAATTTACTAATCTTCTAACGAAGTGGCCTGAATACTTAAATCCAAACATAGCAAACCTGCTCCCATTCAGTCAAACCACATTTATGATGATCGTGGGGGTAATTGAGATCACTGCCGGGATGCTCGTACTGCTAAAGCCCAGGTTAGGTGCGATGGTGGTATGCGGATGGCTGATCCTGATCGCCTTAAGCTTGTTTGCCAGCGGTAGGTTTCTGGATGTCGCCGTACGCGATCTCGTAATCGCCATCGGCGCATTTGCCCTCTCCAGGCTTTCTGCGCTAACGGAGAACTTTACAGCAAAATGATCTTCTTATCAAAGCCTATTAAAAAAGCAATTTGTTTGTAACGTTTTTTTATGCTCTAACTCTAATGGAAAGTTTATTAAACTAAACCTAAAAAATCAATAACATGAAAAAGCAAACATTACTGGCCGTGGGAATCATGGTATGCACAATTTTTACCGAACAGGTTTCTGCTCAAAATCCCAAACTTTCAGATCCTGAAGTGGCCCATGCAGCGGTCGTTGCCAACAAAATTGATATTGGTTTTGCTGACATTGCAAAGGAAAAATCCAAGAATAAGGACATTCTGAAGTTTGCGGAAACGATGACCAATGATCACACCGCTGTGATCAAGCAAGCGAGTGACCTTGTAAAGAAATTGGGAGTTACCCCGATGGACAATGCCGTCAGCAAAAAACTTCTCGCTGATGCGGACAATACCAAGAAGATGCTTCGGTCAAAATCAGCCAAAGACTTTGACAAGGCGTACATCGACAACGAAGTTTCTTATCACAAAGCGGTAATTGCTGCGGTCGAAACATTGTTGATTCCTGAAACCGACAACGCCGAGCTCAAAGAATTGCTGCAAAATATAGTTCCAGCGTTGAAAACCCATCTTGCTCATGCTGAGATGCTGCAGAAAAAGTTCTGACGCATTTAACAAGACAAATAAAATGAAACTTGTTTTATCAGCGGTGTTTGTTCTCTTACTGTTAACCGGATGCACCTCCAAAACGGAAAAGTCGGCTGTAAGTAAGGAAGAGTATCCTGATATGACTTCTGAGAATAAAATGGCGGTACCCCAACCGGAACAGCCGGGCACGGTCAAAGTAAAAAATACCGCAACCTTTCATACCGTGGAAATCAAACAAATGAAGTTTGTGCCGGAAGTACTTCGCCTTCACGCCGGCGACACGGTGCTTTGGATAAATAAGGACATTACCGATCACGATATCACAGAAGAAAACCGGAAAGCCTGGACTTCTTCAAAATTCTCAATGGGAAAATCATGGAGCAAGGTAATTCGTGAAAGCGCAAATTACTATTGCTCCATTCATGTGGTCATGAAGGGTAAGTTGATTGTAGAATAGGAGTTTTTAAAATCTGTGCAAACCGACTTTCGTGAAGCACAAACCATTCCGAACCGCCCGGGAATATATTTCCCGGGCATCGGTTCGGGGAAAGTCGCACATATTATTTTTATCTTCCACTCTTGTCAAAGTCTTCAATTAGTGAACCAAGCCTGGCGCACGACTTGGGAGGTGTGATTTCTATTTTTTTGTTGGAGGCAAAAGTACTCCGTCAACTACGTATACAATTCCGTTCGACGCAGGCACCGTGCCAATAATATTAGCGCCGTTGACCGTGTACTTCCCGTCCTTAATTCCAATAACAACATTATCCAGGTTTACTTGATTTATTTTTTGACCATCGTGCAGATACTCCAGTTTATAGACTCCGACAGCCACGTGATATTCCAATATGTTTCTCAGGTCGTCCTTCTTCTCAGGTTTCAGAAGGCTCTCCACTGTACCGACAGGCAATTTTTCAAAAGCGGCATTAGTAGGGGCGAATACTGTAAACGGGCCTGCATTTGAAAGTGCATCAACATATTCAGCGGCTTTAAGTGCCGTGACGAGCGTCGTGTGATCGGCGGAACCTACTGCAATCCTAACGACATTTTTTTGCGAATCATCATCTTGCACTTTCGATTGCCCCCCTCCAAGTGGGGCGTCTTTGGTTGCTTCGGCCGTTTGTTGATTACCACTTCCGCTGCATGAAGTCATAATTATGGCTACGGCCAGAATGATAACATGGATACTTTTTTGCGTTTTCATATACTTGATTTTTTTCGATTGAGGATTTGGAGATTAAGTCGGGTACTCTTCCTTCCGGATTTATGACAATATTCAGAAATGGTTTTCGCAAACATGATGACCTAAATCATATTGCTGTCGGGATTTCCTCTGAAATGAACTGATTTATATTAGGTAATGATTTCGAAATTTTATGACCTGCCTCATATGGGATGAGATGACAAAAGCATTCTTTTGCTTAAACTTAATCTTACATTCTATGCTGACAATTGAAAAAGACCGCGAGATCGGCAGGGTATCCGTGGCAGACATCGCGTTGAATCACCCACAGGCTATTGAAATTCTGAACCGGTACAATCTGGATTATTGCTGCAATGGAAAGAAATCGTTTGTCGAGGTTTGTCAAAAGGAGAATCTTGATGCCGCGGCGATCTGGGAAGAAATCATGGAAAAACAAATACAGACTGGTTCCGATCATAGAATGAAATTCAATACGTGGAGCCCTTCCTTATTGGTTGACTTTATCGTTCAACATCACCATAGCTACATTAAGGAATCTATCCCCCATATACACGAATTATTGAGTAAAGTTTGTTTGGTTCACGCCAGTGACCAACCTGAACTTATTGAAGTTCTGAGGCTGTTTGTGCAGTTAGCGGAGGAATTGACAGATCATATGCTCAAAGAGGAAGTTGTTTTGTTCCCAGCCATTCGAAGAATTACAGCAAGGAAGGATAGGCTGTTAGAAAGCTCTTCAACCATTAACATTCGGACTCCGCTTTCAGTTATGGAACATGAACATGAATCAGCAGGGGACCTCTTGAAAACCATCCGGTCTTTATCAAATCAATATACACCTCCGGCGCATGCTTGCCCTACATTCCAATTGACATTCAAACTTTTGAAGGAGTTTGACCATGATTTAATGCAGCACATTCATCTGGAGAATAACATATTGTTTCCCAAAGTTAAGTCACCTCAAGTTGGGTAGTGATCCAAACCACGGTCAATTTCTAAATGTCCTTATGAGAAAACCTTCTCAATGCTATTAATAAAGGGGCTACGATCCATAACAACAGGAACAAGCAGGAGTAAATAATACCTGTGCTGTTTCCAAAGAAACTCTTGTAAAATGCACCGGTATAGCCCATCAGGGCTGACAGATCGAGTTTTAATAGAATAATGATTCGGGCCAGATCGACGGGATTTAGGGAGACCAGGACAAGCGTTACCTTTTCCAGGGGGTAGTCGCTGAAAGAGTATATAATATAGAGTACAAGACCATCATAGATGAGCGTAAAATAGAACCAGAACAACAGCGCCACTCCGATTCCCTTGGCTTTGTCGCGGGTTGATACCGAAGCTGCGAAAGCCAACGCCACAAACACAAGCGTGAGCAATAGGCCCGCGAGAATCAGATACAATGAACTTTCGTTAAAATTCAAAAGCACCATGGGTAAGCCTACCCCAATCAGAAATGCGCAGGAAAGGGCGAACGCGACCGAAAAGAATTCCGCAAGAAATATGGTTCTGCGGTTTACTGGCTGTGAAAGCAGAAGCTCAATAAACTCATAGGAATTAAAAAAGTGGATTGTTGTAAAGATGATACTCACCAAAGGGACAACTAAAAGTATGATGTTCAGTAAACTGAGTGTGGATTTTCCAGGGTCGCTGTCGAGGCTGAACATACTGAGGGTAATCACTAGAAGAAAAAGAGCGTATAAAATCACGAAGCGATTTCTCACAATATCATACAATACATATTTACCAATTCGGATCATACATCTTCAATTTCATTCAAATTCTTTCTCATGATTGTGGCGACTGCCCGCCCCAACTTTACTTCGCCGGTCTCCTTCTTTAGAAGATCGATGCTATCGTTAAACAGAATTTTGCCGTCTTCCAAATAGACCAGTTGCGATGATAATTCATCCAGGTCGCTCATAATGTGGCTCGTGATCAAGACTGTTTT
This sequence comes from Bacteroidia bacterium, assembly GCA_043785125.1. Lineage (GTDB taxonomy): Bacteria > Bacteroidota > Bacteroidia > Cytophagales > Cyclobacteriaceae > ELB16-189. The sequence continues at coordinate 34,541 of JAYVXP010000168.1, forward strand.
GTTTTCATTTGATTTAGATAAAATCTTTGACTTAAGGGACTCCACTGCGATTGGGTCAAGGCCTGCTGTTGGCTCATCCAAAATCAGGATGGGTGGATCGAACAGGAAAGCCAGGGAAGCGCTTACTTTTTGCCTGGTTCCCCCAGAAAGCGTGTGCATCCGTTTGTCTTTCATCTGGTCAAGCTTGAATTCCTTTATAAGATCTTCATCCAGACTTGTTTGGTTAGGGCGCAAATCACGGATCATATCGAAAATTTGTCCAATCTTCATCTGATCTGGATAGCGGCCAATCTGTGGCATATAACCTATCAAGTGGCGGTAGGTCCAATCGTTCCGGATTGATTTTCCGTTAACGAAAATTGCTCCTTTATCCGGTATTACCATTCCCAAAATGGACTTGATAAGCGTTGTTTTACCAGATCCGTTAGCGCCAATCATTGCATATGATTTACCAGCTTGAAAATCAACCTGAATTGATTTCAGAACTTCCAGCTTTCCAAAGTGCTTATTTACGTTAGAAATGGTTATCATAATTTCGCATGACTGGGTGGTTATCTTTCAGGTTCTCTGGGGTAATGGACGGCACAACTTTCTCTGCCCGATCTAACAAGTAAACCAAAAAACTTCTCCACAAGATGACGGAGGATGGCATTTTTTCCACCACCATCGAGTAAAGGCTAACCGGATGATAGGGAACATCGCCCACACCATTTCGGTCCAGGTCATAGCCTTGATAGTTGTCCCAGTAATTGTAATCCACCGTATTGAGAACCAATGATCCATTGGTAGAGATGTCGAATGTATTAGCCAGGAAGCTGTTCTTGACAAATCTATTGTCATCACAATTTGCCTGAATCTTCACCGCCCACCCATTTTCATTAAAGACATTCCCCGTAAATGTGCAGCGACTTGAGCCTTCCATGTACACCCCTATCGTGTTTCTTGAGAAATAATTTTTTTCAATAAAACTATCTCTAATGTCTTTCAACAAAAGGCCATACGATGACGCTCCCCAGTTATCTTCAAAACGATTACCTTTCATGGTGACTCCTTGCGTGTACATTACGGCTACCCCGGCTCCATTATTGCGGAAAATATTATTATGGTATTGATCGTGGTGGGAAAACATAAAATGAAGACCATAACGCATATTGTTATGACTATCATTATTCTCTACAAGAGAATTGGTGACAAACTCAAAATAGATGCCATCCCGGTGGCCGCTGACACTATTATTCCGAATCGTAATGGAATCGCATTTCCAGGCGTGAATACCGTTACCAATCTGGTGTTCTGACTCCGCATCAGAATGAAGCGTGTTCCCTTCTATCAGACTTCCGGATGAATTTGCGAGGTGAATTCCAAAGAACGTATTTTCAAATTGGTTATTTAACACCCGGATCCGCTTTGAATCAAGGGCATTGATGGCCGAAATATCATTGATGCTTGCCACACCCGTATTGATCATTTTCAAACCTATGATGGATACGTCATTGGCGACCACTGTGAAAATCTCATATTTGTTCTCCGCATCCAGAACCGGCAACCTGACGCCAATGAGGGTTATCGATTTTTTGACAATGAAATTGCCCTCCTTATAAACACCCGGCATGATACGGATCGTGTCGCCATTGTTCACAAGTATTAAGGCTGCCTGGATAGTCTTTAAACTACCTTTCTGGTCAACAATCCATGTTTTCGCGTGAGCGGAGAAATAGAATACTATAGAAAGGATAAGAAAAGTACTTCTCACTATTTGTATTGAGTAACGACCTCTCCCCATGACAGATAAATTCCATTGCATTGTTTCTTAAAGTTATCCATGCTGGGCTTCAATTCAAAAGCGGCTACTTTACCATCCATTGGACTCCTGATCTGTGGAGAGGCCACATAAAAAGCAGTTGTGGCGTCTATCAATTTGCCCGGGTCAGAATAGTCGATTACCAGGGTATGTTCATAGATATCCGTTGGTTCAATTCCGGAATTGTAATAATTTATAAAGCAACTCAGGTCGTCAAACTTGTATACCTTACCTTTCGTAGTTACCAGTTCAGCTCCAAATTTTTTATCCATTAACGTCATCTTGCAAAAATGGCACGCATCCGTCCCATATTGTAATTGTTCCGGTTCGGTGGAACAGGAGTCCAGATTGATTATCAACAGGATTCCAAAGCAAAACCTCACTGACTTCATGCTATCTGTTCATTTTCCATTCGTAAATCAAAAGACCAAAAAGCACCGCGCCAACTCCAATAAACACCCAACCTCCAATGTCGGGCCCGGAAAAAGCAGTAAAATTTAGCAATTGCTTTGTTCCGATTAATGGAGGCTGATAGGACATTCCTTCAATCTTAATAGGGGCTTCAGGATTAAGGTTGTGGCCATAGTCATAACCCCATATGTAGAAATCCACCAGTGCCCCGATTCCAATCATAAAAATGGAAGACATAAATGAGAGTAGCATATAACGGCGGTTGATGATACTAGTTAACAGTCCCAAGCCAATGACAAAACCAACGACGTAGATCATATAACCAAATTCAGGGAACATGCTAACTTCAATTGTTTTCATTCCAATATAGTGATTCAGTGCGCTGATTGTTCTGACCTGGCCTGTAAGCGTGTTAATCCAGATTTTCATCTCAAGGCCTTCCGGGTATTGAGGCGCCCACATCAGAATCTGCCAGAGTGGAACAAAATAGGATGTGACGAGTGCCAGTGCCGATGCAACGACCAGTATCCTCGTTATTGGTTTTAATGGTTTCATTTGCCTTGTGGTAAAAAAGGCGCCCCTTCATCTGAGACGCCTTTACTCAGTGCTGTAAACTATGAACCTTACTTTGATGAGTCTTTTTCATCTGCGATTACACCCGTTGAGAATTTGAGAGGAACATTGCTTCCCTGGGCCGATACCCGAACATATCCCGACATTTCCTGGTGAAGTGCAGAACAGAAATCAGTACAATAAAATGGGACAACTCCTACCTCTGTTGGTTTCCATTTGAGCGTTTGGGTTTCACCAGGCATGATCAGGATTTCTGAGTTGGCCGCGCCACGTACCGCAAATCCATGAGGCACATCCCAGTCTTGTTCAAGGTTGGTGACATGAAAATAAACTTCATCGCCCATGCGAATGCCCTCAATATTGTCAGGGGTAAGATGAGATCGTATAGCAGTCATCATAACGTGTACCTGGTTGCCTTTTCGTTCAACTTTGGTTTTACCTTCTCCCTTAGCAGCATACGGGTTTGTGTTTTCTTCGATTTTATAGAATTTCACCGAATGTGGCGCAATCAGATTTGCAGGAATGGATTGCGCGTAATGAGGTTCTCCAACGGTGGGAAAATCTAATAGAAGTTGCATCTTATCTCCTGAGATATCATACAATTGAGCAGATTGGGCCAATTCCGCACCCGTAGGCAGGTAGCGATCTTTTGTAATTTTATTGTAGGCCACAACGTATTTACCCCAGGGCTTTCTGGTATCGCCACCCGGTATAGAAAGGTGACCAATTGAGTAATATGTCGGAATGCGATCCAGCACCTCAAGGCTTTTCACATTCCATTTCACAATTTCAGAAGAAACGAACATGGAGGTATACGCATTTCCCTTTTCATCAAATTCCGTGTGCAAGGGGCCTAGGCCTGGTCTCTTAACTTCCCCATGCAAAGCGGCTTCATATTTGATGACCGGAAGGCCGGCAAACTCACCCTCAAATTCTTTCTTATTAATGGCATCTATCATTTTGGTGAAAGAAAATACAGGAATCAGTGCAGCTAGTTTTCCGCTACCAACAATGTATTCACCCGTTGGGTCAACGTCACATCCGTGCGGCGACTTGGGGCAAGGGATGAAATAAACTACGTCCTTAAGCTCGGCAGGATCCAGCACAGTAACTTCATTTTCCATAGTGGATGTCATCATGGAGCTTTTTTCATTCAATGTATTGTGTGCATAATTTGCTTTTACTTTTTTTCCTTTGCCTTGCTTTAAATATTCCTCGCATTTCTTCCAGTTCACAGCCATGATATAATCCTTGTCCTTCTGCGAGGCGTTTACCTCAAGCAAGGTATATGCCTGTTCTGTGTTATAGCAAGAAAAGAAGAACCAATCGTGCGAGGGGCCCTTACCCGAGTGACTCAAGTCATAGTTAAATCCGGGGGTTACCAGTTGAAATGCAATACTCATATGCCCTGATCCTGGATCCACTTTAATAAAACTTATTGAACCTTTAAAGTTCTTCTTATAAGAACTGATCGGCACATCTCGATTGTCACCCAAAGGGATACTGAAGCGCGTTCCCGCTACGACATATTCAGTGTTTTCAGTTATGAAAGGAGAAGAGTGGTTCCCTCCGCTGTTGGGGATTTCGATAATTTCCTCTGTCCGAAAATTCTTTAGGTCGATGCGGGCCACCCGGGGAGTATTGTTGGCATTGGCAAACGCCCATCGGCCATCGTGTACACCGTCAGTTTCAGACAACTCGATATGGTGAAGATCATCCCACGGAATATATCCCCTTGAAGTCTTCAGCATATCCTTTGATTCCTCACTATAACCATAACCATTTTCAGGAAATACTGAAAACACAGGAATGATTTTGAGTAAACGACCTGACGGCAGACCATAGACACTCATCTGTCCATTGAAACCACCAGATACGAAGTTATAAAACTCATCATACTTCCCCGGAGCCACATAAACCTTGGTAGCAGCGTTTCCAACGATCGCCTCCCGGGGTCCTTTAGGTTTGCAACCGCTTAATAAAATGGCTGAACTTACAAAGAGGAGGGGCACAACTGATTTAAATAAATTTTTCATTGTCGCTTTTTTTATTTTTACAAAAGGCCTTCTATTTTGAACCATCGTTTTGCCGCATGTATTCAAGAATATCACGGGCATCTCCGATGGATATATTTTGATTGGGCATTCTTACCAAACACAGCTCGAATAACTTTTGAGCTTCTGGATCTTTGTCTAACATCACGTCCACATTGGTTACCATGTTCATGATCCACTCGGGTTCTCTGCGCTTGGTGACATCCTTCCAGCCAGGACCTACCAGGCGATCTGATGTAAGCTTATGGCAGGCGGAGCACTTCATTTCATAGATAGCCAATCCACGACTCACGCGATCTTGTTCAATTGGGGTTTTAAGGGTCACTGCTTTAATTGCGCCTATCCCCTTGGTTGGGTTTGTAATAACATCAGCTGACTTGGTTACAGGCTGGTCAGGGTATTCCTCCTTGGTTTTTGGTTTGTCCGGCACACAAGCGAATAGTAGTCCCGTGATTGCAATTAAGAGTAGATATTTCATAGTCTTATGGTTTTAAATTTAAAGTGTTATTTCCTTCTAAGGACAACCGAATCGATCATTTTTCGCGGTTTTTGAACGCCCAAACTTACTCTTCCTGCATTTGGCAAAACCTGACGTTTGTCATGCTTTGCCATGATTTTATTTACAAATTGGATCAATGGAAAAAATTCGGGCAAACGGCGTATCACGTCCCCGGCAATAGTCACACGGCTCGTCAGCAGCCGATGAATTATTTTTTGCTGCACTCACCGGCGACACGCAAAAAACGGTCCTATGCGATCCGCCAACTGAATTGGGCAAATTTCTTCTGAATTATTTGAGTAACTGATAAGTCACCTATATATTTACGTAACCATTGAGTTACGTAATTGAAAAACCGCTGAAACAACATGGGGCTTGTTCCTGAAATTGAATGTTACAATGATTGTGTGAAAGGTTGGAATTTTTATGTGAATGAGAGTTTGTTTAAACTCATGACAGAAGGCAAAGGAATTCCGGAGAGGAAGAAAGAAGTAAATAAATGAATTAATTTGACAATATTTGACGTTAGAATAATTGATCAAATTCGATTCGGCAATTAGCTGATAATTGTCTCATCACCGAATTGATTAATTGTCGAATTATTATCGAATCGCCGAATTAATCAACGCGATAAAAAAATTGAATATTCATTTTAAAACGGACGATGCAGGGAAAGTTTCCGGTTTTCAACCCGAGCAGTTTGAAGGGGGCGTGTTTGCGAAAAAGGTGAAGTGATAAACAATCAATATTTTATGTCAGTAAAAAAGGAATTCATACTTTCCATTGCCATCGCAACCATGCTGGTGGTTTCATCGTGCACACCATCCAATAAGGAAACGGACAGTGGTCAGGAAGAAGCAGGATTTGATTCTCCGCGAACCGTAAACAAAGATCCAAAACCCGGGTACCTGTCACCGGAAGAGAGTCTCCACTCTTTCCGGCTTCCCAAAGGATATCATCTCGAGCTGGTTGCCGACGAGTCATTGCTGAGTGAACCGGTAGCCATTTCATGGGATGGTAATGGAAGAATGTTTGTCACGCAAATGGAAACGTATATGCAGACGGTAGACACTACCGGAGAACATCAACCCGGGAGCCGGGTGCTCTTATTGGAAGACACCAATGACGATGGCAAAATGGACAAACGTTCTGTTTACATTGATCAGCTCATGTTGCCCCGCATGATTCTGGCAGTTGGAAATGAACTGCTGGTCAATGAAACAGATACCTACGACATTTATGCCTATAAAGATACCAACCATGATGGGGTAGCGGATCAAAAAAGAAAAGTGTATCACACCGACAAAAAAGCGTTTGGAAATCTTGAGCATCAGCGAAGCGGGCTCGATTGGAACCTTGACAATTGGATTTACATTACGGTTGACGCCGTTCGCTTTCAATATAAAGATGGTGTGCTCAAGGCAGATTCACTGATCAGTGGATCCAACGGACAATGGGGATTGACCCATGACAATTACGGAAGGCTTTACTATAGCAGAGCCGGTGCGGAAAATGCGGGCTCGGGATTTCACATCAATCCGTCTTACGGACAATTAGAATTTGCAGATGCTTACAACGACTCCACCTTTGGTGCCGTTTGGCCGATTGTAAAAACACCGGATATTCAGGGAGGGTTAAGACGCATCAGAGAAGATACAACGCTGAATCACTTTACGGCAGCCAATGGGCAATCCATCTTTCGCGGCGATCGGCTTCCCAAAACCTTGGTGGGAGATTATCTGATTAATGAACCAGTAGCCCGCATCATCCGAAGGGCCAAGGTCATCAACACCGACGGAAAGAGAACGCTGAAGAATGCCTATGAAAAAGATGAATTCATTGCGTCTTCCGACATGAATTTCAGGCCTGTCAATACCTACACAGGTCCTGATGGCTGTCTTTACATCATCGATATGAACAGGGGGATTATTCAGGAAGGGTCCTGGACCGGGGAGGGCAGTTATTTGCGTAAACAAATTCTGCGCCTGGGGTTGCAAAAAAATATTCAGCATGGGAGGATCTGGAGACTGGTGCATGATGGAATGTCGCGAGGACCGAAACCACACATGCTGGACGAAACCTCCACTCAGCTGGTTGCTTATCTGGATCACCCTAATGGATGGTGGCGCGACAATGCTCAAAAAGAGATTGTCTTGCGCAATGATAAATCGGTGGTTGAGGATCTCAAGCTGATCGCTGTGGGAAAAAAGGGGTCTCTTCCGGAGAAGCCGTCTGCATTGGGCCGGCTGCACGCCTTGTGGACGCTGTCGGGATTGGATGCGATAGACAAAGACGTGTTGACAAAAGCTTTCCGGGATGATGATGCCCAGGTAAGAAAAGCAGCAGTATGGATCAGCGAGATATATTTAAAAAATAATGACGAGGCCATCCTTGAAGAATTAGAAGGGATGAAAAACGATAACGACTATGACGTGCGCATACAGATTCTTCTATCCCTCTCCAAAAGCAAATCACCGAAGGCCCGAGCGCTCGAAGAAGAAATGATGAGCATGAATTCAACCAATCAAATGATGGTGAGTGCCCCGAAAATTTTGAGCAGAACGGAAGCCATCAGAACATTGGGTGGAAAAATGGGTTCATTAAATTCAGACGACCGCAAAATGGTATTGGAGGGCGCTGCTATTTTTAGGTCCTTGTGTTCAACTTGCCATGGGATCGATGGCAAAGGTGTTGCGACAAAACTCGCACCTCCTTTGGCCGGCAATTTCCAGCGCTATCTGAGAAATAAAGATGCGATGATCCGGATTTTGCTGAACGGGTTAACCGGACCAGTGGAGGGAAAGACCTTCCCTGAAAACATGACGGCCATGGGCATGAACGACGACGCATGGATCGCGTCGGTCCTGAGTTATGTGCGCTATGATATCGGGCTCACCGAACGGCGGTCTACGGGCATTGTGAGTGAGGAATATGTAAACCGGATTTTAGTGAAGCCGCAGGAGGTGAGGAAAATCCGGGAAGAATCCAAAGGACGAAAGAATCCGTGGACGTGGGAGGAGTTGGGAAAATAATTTGACAATTGCTATGTTACGCTTTTTAGTTGAACTTAGAATTTGCCAATTAGCTAATTTTGGACGATCAATTCCCCGACTTCACAATGAGGAAACCAGTTAGCGCGGCCAGCGAAATGTAAAGGACAAGAAAAATAAAAAGACTGAGGAGAATTCGCCAGAAGGTGCCCAACTTGGGTTGGCTGGGAAAGAATGTGAACAATGTCCAGAAGAAAAGGGAAAATCCAATAAGATTTAGATAGCCGTCGATTGTTCTCAGCGCCATGTCTCCGTTGTAGAAATAGGTCAAAGGAAAGGCCAAGATATAAACCAGAAGTTTTTGACCTGTTAGAAAAGCATTGAGCACAAGGTGTTCTGCGAAATTGTATCCTCTTTTTCTAAACGCCAGGAAAGTTCCGACGGCATACAGCGGCACCTGCGCCAGTGCAACGATGGCATAATGCGAGCCGATCCACTGGTTGACACTTTCCAGCATCCTCCTGTATTCCTCCACCTCTTTTCCTTGTCCGTTAAAGACGACATTGGCCTGAAGCAATCGGATGTCGAAATAGTGATACAGGAAACCGTAGATACCGGCCAAAACGATAACGAGTGAAATGGGCTTAAAGTGCCGAACGCGTTTGCCTTCAATAAATTCCCGGATGGATTGTCCAGGGCGTGAAAACAGTTCTTTGATCGTGAAGAATATTCCCTTGTCTAAATGCAAAAGTCCGTGTTCAATGTCGTGCCACATGAAATGAAAATTGATTTCATGCGTTTCGGCTGATTGTCCGCAGTGATAGCAATAACTCCCTTTAAAGCTATGATGACAATTTTTGCAGGTTATGGTCATTGTTTTCGGCTTATTCGAAAGTAATGAAATAAAACTAATTGGTTACTTTTAAGGGCTTTGTTACCTCCCGGTTCGGCGGCATCACGGCGGAGCGAGGTGGGAGAAGAAAAAAATTCTATAGCATCACTGCCTTTGGGAAAAAGATGCTGGACACCCAGTACGAACTTCGCGCCGGCCTCTACAACGAAATTCCAAAAATTACTTTCGCGCGATGAAGATCCGGCCCCCACAACGAGCATTGAAGTTTCTGCGGTTCTTTTGCAGAGAAGATTTCATCGAAGAGGTGGAAGGTGACCTTACCGAAGTTTTTGAAAAAGACAATGTACGCGGACCCAGGACAGCAAAAATAAAATTTATGTGGAGCGTGATCCGTTATTTGCGTCCCGCCTTCCTCAAATCACTCAAGAGCAATTTTGCACAAAACACAACCACTATGTTTCGCCACAACTTCATTATCTCGCTCCGCAATTTCAGCCGGAACAGAAGCTCGTTTATTATTAATGTATTGGGGCTCTCTACCGGACTCGCCTGCGCGTTACTTGTGTTTTTGTGGGTCAATGATGAAAAGCATCTCAATGCATTCAATGCGCAAGATGCGCAACTCTATGAGATCATGGAGAACCATTCCAGTGCGGCAGGGATAAAAACTGGCCAGGGAACCCAAGGCTTGCTGGCCGCCGCTTTGGCCAGTGAACTGCCTGAAGTAGAGCATGCTGTCACGGTCGTTCCACCCGAATGGTTTCACAGCAAAGGCGCCATTTCCTTTGGCGATCAGCGTTTGAAGGCAAGTCCTCAATTTGTCAGCAAGGATTTCTTTAAGGTGTTTACGTGCAAAATGCTGCAGGGGAGTGAAGACAACCCGCTACCGGATATTCATTCCGTGATGATCTCGGAGGCGTTGGCCAAAAAATTATTTCACACCACTTCAAATGTTGTCGGTAAGACGATCACGTGGAGCCATCAGATCAGTGGCGACTTTCATGTCACCGGCATCTTTGAGGGGCTTCCTTCGAATGCGCTGGATCCCTTCGACATCCTCTTCAATTTTGACAATTTTGTCGAGGCTCGTCCAAGCATGCGCACTTGGGATAACAGCGATCCGGACACGTATGTGATACTGCGTTCTGGAACGGACATCGCTGAATTCAACAAAAAGATCAAAGGGTTTATCAGGGCAAAAGATAAAAACTCAGAAGTGACGCTCTTCGCGCAGCTTTTTTCAGAACGCTATCTCTACGGCAACTATGAAAATGGCGTGGTCTCCAGCGGCAGAATTCTATATGTACAGATTCTGTCCATCATCGGCTCATTTATCCTCCTCATTGCGTGCATCAACTTTATGAACTTATCAACGGCCAGGGCCAGTGGCCGAATGAAGGAGACGGGCATCAAAAAATCGGTGGGTGCGTCGCGATGGGCACTGGTGGTGCAATACTTCACTGAGTCCGCCATGATCACTTTTGTTTCCTTGCTGATCGCAGTGGGTATGGTCATTGCCCTCCTGCCGCAGTTTAACCTCATCACCGGAAAGAATCTGGCATTGAGGCCGGATACTACATTGTTCGTCCCGCTGGTATTGACCTTCATCGTAACGAGTTTCCTGGCAGGCAGCTATCCTGCTCTTTACCTTTCCGGATTCAGTCCGGCCAGCGTGCTAAAAGGAAAACTCAGTACTACGTTTAGTGAGTTATTGACACGAAAAGGACTCGTTGTCTTTCAGTTTTCCCTCTCTATCATTATGATCCTCGTGGTATGGGTGGTGTATCAGCAAATGCAATTCATCCAGAACCGGAATTTGGGCTACACGACCGATAACATAGTCATCTTTGGAATGGAAGGTGCGCCGCCGGAAAAACTGGAATCATTCCGGGCAGAGCTCAGCAATATCCCCGGTGTTATTTCATCAGGATCTTTTTATCATAACCTCACCGGAACGCACGGCGGCATTGAACTGGATTGGGAAGGCAAGACACCCAACCAGCACATGGACTTCGCCAACATTGAGGTCGGGTATGGTTTTATTCAGACAATGGGGATCCAGATGAAGGAAGGACGAAATTTTTCCGAGCCTCCTAAGCCGGCAAATCTTCTCGGCGAAGAATCTCGGGAGATCATCCTCAATGAAGAAGCCATCCGCACGATGGGGATGAAAGATCCCGTTGGGAAGACCATCCGGTTTTGGGGGTTTGAAAAGACCATTGTAGGGGTTGCAAAAGATTTCAACTTCGAATCGCTTCATGAACCCGTTAAGCCTTGCTTCTTTCGTGTCTACCCTGTCATGTTCGACTGGATGGTAAAAGTGCAGGGTGGTACGGAGCGCAGGACGCTTGAGCAAATCGAAGCGGTGCATGAAAAGTATGCTGCAGGATATCCGTTCGATTACAAATTTTTGGATGAGAATTATCAGGCGCTGTATGTTTCCGAGCACCGCGTTTCCAACGTTGCCGCATATTTTGCCGGGGTTGCAATCCTGATCTCGTGTCTTGGATTGTTTGCATTGGCTGCCTTTACGGCGGAGAAGCGACTGAAGGAAATTGGAATTCGAAAAGTGTTGGGATCCAGTGTGACTGAAATCGTTTTCCTGTTGTCCTCCGATTTTACAAAGATCGTTCTGGTGTCGATCACCATTGCCCTTCCTGTTGGCTATTTCATGGTTCGGTACTGGCTCGACAGCTTTGCTTTCAAAACGGAGTTGTCTTGGTATTATTTTTTTGGAGCCGGACTGGGAGCGATGATGATCGCCTGGATTACCATTGGAGCACACACACTCAAGGCAGCGAGGGTAAATCCCGTCAATTGCCTGAAGGCTGAATAGTTTGAAATGACTCTCATCAAATTTTGTGGCAACCCTCACACGGTTTGGGCCGCAGATTCACAGATTAGCTTTGACCCAATCTGTGAATCAGTGGCTTTCAAATAATAGGCCTTTCACTTTCAATCGCTTTTAGCTTACTTATGAGCAAATACTCAAATCATGAGAAAGACACTATTCCAAACCATTTCAATATTTCTCTTACCGTTTGTGTGCTTTGCTGCTTCTTATGCGCAACAATTCAAAGTTTTATTGTTCACCAAAACAGAAGGCTTTCATCATGAATCGGTTCATGATGGCGTGACGGCGATACGGCAGCTTGCCAGCCGGAATAATTTTACGGTGGACTGGCAGGACAACGGTTCGATTTTTAATGACAAGGCGCTGGCTAGCTATGCGGCCGTCATTTTTTTGAACACCACCGGAAATGTGCTCAACGATGAACAACAGGCGGCGTTTGAAAGATTCATCAAATCCGGTAAGGGTTTTGTCGGGATTCACAGCGCAACGGACACCGAATACGACTGGCCATGGTACACAAAGATGGTCGGAATGATGTTTAAGATCCATCCACAGCAACAAACCGCTTACCTGAAAGTGGAGGATGGCAATTTTCCGGGAATGGAGCGGTTTCCGAAGAAATTATTGTGGACCGACGAGTGGTATGAGTACGGTGAACTAAAGGCAACTGATTTACACTTTTTAGTTTCTGTGGATGAAAAAAGTTATGACCCGAATGTCAAGTGGGGCGAAAAGGAAGGAAAAGGAATGGGCAACTTTCACCCCATCGCCTGGTATCATAATTATGACGGCGGAAGGGCCTTTTACACCGGTCTTGGACATATTGCACTGGCCTATTCCGACCAGACATTCCTCGACCATCTCTACGGAGGGATCTACTGGGCCGCTACAGGTAAGGGCATGTAGTCTCGGTGTCTTGGTTATTTAAATATATTCGGGCTATTCCGATTCATCATTAATCTCATTACGAAGGGCGGGCAGTCAAATGCCGAAGAACGATGATTCTCATTCTCTAACATTTTCTGAGATTTGATGAACTCCGTATTTGACGTCAGCCATCCCATCATCTTAATCTTTGATGTTCGAAGTAGCTCGATGAGCCGTTGCCATGATAACCGGAATGAGCAATTCAGAAATCACATATCCCATCCACAGCCCGTGAGGTTCGGGCAGCCCCACAATACTCATGGAAACCAGGCGTCCAGTGCCACCCAAAAAAATTGCAAGAGATAAGAGATAAATGAGCGTTCCCTGCTGTCGTATCGTTAAGCCTGCCCACAATCCGATTACTCCGCAAGTAAAATATACTCCTGCCATAAAGCGATGGACGTTGTCGAGTCGTGGAGTGGTTTGGGGTTCACCCAGAAACATTTGCAAAGTCCCGCCGGATATTGCAATGGCCGCTACCAGAAAAAGGCAAATTTGAACTACGCGTTGGCTGGTCAACAGAGTTTTTAAGTCTTTCATCAATGGGATGTTTGATGAGGTAAGATAGGATTATTTTGAAAGGGGACCCAATTGGATTATTTTTTTTGAGTGCAGAAGGCAGAAAAATCAAATGGGTGCAAATTACCCATCGTGCTATCTCGTCATCACAACATAATCCTTCAACACCGTCTGCAAAAATAGTTTTCTGTTTTGTTCTACTTGTTCCAGACCGAGAACTTGCACGATGCGTGTTGCCAATTGATCCATGGCCTCACTGTGCGCTTTGTTGTTGAATTGACTGTAACGATCTAGTGTGGTCTTGAGAAGCAAGACGTCTTCTTCCAAAAGTTGCTTGGCCTGGGGGTACACCGGTTGGTAAGAATCCTGGGAATGAATGGTCAGCAGATCCTCAAGCTTAAGGTCAATGTGGGGCGCCAATTTTACGACGGCAGTTTTGGCAACAATATCGCCGATTCGTTGTGCTTTGGATGAGGATCCGATCAGGATGGAAGCAATTCCGCCCAGCGAAAAATAAATATCAATCATCCGGAAAACCCACCGTGCCGCATAATCGGAAAAAGTGGCGTGACCTCCGGTCGTCTTGATGACCTGAATCTTCAGGGCCATTTTGCCAATGCTCTGTCCCTGGTTCAGCACCTCCATGGCGAGGGAATAGAAAATGAATACACAAAACAGGAAGATGGAATATACGCTTCCCGTGGTACCGGAAAACTGAAACACGGCAAAGCCAATGATGGAAAGTATTCCGATCCCCACAGCCATGCAGGTCGCATCGATCAGATAGGCGATAATCCGGTCGCGCAAGTCTGCTAGCTCATATTCCAGCACTACATTTTGCGAAGTTTTGATTTCTATGTTCTTCATTTTATGATCCTAAAACAATACTTTCACACATCCATGAAAGAGACCCGTTTCATTGCTCAAAATAAGGAAAAGTGGCTCGAATCGGAAACCCTCCTTACCGAACCGTCCAAAGACCCTGAAAAGCTGAGTAATCTTTTTACCCAGGTCGTCGATGACCTTTCCTATTCCCGCACGTATTACAAAAACCGGTCTGTCCGGGTTTATCTCAACAACATCGCACGCGAATATTTTTCCATCATCTACAGCCACGAAAAGCAAAAGAAAAACCGGTTTAGATTATTCTGGCTTGACGAACTTCCTCAAATCATACTTTATTCCAGAAAGCAACTTCTCATTTCACTTTTCGTCTTTCTTCTTTCTGCCGCAATGGGGGTTTTTTCATCCATGAAAGACCCTCAATTTGCCAGCACCATCCTTGGCGACAGATATGTATCGATGACCAAAGAGAACATCAAGAAGGGTGACCCGATGGCCGTTTACAAAAGTGGCCACCAGGTAGACATGTTTCTGGGGATTACTTTAAATAACCTGCTGGTGGCTTTTCGGGTCTATGTGTTTGGGATCTTTATGTCCATCGGCACGCTGGCTATTCTGTTGTACAATGGCATCATGGTGGGATGCTTTCAGTTCTTTTTCATCGAACGGGGTTTATTTGCTCAGTCTGCCCTCAGTATTTGGCTCCACGGTACACTGGAGATATCGTCCATCATCCTCGCCGGCGGCGCGGGGCTCACGCTTGGTAGCGGATTGCTTTTTCCGGGCACGTATTCACGGCTGCAGGCTTTCCAGCTTTCTGCCATCCGATCTCTTAAACTCATGCTCGGCATTACGCCCATCTTTGTGCTAGCCGCCATCATCGAAAGTTTCCTGACGCGCTACACGGAAGTACCCGATTTTGTCAAGTTGTTTCTCATCCTTCTTTCCGCCGTGGGAATCATCGGATATTTTGTCGTCTACCCCTGGGTGAAGGCACAAAAGGGTTTTGACGCCCCCTTGGCTGAAGCGAAAATTGCTCCCGCTGATGTCGAACCGGTTTTCTTTGACAGAATAAAAAACAATGCCGAAATTATTAAGGATGCATTTCTTTTCTATAAGCAACATGGCAATGCATTGCTTTCCTGGATCGTCACCATTTCTTTGGGAATGACCGTTGCCAATCTCCTGGCAGCCGAACCGGAAAGCGCCGTCCGGGAAATCCGCGGTGGATGGAAATATTTTTTTGATGATCTGTTTTTTGCGTTAAATATGCCCAGCTTGATTTTCATTTTTATCAACACACTGGGAAGCACTCTTATTATGCACCGTGTTTTCAGGATGATTGACCGTGACGCGAAGAACTCCTCCGAAAGCTCTTTGAAATTGAAGCCACTGCTGCAAACGATGCTGATCATGGCCGCACTCTACACCGCGCTGTATGCTGGTGTATGGGGCGTCGTGCTGATCCTGTTCACCTTTATCTTTTTCTTTTTGTTCGCTTTCACACAACTCACTGAAGACCGTTACCTGCCCCAAAGTATTTCGAGTGGATGGGATCTGGCCACGTCCAACTTCGGACAGGTTATAGGATTGCAATTCATTCTCCTTCTGATGACCTATTCATTCCTTCTTATTTTAGCGGCACCGCTGCTGTACATAAACATCACGGTACTGCAATGGAATTTTGCAAAATCGGATGTCTGGTCAAAGGGGATTGTGCATTTCGTGGAGGTATTCATCAAGATTTTTGCGTTCAATCTTATCCTTCCCATTTTTGCAGCCTGCAGTGCCTACCTGTATTTTTCCTTGCGGGAAGTACTGGATGCCGGTCATCTGAAGAAATCCATTGCCCTGGTAGGAACCTCCTCTTCAAGACATAGCCGGAAATGAAGTTTGCCCTGTTATTTTTCGGGATAGTGCTTTCCTTTGTGACGTCACAGGCACAGGATGAGGGTACAAAGGACAGTGAAACCACAACCTCGGCGACTGAAAAGAAAGATGACCACATGTTGATCGAGCCCGATTCCCTAGGAACAACAAAAAGTTATCAAACCGAGAAAATTCAGCTCCGGAAATTTGATCCCGTCAAATGGAAGCAAATCGTTGGTTCCGCGGATTATAATGAAATGACAAAGAAGAAGTCCGCGAAAAAAGTGCAGCCACTCAATATTCCCTGGAGCGGAGAAGCATTCCGGCTGATCTCTTATGCCGTTATCTTAATCGTGGTCGGCCTGCTGATTTACTACGTTTCAAAAAATATTCTCATTCCGTCCACACTGCAAAAAAAGATGTTGCCCTCAAAGGATTTTGTCGGGCCCGTTGAACACATCGAAGCACTGGACTTGCAGACATTATTGCGGCAGGCACTGTCGGAAGGAAATCTTAAGAATGCCATGCGGGTATATTATCTTGGCTTACTGAAAAAATTAAATGAAACCGGGATGATCGTCTGGAAGAAAGACAAAACCAACCGGGATTATCTTGCGGAACTGGTCACCCAGGGGGGAATATTTGAAGAGGTCAGAATCCTCACAGTGGCCTATGAACATTTTTGGTATGGGGACCACCATCTCACC
Source organism: Bacteroidia bacterium (assembly GCA_043785125.1). Lineage (GTDB taxonomy): Bacteria > Bacteroidota > Bacteroidia > Cytophagales > Cyclobacteriaceae > ELB16-189. Next base: position 51,441 of record JAYVXP010000168.1, read on the forward strand.
ACAGCATCGTTTGAAAACCTGGTCGTCAATTTCAAGTTAGTCGATCAACGACTCAATACCCGTGAATAAAAGTCAGAAAACCATCGTTGCGCTTTTTGCGGTCCTGGGTATTTTACTCCTGATCTATTTTTTGTGGATCAACACCGGAGAAAAAAGCCATCAGTGGTATGAAAGCTATCGCGCAGACAGTGACCAGCCATACGGTACCTTGTTTGTCAAAAAAATGTTGGCGGGTTACAGACCGGACGGTCATTTTATTTTTAACGATAAGAAGTCCCTGGCGGATGTGCTTCCGGGGATCAAATCCAAAACGGATTATGTTTTCATCGGGCAGAGTCTTTATCTCAGTGTCGATGATGAAGACGCTTTGCTAAAGTTTGTGATGTCCGGAAATGACGCCATCATTGCGAGCCTGGAGCCACCGGAGACCATGCTGGAGAAATTCTTTCCTTACGAGTGCGGTTATAAGATTACGTATCACGCCAATGACTCGGATTCGGTTGACCTTCATTTCTATCATGACACATTGCAAACTAAAGAGCATAACCGGTATGCCTATCGATACGGCAGCAAGGATGAAATGTATTCCTGGCAGTACATGGCGAACGGGATATTTTGCGACTCGACCAAATCGGTTGTGCCGTTAGGATTTCAGGAGCCAAACCGCGTTAATTTCTTAAGGCTTTCCTACGGATCGGGCAACCTCTATCTGCACAGCAATCCTTTGGTTTTTACCAACTACTTTTTGTTGAAGCCGGACAAAGTGGATTATGCTGCAGTTGTTTTTTCTCACTTGCGTGGGAAAGACGTAATCTGGGATGAATACAGCAAGGTGCCCATGACAGGAAATAAAAACGCCTACAACAGTCCGCTGTATTATATTCTTCAGCAACCCAATTTAAAGTATGCCTGGTGGTTGTTGCTGGCAACAGTGTTGTTGTATGTTTTCTTTGCCATCAAGAGAACCCAGCGGGTTATCCCGATACTGGAGATCAAAACAAATACATCGCTTGAATTTATCCAACAGGTTTCCGCACTGCATTTTCAAAATGGTGATCACCTGGATATGGCCAGGAAGAAGATGAAGTATTTCTTCTATTTTATCCGATCGAAATACGGCATACAGCGCAAGGCTACGTTCAATGAGGTCCAGGTTCTGGAGCTGGCTGAAAAATCAAAAGTAAATGAAGCCGATGTCAGGACTATCTTTCGTCAGTATGAGATCATTGAACACAACTCCACTTACAATATTCCGGCCTATCGGCTGGTCGACTTGTACTATGCGATCGATAATTTTTATAAAAACTGTAAGTAATTTCACAAACTAACTATGGAAGAGCAAACCAGCGAATTTGAAAACACCCCGCAACCGGATATTGATCTGCTCAACAAGCGGGTCATGCTGATTAAACAAGAAATTGGCAAGGCAGTAGTAGGGCAGGAAAATACTATTGATCTGTTACTGGCCGGTATTTTCATCGGGGGTCATGTCTTGCTGGAAGGCGTGCCGGGCATTGCCAAAACGCTGACCGCAAAATTGATGGCCAGGACTATGGCAGTAAGTTTTTCGAGGATTCAGTTTACGCCCGATCTCATGCCCACCGACGTCACCGGTACCACCGTATTCAATGTCAAGACATCGGAATTCACTTTTAACAAAGGTCCGGTGTTTGCAAATTTGGTATTGATCGATGAAATCAATCGCGCCCCAGCCAAAACGCAGTCCTCCCTTTTTGAAGTAATGGAGGAGAGGCAAATTACGGTAGACGGCACAACCTATCCCATGGACTTTCCCTTTCTGGTAATTGCCACGCAAAATCCCATTGAGCAGGAGGGGACCTATCGCTTGCCTGAGGCCCAACTCGACCGCTTCCTGTTTCGCATCAAGCTGAAGTATCCTACACTTGAACAGGAAATGGACATCCTTCGAAAATTCAAAGATGATTTTAGCATGCGGGTTTTGGAAAGCGTGCAGGCGGTTATTTCAAAGGAGGAGTTGCGACATTGCCAGGAGATCATCGAGAAGATTCATATCAAAGACGAGATTATTTCCTACATCGCGAAGATCGTTGACAATACAAGAAACAACGGTGACCTCATGCTCGGTGCATCGCCGCGAGCCTCCCTGTCCATTATGCGGGCGGCGAAGGCCATTGCAGCCATGAGCGGACGCGATTTTGTAACACCCGATGATGTTAAATATGTGGCTTATCCGGTATTGAACCACCGGATCATCCTTACCGCTGAACGGGAAATGGAAGGTATAGAATCAGAAGACATTATAAAGGAAATCACGGAAAGGGTAGAAGTGCCGCGCTAATGAGCTTTTTGAAAACCCTTTTTTTGCCGAGCCGCTTTTTTTTGGTGATGGCCAGCCTCATCGTCATCCTGCTGCTTTCCTACGCGTTTCCTTTTTTGCTTGCTATCGCTGAGACAGCGGGTGTCCTTTTTCTTGTACTCTGTGGTGTGGATGCCTTGCTGCTCTACAACCGTGGTGTGGTGGTAGCCGTTCAGCGGGAGACACCCGGCCTGTTGTCGCTGGGGGACGATAATCCCATCCGCTTGTCGCTGATGAATAAGTCCAGGATTCAATTGAGGATGGAAGTCATCGATGAATTGCCGGAACAATTTCAAATTCGAAATTTCAAAATTGAGGTGACACTCGCACCCGGCACAATGCACCATGAGACTTTTATCTTGCGGCCACTGACGCGCGGGGAATATGTGTTTGGGAAGGTTCATCTATACCTGACCTCCAATCTGGGGATAATCAAACGCCGGATCAGCTATGCACTGGACGTCGCAGTGCCGGTATATCCCTCCATCATTCAAATGAAGAAGTACGAACTGAAAACCTTTGCGCGTACGGCAACGGAATATGGAGTAAAGAAAGTCAGGCGGATTGGCCACAGCTATGAATTCGATCACATCAAGCAATACACTCGCGGAAATGATTACAGAAGTATCAACTGGAAAGCCACAGGCCGCAGGGCCCAGCTGATGGTCAATCAGTATGAAGATGAAAAGTCACAACAAGTTTATTGCATCATTGACAAAAGCCGTGTGATGCACATGCCCTTTCACGGTCTGAGCCTGTTTGATTATGCCGTAAACGCTGCATTGGTCATTTCCAATATTGTGTTGGGAAAGCAGGACAAAGCAGGACTGATCACTTTTGCAGAAGTACCCAAGGCGCTGATCAAAGCGGAACGAGGCAAGCCCCAACTCAAAAGAATTTTGGAGACCCTTTACAAGGAAAAGGAAGGATCGGTTGAGGCAAACTATGAAAGCCTGTACAGGTCGGTCCGGCATTTTGTAAACGGCAGGAGTTTATTGTTTCTCTATACCAATTTTGAAAGCACCTTTGCCCTGCACCGGGTATTGCCTCAATTGCGGAAACTAAACGATCAACACCTGCTGGTGGTGGTGATTTTTGAGAATACGGAGATCACCTCAACGACTTCCGCTCAGGTCGACACGCTGGAAGATATTTACACCCAGGTTACTGCTGAGCATTATACACTGACCAAGGTGCAGATAGCGCAGGAGTTAAAGCAGTACGGTATTCTAACGTTGTTGACCCGGCCCCAGAATCTTACCGTATCCACCATCAACAAATACCTGGAGCTGAAATCGAGGGGAATGATTTGAAAAAATGAACACGCGTTCAATATTCCAGATTGTCAAGCATAGAAAACATAAGTACCTGCCAGACGGTCATGCAGGGCTTGTTTTTTGGGATCCCAACCAGCCATGAAAAAGCCAAAACCCAAAATCAGGGCCGACAAAATTTTTGCAAAATAGCGGCCGAAAGCATTCCCAAAGGAAATGCGATCGCCATTTAAATCCCCGACTTTGATCCCTACCACCATCTTGCCAAGGGTAGCTTGTCTTGCTGAGCTTTCCATACCGCAGAAATAAATGATACCCAGTACAGTCGAAATTAAAGTTAGAGGCACGTTTCTATCGACCATATTATAGCTTCCAAAAAGGGCATAACTCAGCGACACGTTTACAATGCTGACAAGAATGGCATCGATCAGGTAGGCCGCGGTGCGGATCCAAAATCCTGCATACTGGAAGTTATTATTGGTATTGACGGGAGCATCGAGAATTTGGTCCATCATTTTTTAGATTTGAGGTCGAAGAAGCCATCAATATAGTGAAGTGATTTAATTCTTAAGATGAATAGCCAATAAAATGTATAAGGGAATCGGTCACTCCCGCACTTCCTTTCGCTCCGACAAATCATCATCCGGTATGACCAGTGCCACCCAGGGAGTATCCATTGTGGTTACACGTGCACGCCACTCCAGCGTACCGGTCTTGTCCGCTTTCAAAATCAATTCCTTTGTGTTGTTGATGATCGTGAGATTATCCGTTCTAAGGCTAAAGTGATGTGTTCCTTTTCCTAGGACTTTGACTTTAATAGTAACCTCTCCTTTTGTAGAAGTGGTTGAACTGACTTCAAAACTTAAAGCCTTGTCCGGACGAAGTTCAAGGTTATAGGAGCCCCCGGGAAGAAATGTTATATGTTGCGCTTGTCCGCTGTGTTGCATATCATAATTGCCTTCGGGCAGCACGATATGAAAGCGCATCGTCTTGTGATTGGGTATCACCTCGGTTTGTTGGCCTGTGGTAACTTCCCGGAAGACAACCGATGATGTCGCCTGACCTTCCACCATGGCCGGTCCGGAAAGATCTTTCATGAGCCACACCCAACGGGCTACAGGATGCACCCATATTTCTTTATACGTCCAGGTGCTTTGCACGGGCCAATACGGAACATCACTATCGCCGCGGGTTTGAATACCGACGGGCAAAGCACCGACCAGATCACCCGAAGAGGGACTATAAAGTGGAGGAAAATCGTAGCCTTCACCGTACATGGTGCTTTGTGAAAATGGATTGCGGCCAATGATCCATTCCAGTTGATGATTGGCAAGTTGAGAAGATGCCAGATCACTGCGTAAATGCGCCGCACAGGCCATGGCCTGTGCCTGAGGAAGGATCGTTCCAAAATGCCCGCGGTAGTCCATCCATACCGGGAAGCGTCGCAGGTAATTACCTTTCCCTAACGGAATGCCCTGAAGCACTTGCTGCCGGAATGATTCGCGTCGACTTTCTGGAACCTGCTCATACTCATGGTCATTGTAAATGGAGGCCGGCATAACACCGTAGGGTTCTGTATATTTTGCAACCGTCTTCATGTATTCTGAATACAAGGTTACCGCCGAATACCATTTCATATAATCCGGGTGATCCGGAAAAGACTGACACAATTCGGTCAACGCAAGAACATGACTTTGCTCGCGCCCACGGTGAACGTAATGCAGGAATCGATCTTTGGCCGAGGTCGCATAAAAGAAACCGCTGAGGGGTACATCCCAGTCTGTCTTGCTGCGCTGTTGCGAATTGATAATCGCTTGTGATAACGCAATCGCCTTTTCTTTATACTGTTGGTCACTGGTGGCTTTCCATAGGTCAACCGAGGCCAGTACGCCTTCGGCAGCCACGGTAAACTCCACGTTGTTCGAGTCAAAAGTACCCGTCCACAAATCTTTTGATGCTTTTGTATTGGACATCCCTTCCAAGCCAAACTTAAAGTCCGCCTTGGCCTTTTTCAACGCCAGCGCTGCCAGACGGGGATCACTTTCTTTTAAGACCCGCGCCCCGATTGCTTCTGCAGTAGCAGCAAGAAAATTGTCCATCGGGTTATTGCGCGCCGTAGAAATTACGTCATCATCATCACCAAGAATATCATTTGTTCGCCGGCTGCTGATGGAACCGCCATTGCGATAGCCATCCCCAAAACTTGTTTTCATAATCCAGTCAAGTCCCCATCGCGCTTCTTCCATCAGGCGATCGTAAAGTTTGGGATTTTCATTTCTGGCCTTGAGTCGTTCGGCCAAACTAAACAATCCGTAATCGATCTCGGCGGTATTGCCAAGTCCCTGCGTGAGGTCACCGGCATCGTGCCAGCCTCCATTGATAATGATGCGTTGATCATTGTGAACAGAAGTCCAGTCGCGGTGACAAACACCATGAACACCCGGAATGGCGGCACCACACCGTTCGGTGTAAAAAAAGTTAAGCGCCTTCCAAATAGAAGATTCCCAAATATTGGCGCCGATGGGGAAGGATTTTGTGATGATGTTTCCAGCATGAAGGACATAGGTTCCGGGTTGCCGGACTTCTGAGAAATCCATCACTTGAAAATTTCCAAGATGTGTGGTTTTTAGTTCGATGCGTTTAGTCAGGACTATTTCACCATTATCCTGATTGATCAATTCAAATTCTTTCACATCAAGCCCGTTGGCGATAGCACTCTTGATAGCACCTGTTTGATATCCGTCATGGCTGTAGGAAATTCTACCGGGCCAAACATCCCATCCTTCTATTTTGTCGGGTACTACGTTTTCCAGATCCAGTTTGTCAAAATAAAACTGAATGGAGTCACCTTCTTCCGGTGCGTTTCCCGACATGCCGTAAGAGATTTCCATGGCAGTGATTTTATCGCGCTCCACATTGCTGATCTCCCACACTACGTGATTCCATTCACTGTTTCGGAGCACCAGCGAGGTTTCACCTTCCTGTCCAAACAAGGCCGGTATTTTTTTTATGCCGTCATTAAAAAGATGAATGTCCAGCGCGGCGGTATAAAAACCGGGTAATTCGGGATAGATCCATAAGGAGATTCGATTAGATGTTGTCCAGTCGTCGCCATTAAAATTACGTCTTATGCCAGATCGCCCCCAACCACGTCCGTTTTTCGGCCCTGGACCCTCGAGTTTTGTGGGAGTCCGCATCAACAAGGATTGTTTGCCGTTGTGCACTTGTACGGTGCTGAGTGAGATAGCGGCCACATTGACCGCATCTTTTCTTTTCGAAACGACACGGGCATCTACCACCTCGTCGCCGCCGGTCGTAAAACCGCTCCAGGTGGAAAGACTTTCCATATCATCCAGGGTGCTGCTGTTGAGAACTTTTTTGCCGAGCCAGCGATACGCAGCGGAGTTTTCGTTGTTTACTTTTAGAGGTTCGCGGACCGATCCGGATCCGAAAAAGCAGAGCAAAAGGAGGACTGAAATCGACAATTTCATAATGGATAATTAAAAATGATATATTCCTTAAGGATAAATATAGGAAGTCAAATCTGGGAATAGAGAACTATTTGAGGAGATGGATTATGGTGAATTAAAAAGCATTGCCTACGATTTTGTTTTTGTTTCGAAAACATTTGCCTTTCTTGTATACGAAGTTCTTGAATGAAGGCGATTTCCCTCTCTTCTTATATTAAAGTGTCCTCCTATTGGTCTAAACTGACCGGTATTCGATGGCAATTACTCCTTTCCATTGCGGTAATCTGGTCGGTGAGCCTTTGGCTGCGCAAGGAATATGGTCAGGATGACTCCAATCTGTGGCTGGTGATGAACTTGTTTCTCCGGCTGGTACAGTGGACCATCATTGGACTTTTTGTTATCAGTCTGCTATCGGCTGTGGTAACCTGGATTTATTTCTTAAACGGTGTAAAAAACAAAGCCATTACGGTTCAGGCAAAATTTGGCGATGGGCAAGAGGTAGCAGCAGGCTGGGTGCCGTTTACCATTATGATCATTGGCCCTGTGGTCCGACCGTTGCTTGGCACAATTCAAGCGCGATTCGTCTTTTCTGAAAAACGGTTGTCTGAAGGTGTTATTCTTGATACCAATATAACCCGGCCACGTAACTGGCGGCGACAAGCCATACGCGGTACGGGTCAAACCCTCCTGCACGATCGGGGTATCTATGACGTTGAAAAAGTGCTGGTTTTCTTTTGCGATATGTTTGGCCTGGTGTCCCTGCCGTGTACGGTTCCGTTTATCCAGCAATTGTATACGTTGCCCCGCATTCAGGAGGAACAAAAAGTGAAAGCCCAACCTCAGTCCACGGAAGAGCAAAAGCACAGAATCGAAATACCGAAACGCGTGGAGGGGGAGCATGTCAACTATAAAGAATTTGAAACGGGAGATAATATTCACCGTATTGTTTGGAAAATTTTTGCGAAGAGTGGCCAGTTGGTTGTTCGCATACCGGAAACCAAAGATCCCTATGCTTCTCACCTGTACTTCTATGCAAGTTTTTTCGAAGGATATGATTTGAAGGGTAGCGCATTTGAAACTGAACTTCTTAATGTTTATAAGGATCAGGTGCGGAATTTATTTGAAGCACTACAGCGAAACGGGTATGATGTACGCCTCCCGCGAGATCAGGAAGTACCCAGGTTGAGTGGCCTGAGTGAAAAGAAAAATGAACTTTTTCACATTACGGCGGCTTCCTGGCAAAATAAAATAACGCCAACGGATTTCGTGAGTTACAATAAGGCCGCATTTGTGTGTTTGTCATCACTCACACCGGTCAGTGAGTTGGAAATGATTTTGAAGAACTTGCCGCATTCCATCCCGCTGGTGGTGGTCAAATTGTCGGATGCGATTCCTTCTCCTTTTCGGATTAAATTAAAAGACATTTTCTTTAGACCCGAAACACAACCGACTGACAAACTGCGCCAGCCGTGGCTGCTTTCATCTTTGAGAAGATCACTTAAGGAAAATGAATATGATATGGTCACGGCCCTTAAAGCAAGGGGCAATAGTTGGTTGACGAACGACATTGAATTTGACCGATGAGCAAGCAAGATCGTACCGGGCGCTTTCAACAATTACTTATCCGTTGGGTAATCGTGGTCGTGCCCACTATGATGATTGGATATATTACTCTTCGCTATCTTAATTTCTCTTATACAGCGTTCAACACAGGCCTTGTTAGTCAGACCGTGTATTTTGGGGTAGCCGTTTTGCTGGCGTATTCACTCTACTATTATGGTGCGCGGTGGGTGATCACGGTGATTTTGCTCTTTGTTGTGTATTGGCTGATTGAAAAAATAATCAACCGGTTGCCGGGAGAATTTGATGTGTTTTACGCTACGGCCCGCTTTCAACTTTATTCTACCCTCTTTATTTTTGGATGGGTGTTTGGTTTTTTGCTAGCGCGCCTGCGCTGGGCCTACATTATTATTTTTGGAATGTTAGCCACGATCACGTTGGTTTCCATTTCCGACACCCTTGATGTCAGTCTTTCTTACATTCTCGTGCACATAGCGCCCGTGGTGGTGTATGGGTTGTACATGCTTTTTCTTTCACCCTTTCTGGCGGCACCCATTGAATTGGATCGTAGGAAGTCGGCGAAACTGGCGCTGCGGATTGGGTTATTTGCTTTGCTTATTTTGTTGGCCTTCGTTACTGCGGAGAGTTTGTTTAGGAGCGATTTAAAGGCAGTTGAAAAGGAATTGACCGCACGTGGAGCCAAGAACAAAAAAGAGGGATCGAAGAATGAGGATGGCAACTATGATGAACGCAATGGATTAATGGAAAAGGGGAAAGGTGATGACGGCTATCGCCTGAAGGACACCATGCGGGTGAACTCAAAAATGAGCCAGTCAGACAAATTGATGTTCTGCAGTAAACTTGATAATTATTTTCCCAATGGCTCGCCGGCCCCGCTCTATTTTGTTTACCACTACCTCACCCGATACGACTCCGTCAAACAAAGTTTTACACGGGATGTGAATGTGCCTTCCCTGGATGAGTTTGATGTGGATCCGGTCAACTTACCCATGTATTATTCCGTCACCGACACTTCGATCATACGAAAGTCCATGGCAAACAAAAATCGTAAAGTGGTGGAGGCGCAAGTTTATCTTTCTGAAAACACCTGGAAGCACGCTGTGCTGGGCCCGTCGAGCGTCTTTTCGATCCAGACCATTCCCGTGGAGAAAGACTTTCAGAAAACATTTTTATCAGCCTATAAAATCACAGCATTTGTGTCGGAGCTGAACAACGCTTATTTCGTGTACAACATTAGCGCGAATCCCATGCTCGTTCAAATTCAAGATAAGCGCCACGATGAACTCCGCTCGGTGAAGGGATACAACAAGGTCGACCATCAATTTCTTGAATATTATACAAAATGCCCTTCCGGGGGCATTTATGATTCCATCACCAAACTGGCAAACAGTCTTACTTCTAAGGACAGTCCTCCGGTGGATAAGGTAATTGCAGTGCGCGATTTTTTTCTGAAACGGAATGAAAACGGTGAACGCGTTTTTCGTTATACGATGAAGGCAGGGGCCGTCGATGATCCCAATATCCCTAGTTCGAAGATGTTGTATAACTTTTTGTTCAAGACGCATGCTGGATATTGTACCTATTATGCAGGCGCATCATTATTTATGTTGCGCTCGCTGGGTGTGCCCGCGCGGTTCACTACCGGCTTTGCCACCATTAACCGAAGCGACAAAAATAAAGGTTGGTATTGGTTTTATGCCAGCCAGGCCCACGCGTGGACCCAAGTATATTTTCCAGGCTATGGGTGGCTAGACTTTGACATGACCATTGGAAACGAAGATCAACAAAGTGCACCCAAGCCGGATGGTACGCCGCCACTGCCCCCACCAGAACCATGGCTTGTGCTTAACGCCAAAACCGAATCAGTGGATGTCAAAGCAAAAAAACTGGTTGCCACATTTAATCAATTGATCTATTTGAAGACGCCCTATGCTTTAACCCAATCGTTTACCCGACCAGTAGATGCTTCGCTATGTCGCGTGTTGTACAACAAAAGGGATACGACCTTTTCGGCTATACACCCGGGTGATTCCGTGCTCATCATTTCATATAAAGACGATATAAAACAAATTCCTCAACCCCGTGCCGATATTTCCATCGAGAATCAAGTGACTGCATTCCCTTCTCCCATCATAGCGGATGAAATTCACATTCGGGGAACAGAAAATGAAAAGAAAAAGGAGGACACGGGTAATAAATTGGTGAATGAAACGCGAAATAACATAACCTGGCGGGATGTTGCGCGGGTAGTGGTAAAAGGAATAGTGGGATTGCTCATCCTACTTCTGCTCTTGCCGTTGTTGTATTTACTTTATCGGTTGCTCCGTATTGCGCTGGCAAAAGGAACTACGGCAAAAGCCGATCACGTATACCGCGCTGCGTTATATCGTTTCCACATGGCAGGCTTTGAACGGGAAAGCCAGACTCCGCTCATCTATGCGAGCACGAAAATAGATCCGGCACTTCACGCTGGCTTTGAAGAATTTATGATTCTTTACCTTCGATTGAAATATGCCAACGGCACAATGCGCCTGGAAGACATGGAAATCATCCGTCGCTTTGCAAAAGATGTTGGCCCATCGATAAGAAAAAAGAACAGCATCATACGCAGGACCATCAACTACCTCAATGTGCTACTGGCCTTGCGTTATTTTCAACAACCACAACAAACTGATTACGAAACCCCTTCGCTATGAATGATTCTGCTACCAAACTCAAAGCCCTAACCGACAACATTGAAACCATTATCCGGGGTAAGCAACAGGAAATAAAATATGTAGTGACTGCCCTGCTTGCAAAAGGACACATCTTACTGGAAGATAATCCCGGTGCGGGAAAGACGGTGTTGGCTAAGACGCTTGCTCAATCCATTTCCGAAGGTACCGTTGATTTTTATTCTCTCCATGGCGGAGTGGCCTTCAAACGCATTCAGTTCACGCCCGACTTGCTGCCGATGGATTTGATTGGCTCCTACATTTATGATGAATCGAAAAAGGATTTTGTCTTCAAGAAAGGACCACTCTTTACCCACGTATTATTGGCCGATGAAATCAACCGGGCATCACCAAAAGTACAAAGCGCTTTACTGGAGTGCATGGCTGAAAATCAGATTTCATCGGGTGATACAACCTTTCCCCTTGATCCGTTTTTCTTCACCATGGCCACTCAAAACCCAATAGAGATGGAAGGCACGTATCCGCTTCCGACTGCGCAGCTTGATCGCTTTTTCATGAAAATTTCCTTTGGGTATGTTTCTGAAGAAGTTGAATTTGATATTTATACAAACTACCTCACCATTGGCAATGGAAAAAATACAGTGAGGCAGGTGCTGGCTTACAACGATGTCATTCACCTGCAAGCGGAAGCGGAAAAAGTATTTATTCATCCCGAGTTGGTGAAGGGGATTGTGCGTGTTGTGCAGAACACACGCAACCAACCAGACATTGCGCTGGGCTGTTCCACCCGGGGTGGCATCACGATGATCAAATGTTTAAAGGCCTGGGCGCTCGTCAACCAGCGGGACTTTGTCATTGAAGACGATCTTCGCGATTTGGCGCAGCCTGTCTTGCACCACCGCCTTATCTTCCGGAACAGTGAAGCATCACGTTCGGCGCTGCAAAAAATCGTAGATCAGGAAGTAAGCCGTCTGGCTAAAATGGGTATTTCCGCCAAACCTTAAACCGTCATGCACTTACGACTTTCTTTTTGTTTGATGTGGATCATGACGTTGACCGCCTCAGCGCAAAATAGTGCGCGCCAGCAAATCGACAAGGAGCGCGACGGTTCATTTTTGGATGTGAAAACCTATGAGAAAGCACGAAGTTTCATTCGCAGGGACAGCGCATATTACGTTGGCTACATGCTGGAAGGGGCTTATCTTTTTTTCCGTGCGAACGATGAACTTGGGTTTAATCTTGCAGCCGTTCCGTTGCAAAAGGCACTCGACAAAATTGAAAAGGATTATGACGCGCTGCTTCGTATCCGCACAAACAATTTTGCCTTATACAATGCAAACTACCGATACCAGTACGACTATGGCCTCATTGCTTATTTTCTCAACCGGTGCTATCAAAACTTGGAGTTGCAGGATAAAGCAATGGAAGTATTGCACCACATCCGTGACCGGAATTTCCAGGTGGAGATCAATATGGACTCCTACAATACGATGGCCTGGATTTTTCACCGCAACCGCATCTACACCTCAGATCGTTTTTCGTTTCTTAAAAATTCAGTGAAAGAAAATGTGCATGCCGCAAATCGTTATCTGGATTCAGCCCTGATCAAAATTCAAAATGACTTCCCCGTCAATAATGGCCTTTACGATCCGAAGTTCATCAACCGACAATACCTGAGTACCATTCATTACAAGGCAATGATCTATGATTATTTGCTGGACATTGATTCAGCAAACTATTATTATGATCTGCTCATTCAAAATCACGCCTATTCAAGCAACAATTATGCAGAGTTTAAACTGGCGATGGGAGAGATGGAGGACGCTGAATTATTCTTTCGCGAGGCAGAACAGCGTGAGGACAGCCCGGAGAAAAAAACCAAGGAATATTATTATATGCGCGGAAGTCTCGCCATCTACCGGGGCCATCCGGAAAAGGCAGATTCCTTATTAACCGATGTACTTCAAAAACAGGGAAGCACACCGGGATATGGGTGGCATTGCATTGGCCTTGCCAGAGCGCAGCATTTCGAAGGCCTTACGGCGGAAAGTCAGGCGCGCGCCAATAAAGCAACCCGGTTTCAGGAGGTGCACATTGGTACTACCTGGGGGCAAGAGCAATACAACCTGGGAATAGCTTCACTGACTTATCTCAATCAATTGCAATTCAAAAAGGAATATTGGTTTGAACACAATGAGTGGTATTTCTGGTTCAACCCCATTAATTGGTATCGATGGATAAAATACACCCTGGAAATACGTCATCACAAAATGGTACTTGCGTCGTTGGTAGCCGGAAACCCTGAACGAGATCAAGTGATCTATACGATCTTTGCCAATGAAAATCTAATCACGTTTGATGAGGTGTGGTCCGTGATTGATGGTTTCGGAAATGATTACTTTATTAATATTTATAAAAAGCAATTGGAAACCGATAAGCGACCGCGGCTGAAGAAATACTTCCGGTACTTTTTGGGAAAACTTTATCTGGCCGAAGGAAATGAAGAAATGGCCACACAATATTTTACGCAGGTACTCAATGATCCAGACCGCGATGATCCCTTTCAGACATTGCTGATGGCCAGGGTGTATGAAGGACTCGCATTGACGAATGGAGGACAACGGAAAAAAGAAGACATACAACAACTCTATCGGTACTATCCACAATTGATGCCCTTTACCGATCTGACCATGTCATTTCGGTTACATGTAGAGGGGGAGCTCACCGACGCGGAGAATGAGATTGTGCATGACCTGCGGAATTCACGCATTAATTTTACGAATGATGTCAATGTTCCCATGGTGACCCTTTCCTTCACACCGCACGGCAAAGCCATGAGTGTGGATTATGTGGTATTCAAGGACCGGTTGGTATTACAAAAAGGAACGCTTCGGGTTGATGAAAGCAATCAGGAAAAGATCGGCAAGTTATTGGCCTATCGTCTTTTCGGCATACAAAAAACAAAAATAGGAGAGCAGCCTCCGGCGCTACCGCAGCCATGGCCAGAAAGTCAGAAGAAGCCGGTATAAGGAACGTTGAAAGGTCTAATTAATCCTCCCACTACGGTCGGTTTTGAGTTGAATTCTGTGGGTGAAATCGCTTACCCCAAATACGACCTCAGCATCCACGTCATTTTTTCGTGCTGCTTCATCAGGCCGGTGAGAAAATCAGTTGTGCCAAGGTCTTTATACTTGTCTGAGATAGCGGTGAGTTCATTTCGGATCATTCGAATAATGGTTTCGTGGTCGTTGATCAGCGCTTGTATTATCTGTTTCTGACTTCCGTCGCTTTCGGTTTCAAGCATGTGGGTTACACTCAAGAAACTTTTGAGAGAGCCCAACGCAAAATGCCCCAGTGACCGGACCCGTTCAGCTACATCATCAACGATGATATCCAATGCTTCATATTGTGTTTGAAAAAATGAATGGAGTTCCATAAACCCTAACCCCTGGACATTCCAATGAGCGCTTCGCGTTTTTGTATATAACACATATTCGTCAGCCAGCAATGTATTGAGCAAGGTAGCCACTTCTCGAAGGTGAATGTCGGAGATTTCGATGTTTGGTTTCATACGGTTAAAGGTTTTTGTAAAGACTAAATCTACCCAATAATTAATTAGATATGCAGAAAATATTTATTATTTGGAGGGAAAGCGACCCGTTAAAAGGTTAGCACGATTAACGCCGGATTCGCATGAAACCAGCTGGTCGTGCAAAACCTTCCCCGTTACTTCGCGAGGTAGCGACCGTTTTTCAAAGTTCGATGAATTTGCCTTTCATTGGGTTTGGGAAAAGCAAAATCTTCATCGTTCTCAATCTTAGGGAGCATCCATTTTGCCAGAAAATAAGCAGTGGAAACAAAAATCAAATACCCCAAAACAAATGCCAGCAGAATTAATAATAGATCTATCATGCCGGAGGTTGCTAAAATAACGTGCCAGGTTTTTGCCGGCCAACAGTTTCTCCGGGTAGGCTTAACGCCAATGGTTGAGTCTCGAAATGGGGAAAAAACTCCACGTGTGGTATGCATTAAGCATCCAGTTGAGTTAAATTAATCCTTATTAGCGTCAAGCAAATTCAGTTTTGACCGTGGCTTGTTTTTAGTATCTATTAGATTAAGAGGTCAAGGCTGAAATTATTCTAAACCAAAAAAAAACTATTTATGGACAAGTTAGTAAGAGACAATGTATCAGGCGAAAATCACGAAGGAAGACATGCCAACACACCTTTGCGTTATTTAACAGCCTCTTCGATTATGGGGGACAAGGTGTATAACGGTCACGATGAGAAACTGGGGGAAATTAAAGATATCATGATTGATCTCCAGGAGGGGAAAATTGAATACCTGATCATTGAATTTGGGGGTTTTCTCGGAATTGGAGAGAAATATTTTGCAATTCCTTTTAAACTTTTGGAAGTAGACTCTGAGAAAGACGCGTTTATTCTTGATCAGAAAAAGGAAGTCCTGGAAAAAGCGCCGGGTTTCGATAAGGACCATTGGCCCGAGACCAATTCCCATGACCTTCAGCAATCTTATACTTATTGGGGAGGATTCATGGGTCCTAATACAGGCGGATTCTAAAAAGTCGTAGCCATAGGGGCGTGCCACTCACAAAAGCTGTTTACCACAGATTCACAGATTTTAATCAGTGAATCTGTGGCTATTTTTTTATCGCCTCACGGAAAAACTGTAGCAGGTTTATTTACCAGATTGGTAGGGTATCTTATCCTGAAATTAGTTGTTATGTTAAACCTGTAACGCTGTTTTCCTTCTACCGTTTTAGGATAGTAAAAAAGTCTCGCTTCAATCGTATTAAAAATAAGGTTTTCGTTGCGCGCCCTCAGGCCAACCGATAACCCGGAAAATAAATTCTGCGTCCGAAATAAGCCAGTACCCCGTTTTATCAATGCCAAATCAACCCTCGCGATGGGCGCCATTCGGAACCCAAAGAATTTCCATGGCGTAAACACGGTTGTTTCCTGACTGAGCGTAACACGTTGAAGACCCACCAGGCTATCTGGCATAAACCCGAGAATTCCATTGATATCGCGAATGTCAATTCCCTTTTTCACATTTTGGTTGAAAAGTGTGGCATATCCAGCAGCACTTTGATGCCGCACGATCATTCTTCCTATTCGATAAATTTTGCTGTATCGTGAAAAGTCAAATGAAAGTAGACCATCCTGTGGATGCTCACTTTTCCAGTATGAAGCCAGTTTGATGTTATAGGTCAAGATGGTGCCGCTTGGTCTGACATAATTGTAATACAGCTCACTTCCGGCGTAGGGTCTTTTGTTTCCCAGTTCCCGTTCCCATCCGGTTGTAAATGAAACCCGATAGCCGTAGGGGATATCTTCAGTTCGTCCAAAGCCTACCACGTATTGGGTTTTGTAGAAATCCTGGCGAAAAAAGGTAAGTTGAGCTAATAATGACCTACGGTTTCGATAAGCAAAACGATCGGGCTCGGTCAGATCGGTGTGGGTTGCGTTCAGGAAATGCTGATCAAAACCGCGTAACGCAATAAACTTACGATTCCTGTTTTCTTTTAAGTTTTTGGGCAATTTTTTATAACCAAAAGAATAACCTAGCCAATAATCCTGAATGGTGTACCGATATTGGGCAAAAGTACTGTCGGGTTTCCTGTAAACATTCCTTGAAATGTTGTCACTGAGTTCAATTGCTCCTGCAAAACGGGCAAAAGGCTGATACAACGCTCTGTTCAATTTGAAGTAAGCGGAACTCTCATTTTCATTTCCGACGCTTATTCCGTTATTGAGTTTGGTGTATCCCACGGAAGCATCAATAAAACTTCCCTTTACATTGCTCAACTGATAGGACCATTCATAACCGTAACGAGGTCTTCGATTGATGTCAAAGACCTGTCCAAACTGAACGCGTTGTCCTAATCCTCCTAGATTGATGTCCTGGATACTGAAGCTATATTTTGTCGGAATTTGCGCACTGAATGAACCACCTAAGCTAAATACGTCACGCGTGATAACCAATAAATCAACGGAATCTGATGTTCTTGAAATAGGTTTTACAAAAATGCGCGCATCCATCACAAAATTGAGGCTGCGAAGTGTGCGTTCATTATCTGCAACACGGTAGGCATTGAGCGGTTTACCTTCCCGAACAAACAGGTTGTTTCGGATTACAAAGTCACGGGTCTTTGAATGAAGTTTGTCTGCCGCCTTGGCAATAAAACTCTGAAGGTTGCGGGTAGTGTCCAGAACAGTTTTTTCGAAATCAACGCGTTTTATGATTATTTTTCTGATAATCTTTCCGTCGTATTTCAAATAAGCATCCTCACTTTTCTCGTTGAAAGGTTTCGGATCACCTTCGGGTTCGCGGGTAATGGTCCCCATGAGCCTTTTAATGGTCTTATTAGAATTCAACTTTTCAATCCATTTTGGATTGTGAACTGTGTCTGGTTTTTCCTGAGCAAAACAACTAACGTTAAAACCAAAAAGGACCAGGCATAGGAAGCAGATTGCCCGGGTTATGTAAATGCAACTTGATTTAAGCAAATGTTCCAATTTTCATGTTCCCCACAATCCTTTGGTCTGTAATATACTTATAACATGGATTTGTATGGGTTATTGCGCCAGGTATCCGCCATCAATTTCAAGGGTTGTTCCGGTAACAAATGAACTATCATTGGAAGCGAGAAAAATAAATCCCCTTGCTACTTCTTCTGACTTTCCTAAACGCTTTAGTGGATGGAGGTCAATAATTTGTTGCTTTACTTTTTCATTGTCATTGATTCCACCCTTTGTCAAAAGCGGTGTGTTGATAAACCCCGGACAAATGGCATTTATACGGATTCCTTCATGAGCATATTCAAGCGCGGCTGTTTGAGTAAGCCCGATAATACCATGTTTGGCAGCCACATAACCAGCAGAGCCGGCAAAACCTACTTTGCCCAGAATCGATGACATGTTCACAATAACACCCGCCTTCTGCAAAGACATTTGTATCAGTTCATGCTTCATGCAGTTAAAGACACCGGTCAGGTTCACGTGGATTACCTTGTTCCAACCTTCTTCAGTCATATCGCCAACCCGGTTGGGTTCACCCGCAATCCCGGCATCATTGAGCGCAACATCGACCGAGCCAAATGTTTCCACCGCTTTGGCGAGCGCATTGGCTACCTGTTCCATTGACGTTACGTCACACTCTACAAAAATCGCTTTTTGGTTCTCCGCTCTGATGTCTTGCATGGCTGTATCAAAGTCAACAGATTTAATATCCGCGACAACAACATTGGCCCCTTCTATGGCTCCGGCGACTGCGCAGGCTTTTCCGATGCCGGATAGACCCCCGGTAATAAATACGGTCTTATTTTCAAGTTTTTTCATGAAGTGGCTTGATGAAAGAATGATGCCAGAACGGATTGTCAACGAAAGCAGGGACATGATGTCGGCGCATGGGTTTAAAAAAGGAATTTGTGTGTATTAAATTCCCCACACAAAATACGATGTCGTTCGGATATGAATAGGGGGTGGTGGCATAAGATTTTGTGCATAGTCTTTATTAAAATAAATCAATATGAATATCAAAAGAATTTTTGGCTCAATACTGACTATCCTGGGGATAGTAGGTCTTATTTACGGTGCTGTACTTTTTGTCAATACCACCGGTGGAATGCGTGATATAAAAGCGCTTATCATTTATGGATTGCTGGGTATTATTTTTCTCGGTTCAGGGATTGGGCTGGTAAGAACAACAAAAGATGAATCGTAAATCTTGGAACACTAACTTAAAAACAAATAAATTATGAAAAATTCAGGTAGTATTTTCATTGGCATTATTGCGGCCGCGACCGCTGGTGTAATTATAGGAATGCTGATCGCCCCCGAAAAAGGTCAGGATCTTCGTAAGAATATCAAGGATGCGGCGGGTGATTGGACTAAAAAATTAGGTGACTTGTTGAACGAGGGAAACGAACAATACAAAAGTCTTAAGACTTCATTGGGCGATGGAGTCAATGAAATCCGGAATGAAATCAAGAACACAAAAGTTTAGACCTTAGACATTTGCAGAAATGGCTTACGTATGGATGACTTAGAGACTAAAGTAGGTGAGACCAAGACAACGGCGGAACACCTTACCGACGATGTCTCGGATTACATAGAGACTTATTTCAAACTCGGTGTTGTGAATGCGACACAGAAAGCAACCGGTGTGGCTACTGTAACACTCACGGCTACTTTGCTTTCTGTTTTTTGCCTGTTTGTGCTACTTTTTGCCGGGTTGGGGATTGCTATTTGGTTAGGCGAGTCATGGGGGAATATGAAAGCTGGTTATTTTACCGTCGCCGGATTTTATGTCTTATGCGCTTTGATTTTTGTTGCGCTTAGAAAAAGACTGATTTTTCCTTATGTGAGAGATCATATTATCAAAAAAGTCTATGAGTAACATCAGAACATACGATGACTTGCTGGAGGAGAAGAAAAGGCTTGAAACAGCGCTGGTTATTCAAAAGGGGATCATCCGTCAGGATCTCCTCGAACTGAGGGAAGAGTTCAGGCCCGCCATTCATCTGCTTTCCATCGTAGGTAAAATAACCAAGCGGAACAGCAATAATCCATTGGTTGCAATGGGTGTAAATCTGGTCGGTGCGGTGTTGCTGAAGAATGTGGTGCTTTCAGGCAGCAGTAAGATCACCAGCCTCATTGTACCCTTTCTGGCCAAAAAAATATCTGGCTATTTCCTAAACAACAAAAGGAGTTCTTTTTTTCAAAGATTGGCTGGTATTTGGACCAAGGATAAATCGAATGGCCACGTTGCATAGGGAAACTGGAATATGAATCTTAATCAATTCGACAAACTCAAAGAAGCAACTGGTCTTTTAGATTGGCGATAAAACGCCACAGATTTGAAATAATCAACACCAAAGTACCCACTTTCTCACCTTCGCGTCGAATAATGGGGAATTTTTTCCCCAGGATTGGCAACATTATTTCAGTCTTTTTTTACGAACAGAACGCTCAAGTAAAAAGTATCCTTATGATAATCAATTGGTTGTGTTTATTAAGTTGACCTCGGTTCCTGTTTTCATTTTCTGGAACCTTCCTTGCGAAGGACGCTATCGAACCAAACCTACCCGATTATGCTTAGCCAGGTACATTCCCAAAAACAGAGTTTCTCTGTATTGCCCCAGCAAATTCAGCTTCTAAAATTGTTTCATCTCAACACGCTAGAACTTCAACATAGGATACAGGAAGAGTTAATTGAAAACCCTGTGTTGGAAGAAAATACTGCTGATGAAGACAACGAATCAGAATCTCCCCAGGATGAATGCATACAAGATTTTTCGGAGCAGCAGGAGGATGACATTCCAGATTATAAAATTGAGCACAATAACTATTTATCTGAGGCGGATTTGCCACAACGTCCAATACCAGAATATGGAGATTTCAGGAAGGACCTTAAAGAACAGGTGCGGGCACTTTTATCAGATCCAATGCAACTCACCATTGCAGAATATCTCATTGATTCCCTGAACGATGAAGGGATGCTGGAACAAGACCTGTCATCCATGTCGGATGATATCTCCTTTCAGAAAAACAAACTTATTTCCGTTCCTGAAATGGAATGGGTAAGGCAACAACTCCTGCGATTGGAACCGATGGGGATTGGGTGCACCAGCATAAAGGAATTCTTATTGCTTCAATTACGCCAAAAGGATGGTGCTTGCAAGCGGACTCAACTGGCCATTCAATTGTTGGAGAAAAATTTCGGAGACCTGGCGCATCGCAACATGGAGAAAATAGCTTCGCAATTGAACATCCCTGAAAATGAACTGCGTGACGTATTGAAACTGATCAGCTTATGCCAACTTAAGCCGTTGGCTGAATCTTCCGGTCCGCCACAAAGGGATGCGATCGTATTTGATTTTGTCATCACGAAAAACGGTGAAAAGACCGAAGCGACATTGTACAATCAACGCTCGTCAACCTTATTTGTTAAGCATTCATTGAGTTCAATGGTAGCCGATGGGAAGTGCCGTGACAAGGGCACTATGCAATACCTCAAAAGCAAACTGAACTCTGCTCAATGGTTTGTAAGCGCCATCAAACAACGGGAGACTACAATGCTCAGTGTAATGAAAGCCATTGTAAGATTTCAAACAGACTACTTTAAAGATGGCGAAATTCGCCTCCTCAAGCCCATGATTTTGAAAGACATTGCCGATAAGGTGGGTATTGATATTTCAACGGCGTCGAGGATTACGTGTAATAAATATGCCGATACGCCCTTCGGAACGATCTTATTAAAAGATCTATTTTCAAAAGGGATTGAGAATGAACGCGGAGAAACAATCAGCAACCGTGTAATCCAAAAGGCAATCGAAGACGTCGTACAGGGTGAAGACAAGCAAAAGCCCTACACCGATCAGCAGTTAGTTGCCGTGCTGGCGTTAAAGGGATTTAACATCGCCCGCAGAACAGTTGCCAAATACCGTGAGCAACGACAGATTCCGGTAATGCAATTGAGGGCCATGTTGGCATAATTATTTTATTCAAAGGCGATCAAGCATCTATGCATGCACGAAAGTTTTGGAAACGTAACGTAAATCAGAAAATAGAATTCAAATTACTAAAGAATAGCAACCATGAAAAATTTAGGAATTGTACTTATCGCGATTGGCGTGATTATGATGGTGGTGACGGGATTTAATTTTGTAACCAGGGAAAAAGTCGTAGATGTGGGCCCGGTTCATATCAGCACAAACAAAAACAATCCAATTGAATGGTCACCTATCCTGGGCGGAATCATCCTCTTATCGGGCATTGTGGTGGTGGCAACCAATAAAAACAGAAAATAGTAAACTAAATAAAAATGAAGCCGAGGACTGAAATCATAGGAAACAGGATTGTCAACTCAGTGGAGCAGTTGGCAAGTTTTCTCAAACCCGGAGACATCTTCCGCAAACCCCATAGCAAGACACAATACAAGTTTGATGAATTAAGGATTGAAGATAGACTTGTTCTTTGTGAAAATATGGAGACACACGCCCCGGAGCAAATCTATTATAACTCTCCTGTGTTCAAATTGGTTGGTATTTAAGACCAGGCTCCAATTCACGGATTTCTAAAACGCGCATTGAACAATGTCGTCAGGTCTGCTTGACGAGCTCAACTTGGGGGTTAAGAGGTTGTTTTATATGAATTTCTTTTTTTCGACCAGGATCCCCTGATTACTAATTTCCTAACCGATCATAAACAAAAACCAATAGTCTTCTGGGAAACACCCTCAATACAATCGAAATCAGTTTCGGAAGAAATCCGGGCACAATGATCAGGCTCTTATTTAAAGTCCGCCGCACGGCTACTTCCCCAATTGTTTTTGGCTCAACTGCCATTTGCTTGCCAAACCAGCCAAGCTTTTCCAATGTATCTTTTTCAATTTCGGGTTTGGTAAAAACCGGACCGGGACAAAGACAACTGACGCTGATGTTTCTTTTTCTCAGTTGATAGCGTAAAGCGTAACTAAAAGAAATAATGAATGATTTGGTGGCTGCATAAACGTTTTTTATCGGAATGGGAGCAAAGCCAGCCATGCTGCCTACGTTCAAGATGTAGGATGGAGCATTTGTTTCCAACAATGGAAGCAATGTCAGGCACAATGATATGTCAGAAAGTGCATTAAGCTTTACCATATACCTGACCTGATCGAGGGGTAACGACAGGTAATCTTTCGATCCGCCTATGCCGGCGACATTGCAAAGCATGTTAAGTGGTATTTGGTTTTCTTTGCACCATTCGGCAATTTGCTCTGCTGCGTTTTCATTACTAAGATCGTATTGTAGACATTCAATTTTTATTTTATGAGAAGATTCTAAATTTTGTTTAGCAATCTGCAACGTGTCGTCATGCCGACCAACTAAAATCAAATTATACTTGCGTTTGGCGAGCGCTTCCGCGATCGCATAGCCAATTCCTTTACTTCCACCGGCAATCAAGGCGTACAATTGATTCTGGGTTAGGGGATAGTGGTTTTTACATTGTCTCCCATTGCTTGATCGCTTGACACCAGGGTTTCGGCTCCCAGCATTAGCCCATAAGGCTTTAGATTTTCGACACGGTCAAAAATTACTTTCAACACGGCCAGTCCTGGGATGGAAAGGAACATCCCGGGGACTCCACAGATTGCGCCACCTACTAATACGCCGAGCAGCGTTACCAGTGCATTAATTTTTACTTTGGAGCCTACGATCCGGGGTAGCAGAAAATTGTTATCAATGAGGTGTACAACGAGGATGATGACGGCCACCCAAAATACATCGTTCAGATTTTCGGAAGAGACAAGGGTAATCAGCATACAGAACAAGTTTGCAATGATCATTCCAATATAAGGCAGCAAGTTGAGCATCGCCGCCACCAGGGCCAGGAAGAGCGCATATTTAATACCCAACACCAGAAAGCCAGTAGCATACATGGCGCATACGATCCCCATATCAGTCATTAAACCGACAATGTAGCGTTGTGAAATGGCGCGAGATTCATATAATATTTCCCTCACGTTTTCCTCATGCTTGTTTTTGAAGAGCGCAATAAGAAATGATTTGATCAGGTCTTTGTAATACAAAATGAGGAATGTATAGATGGGCAGAAAAACGAGGTACGAAAGTAGTGTTGTGAGCGAAACAAATGTAAGACCCAAAATGCTGGCAGGGTCCATTTTATCCTGGGTCTCATGGATATACTGGTTTTGCTTTGTGATCGTAACACCAAACTCGCGTTTTACCCAATGTTGGAGCGAATAATACAGGGTATTCAGACGCTCCTGGATATTGGAGAAGTCGTCCAAAAAATTGGAGACCTGGCGCGACAAAAAATAGATGATGATAGAAATAGCAATCAGAGAAAGGGTTAAGGTAATGAGGATTGCGAAAACCTTATTGATTTTATTTCTTCGGAAAAAACCTATGATGGGCAATAGTAGAACAGAAAGCAAAATGGCGAAAAATAAAGGCATTAAGATATCTTGCCCCACGTACAGAATTACACTTAGAATAGACAGGCTTAACAGATTAAAGGCAAGTCTCTTATAGAAAGGCGTAGTATCAACGACAATGCTCATAAAATATAAAATTCAATAAAGGAAACTGTCATCCTTCGCCCTGATCTTTAATATCACGGAAGGATGTCAGTCTCATGTGTTAGCCTGAAAATCTTTAAATCCTCCGGCTCCCCCCGATGACATTCACCAGGACAGCAACGATGGCCAGGATCAAAAGAACGTGGATTAATCCTCCTGCGGAATAGCCTAAAAAGCCAACAAGCCAGGCGATCACCAGGACTACTGCGATGACATATAAGAGATTTCCCATAACTGTTTTGGTTTTATTGTGTACCTATTCTTAGAGTAAAACACATGCCAACCTTTCGGTAAGGTCGAATCAAGGAATTGTAACATGCAAGAAGAGAATTGGGGAATTTACTCTACAATTGCTGTGGAAGCATTAAAAAAAAGCCGTGACCTCAATGGCCACGCCTTTTGTTACTATCTCCAACTCTAAATTAACTGAGCTTTTTTTCCAACTCTTGTATTTTAGCTTCGGCATCCGCATTACCCAATGAGAAAGAAAGTTTATATAATTCCAATGCCTCGCGACGTGTTTCTTTCTTTTTGCGTGGCGCAAATTTGGTCCGATTGGCTGCAACTTCCAGCGCCTGCGCCTGTGCGAAATAAAGACCGGCCACTTTTATTCTATTTTGATCGTTGATGTCTTGCACCAGGCCCTCCAAAGATGCCACATCTGCGTTTTTGAGTTTGATCATCTCATCTCTGCTCGATATGATCGAGTCCTTCAGATTGCTG
The DNA here is from genome assembly GCA_043785125.1 of Bacteroidia bacterium. Lineage (GTDB taxonomy): Bacteria > Bacteroidota > Bacteroidia > Cytophagales > Cyclobacteriaceae > ELB16-189. Next base: position 76,612 of record JAYVXP010000168.1, read on the forward strand.
TTTGAAACCAACCTTTTATTTTGTTCACGCAGATTGACAACATCCAATTGAAGCGCTACAATTTCCTGAGATCTTGATTCCAGATCCGTTTTTAGTCTGCGGATGGTGGCGGATGACACTCCCTTTGAATTCTTCAGACTGGTTTCCAATTCCGCCAACTTTGCCTGCGAGTCTTTGATGTGCGTATTGATATCCTTGAGCCTGCTGATATAGTCAGCGTAGGAAATACCTTCTACGATATTCGCACGCAAGGCATGACGGTTTGCGTCAATGGAGTCCAATAAGACCCCCACTTCGTTCATAGCAACTTCAGATTTCTTGCTTTCATTCAAGGCAAAACTGAGGGAGTCTACCTTGAGCTGCAAATGGGTTCTTTCTTTTGTGTCGCAACTAAAAAGGGCTGCGGCTAAGCCAAATACTAAAATGGTTGTTTTCATGGTTATGGTTTGTTAAAAATTTGTCCCTTTTATTTTTTTTATTGATTCCAGAATCTCTTGTTTCGATTTTCCGAGCTTCACTTGAAGCCGCCCAAATAATTCCTCTTCGGCACCTTCCACATAAGTGAGGTCGTCATCGGTAAGATCAGCATAAGCCTGCTTGAGTTTCCCCTTCATGACATTCCAATTTCCTTTTAATTCAGTTGAGTTCATGATTCAGCGTTTAGTTTAGTTCACAAACCTTACTGAAAAATAAGTGCCAAATGACGAGCCTTCAGTGAAATGGGTGAAAATGCAATAAATCGAGCTAAAGTGTTGGGTGGTTGTGTATTATTGTCCCCAACTACGGGATATAATGCAACACAGACAGCTCCTCTTTTGAATGAATACAGGTGGTTTCTGGAGTCAATTGCCTCTTTGGGTTAAGTTATTGAACCCTGGGGCTCGCAGGATTCAGTGGCTGTTCCATTTCTCTAAAATATTTTTTTCTCAGACCTTCATCATTGAGCTCGTGCATTTCATCGTACGCCTTTCGCAATGATTTTGGAACATCACCCTGATACGTCATTTTGAAGTAAGAAAACCCATTGTAGGGAATACCTTCCTCATCGGGATGCATTTTCACCCGGTTTTCCGTGCCATTCTTGACAAAATACGATTGAAACGCCTTCCCCCTTTCCTTCACTAATTGCTGAAATTTGCCTTCGACTTTACCATGACCAACAAAATTGTAGCACTTGTCCTGAATGGTAAACATCAACGTGTCACCTCTGCCTTTGCCTTTCTTTAGGGCCTTCATGAAAGCGGGGTCCTTGATTGACATCTTATCCACTTCAACTGAATCCTCATTTGTAAAGCCGTCTGCGGTTTTATGACGAGTCAAAAGGAAGTATTTCTTCTTTGCTTCAAAAAACAGAATGTATTCCTTTTCTTTCAAGGCATATTGTTTAGGGTAAATGGAAATGGATGCCTCCGTATTTTTTTCCAGGAAAAGAGCCATCTTTTCAACAAAGTCTTTTTGTCTCGGGCGCAAAACGCGCTGCCGCATTTCCCATTTTAGCGTGAGTGCGTTCTCAATTTCGTTTTCCGTGCTTTTGACTTCAATCCCGTAGGGAATCGTGACCGGTTTGATGAAAATGTTTTTAAGTAAGTCCGTCAAAACATCGGATAAGCGAAAATGAGGGTTCTTCAAATTGCCGGTGATCGGGATTTGATAATCAATAACATTGCCGCGCTCGCGCACAAAAGTCATAATCAAAGGAAGGGGTATCCATCTTATATTCTTGTTCTTTACACGCTTGGAGACGCGCGGGTCAATCACCAACAAATGATTGACGCTGTTAATATTGCCATTCCGTACATTCCAAACCCCGGCGAGCTCAATGGTTCCCCTGTCCAAGGGAAAGGAAGTATAGGAGATCAAGTAGGGATTAAACGAGCTGGCCGGAATTTTATTAAGGTGATACAGCATATCAAAGTCCCCGCTGTCTTTTGGATTAATGCGAAGTGTAACATTGGCATCACCATAAGGCTTTATTCCTGATTGGATATAGACCTTCACCCGCTTGTTCATCTTATTAATGGAATCGGCCCTGATCGTCAGCGAATTTGCATCCAGGGTAAATTGTTCGCTCAATGAGAAGTCACTGAATTTTAATTCACCGCGCGTGACGGCAAGGCTGTTGATTCTGTATTGACTCTGAAAGAAATTTCTGACCAGTTTTTTCAGATAGCGGCCAATCTCAATAATCAGGTTAAACCGCCCGTCTTGTGATGTGACATCCGAAATATTAGATCCATTTTTACCAAACAGCATTTCCAGGTTATTCAATGAGTCAAATTTTTCATATTTAAAAAAAGGATGGTGCAGGGTAACAGAATCAAAAAGAAATTTTTGATTCATGGGACTTAGTTGGTCGATGCCCACCGCCAGTTTATCGAATGCCGCATAGTTATCTTTCGTGGTTTTCCCCAAATGAAAGTCTTTCAGGGAGATACGCCCGCGCACGTTGATGCTGTCCGGATTTTTGAAGTTTCCAGTTGCTTTGATATTAGCGTCCAACTGGGCTGAAAACATTCCATAGTTAATCAATTCCCAGAGGTATTGCCGGATGATCTCTAAATCAAAATTCCGAACTGTTGTTGCAAGACGGTAGTCTTTGTTTTTGACATTGATTGTGAAATTGCCCTTCATTCCTCCTTTTCCATTCTGCGACAAGAAAGAAAATGTCGTTGCAATCGTGTCGGCATTCCATCGCTTACCGGAACTTTCCAGGTTGAGGTCCTTCAACACATAGTGAATTGGAATCACTTTCTCATGGTAATAAAATACCCCATGCTCTATTTTAATATTTAAAATATTAAAGTGAACCGGTTCTCTTGCCACCTTGGTCGTATCCGGTGAGAATTTTAAGATCAAATCATCAAAGTTCAGACTCTTTTTATTCTGAATAATTGTTCCCCGGGGTTGTTGGATGATAAGTTCTGATATCTCGAATGTTTTGGAAAGCATCTTTATCATTTCAAAATTGGCACTCACCCCTTTGGCGGAGAAGAACAGTGTGTCCTTTTTTGCTTCGTAAATTTTGAGGTTATTGAAATGGACAAATCCGGTAAAGGGATTAACGTAAGCCCAGTCCATACTAATTTGCCTTCCCGTGTATTCTTCATCGTATGTTTCGATAAGGTATTTTGAGATGGGAGAAATAAATAAAATAATGA